>NZ_LT960614.1:3887500-4187500 GCF_900231165.1 Hartmannibacter diazotrophicus
CCTTGGCCTCATCAATGCCCGCGACGTCGTCGAAGGTGACCCGGCCATGCGCCTCGGTGAGGAGCTTGGCCTTGGACTTTCCGAAGCCCATGGCCTTGCCGCCGCCGCCCTGCATCTGGCGCATCACGAAAATCCACAGCGCCAGGATGACGATCATCGGCATCCAGTTGATCAGGACGCCGAGCAACGAGAAGCCCTCGCCCGCCGGCTTCGCCGTGATCTTCACGCCCTTGTCGCGCAGGATCTCGACGTAGTTGGCGCCATCGGGGACATAGGTCTCGAAGGAGCGATCGTTGGTCAGGTGGCCCGTAACGTTCCGCTCCATGATCGTGACGTCACGAACATTGCCCTGATCGACGTTGTTCAGGAACTCAGAATAGGAAATGGTGTTCGTGGCCTGCCGTTGTCCGGGGCTCTGGAAAAGCTGGAAAAGAGCGATCAGGAGCAAAGCAATAATGACCCAGAGCGCGAAGTTCCGGAAATGTGCGTTCATTGTCGTTCCTTGGCACCGGTGTCCCGGCGGCACACAAAAATGGTTGGCCAACCGAATTTCGGCGAGCCTAGCGTCAGGGTGTTAATTTAGGTCTACGGAAGGGCGTTGCCAACCCACGGGGTTGACAATCCCTTAATTCTTCGCTTCCGGCCAATTCTTTTGGCAAGTCCAGAGACTTGGTCAATGCTCGCCGGTCTGCGCAAGCCGCAGTTCGATGCCATGATCGCGCCCGGGTTGGCCCGGCGCGGCAACAAGCCCGGCATCGGCATCGAAAAGCCCCGGAATGCTCTCCCGCGCTGCAGCCGGCCCAGGCAGACGGATGCCGCTCTCTTCGAGCTGGCGGCGCCCTGCCCCACCGAGCGCGGCAAGCCGGAAAGCGCGGTTCTCAAGCCCCTTCAGCACGACCCGCAGCCGGCCGTCCCAGAGATAGATTCCGTCCTCGTCGACGGCCCGTTCCTCGAACCCGGTCCGCCCGGCCTCGGGATAGAGCCAGAGCCCGTCGCGGCGCGGCGCCAGCATGACCCCGCCGAGCGTCGCGGCGCGCGGCGCCTCTCCCGCACGCAAGAGGCCGTACCACGCCTCAAGCGGCTGAAAGGACGGGCCGTAGTCCGTGCCCCTCAGGTCGCGGATGAGATCGGAAAGAAGCCTCAAGGCGATTTCCTCGTCCGCCTCGCAAAGCCTTGCCCCGTCGAGACGGACATATCCCGGATGCCAGCAGACGGCCTCCGACCGGAGCCGCCCGACCAGCCGCTCGATGACGCTTGCCGCGCGCGACAGCCGCTCGGCGGTCTCGGCAAGACGCTCCGGGGTGAGGCCGATCGAGGCGAGTTCGGGCATCAGCTGCCGCGTCCGGACCCGCAGGAAACGCCCGTCGCTGTTGGAGGGATCGTCGATCCAGGACAGGCCGGCCGCCCGCAGGCTGGCTTCCAGCCGGCGCCTCGGAACGGAGAGCAGAGGACGCAGGAAAGTCACGCCGTCGACGTCGCGGCTCGGTCCCATGGCGGCAAGGCCGCGCAGCCCGCTGCCGCGCCCAAGCCGCATGAGGAAGGTTTCAGCCCGGTCGTCGAGATGATGGGCGAGCAGCACGTGCGCGATGCCCTTGCTCCGGGCCGCCTCGGCCAAAAGCCGGTAACGCGCCTCGCGCGCCTTCGCCTGAATGTCACCGTGGAGGACGCCGGGATGCCAGCGCAGGGTTTCCGAAGGCAGCCCGAAACGTGTCGCCATTGCGCAGACCTCGGCGCACTCCCCCGCCGCTTCGGCGCGAAGGCCATGGTCGACGGTCAGAACGAGAGGCTGCGGATAGTGGGGATGGCGTTTGGCAAAGTCGGCGGCAAGAATCATCAGCGCCGTCGAATCGGCGCCGCCGGAGACGGCGATGGCAAGCGGTCCGGCATCGAAGAAGGGCGCCAGCAGTGCGTCCGCTTCCGCCGGATCGAGCGGCGGAGCCTCGTTCCGGCCGCCTTCCCCGCTCACGTCAGACCCGCCTCAGCACTGCGATTTCTTCTGCTCGGCGCTGACCCGCCTCAGCAGCGTACCCGATGCCTCGGGATACTTCTTGCCGATCTCGGTATAGGTCGCGCAGGCCGCGTCCTTTTCCCCCAGACCACTGAGCGAAAGCCCGAGCTTCAGCAGGCTTTCAGGCGCCTTCGGGCTCTGCGGAAAGGTCTTGTAGGTGTCGAGGAACTCGTTCGCCGCCTCGCGGAACATCTTGCGGGCGAAATAGGATTCGCCAAGCCAGAAATGGGCGTTGCCGAGCAGCGTGCTATCGGGGTGGTCCGTGATGAACTGGTGAAAGCCCATCTGCGCCATCTCGTAGTTGCCCGCAAGGATGTAGCCATAGGCCTGGTCGTAGGCCTCGCGCGGATCGGAGGGCAGCATGACGGAGGCCATCTGCGGGCTGGCATCGCCGGTCGTCGGCGCCACCGGCGTCGAGGGACCGCCGGGCAGACCGATCCCGCTATCCGTCGCGCCCGCTCCATAGGTCGTCGTACCGGAATCGCCGCGTGCAAGCGCGGAAAGGTCAAGCGGCCCGGAGAACTGGCCATACCCGCCGGCGCCAACGCCGGCGCTGACGCCCGGCAGCGTGCCGAGGCTGGACGGCGGGGCGCCAAGCTGCTGGCCATTGTTTTCCGCGGGTGTCGGCTCGGGATAGCTGTCGGACGGCATCGGTTCCGGCCCGCCGGGCGTGCGCAAGGTACCGCCGAAGTCCATCGGCTCGCTGTCCTGCGGAACGGCCTGCTCGGCTCTCGACTTCTTGCCCGTCGCCTTGCCGCCCTCGATCTCCTGGAAGCGGAACTCGATATCCTCCTGCTGGCGCTGCATCATCTCGCGCTGCTGCCGCAACTCGTGCAGAAGCTGCTCGATCTGGCCGTTCATCTGCCGCATCTGGGATTCGAGGCGGTCGATACGGATCGACTGCTGGGCGATCTGGTCGCTGCTCTGGACCCTCTGGACCGACTGGCCGGACCCGAGGTCTGCGGGCGGCGTCGGGTCGGAAGAAAACCAGCCGGCCTGCGCCGGAGCCACTCCAAGCCCGATGGCGAGCAGTCCCGCAGCAAGGCCGCAACGCTGTGCCCGGGGGGCGCCCGAAGCGGTCGCCATCGGGTCATTCTCACGGCCAGACGGCCGCTTCATTCCGATCATGCTGACTCTATTCATGATGCCGTTGCATCCACATCCCAAGAAATCCGGCCCGGATCGAACCGCCGAAATCGGTTTTGTCTCCGTCAGGCTCGATCACGCGTCGCGGTGTCGTTACGCTTGTTCTTACTCATATGTAGAACAACTCTGCCCGAGATGCAGTCACATATGTGCAAACCGGCTGTTACACGACGTGCTCTCGGTACGATGCGCCATTCCCGGGCGCCACGCCGCGTTAAAAAAAAGCGGGCAAAAAACAACACGATGTCGCACTCGACCTGATCAATCGTTGCCTTATTGACCACGAGTTCGGCCAAATTGAGACCCGGCGGGCCGGCAAGGCCGCGCCATTGGCGGGACAGGGCTGCAGGCCCTGCATGACAGGCCGCTTCGATACGATGATCCGCCAGCGCCCCGGACGCAGGCGCAGGGTCGTTCCCGCCCCACAGGGGGACATGCAAAAACGCCCGGCCAACAAGGCCGGGCGCTGAAGCATCACATATCCCTCGGGCCAAGAAGCGCCGTCAGTTGGTGGCGTTGTTGAGCACCGTCACCGCACGCCGGTTCTGAGCCCAGCAGGAAGCGTCGTCGCAAAGCGCCACCGGACGCTCCTTGCCGTAGGAGACGGTGCGCAGCCGGCTCGGGTTGACCCCGCGGCTGACGAGATAGTCGTTCGCGGCCTTGGCCCGGCGAGCGCCGAGGGCAAGGTTGTACTCGCGCGTGCCGCGCTCGTCGGCATGGCCTTCCAGCGTCACGGTGTACTGCGGGTAGCGGCCGAGCCACTGCGCCTGGCGGTCGAGCACGCCGCGACCTTCCGTGTTCACTTCCGAGCTGTCGGTGTCGAAGAAGACGCGGTCGCCGACGTTGACGACGAAGTCCTGGGCCGAGCCCGGAACGGCTGTTCCGGCACCGGTGCCGCCAGCAAGCTGGCCGTCGAGTTCGCTGGGGCTCTTGGCGCAGGCCGCGACAAGGACGACAAGACCGCACACGGCGATCACGCGGCGCAGCGCCGCAAGGGAAAACAAGCTGACCATCCTGGTGAATCCTTCGAAGTGGTATGGGGCCACGCATTCATGGAGCGCCCCTCAGACCGTCCCGTTTACCTTAACGCACGCATGGTTAAGGCCGGGTTGGGAAACATGGTGAACGACTGGTTACTTCACATTCGTCCCGAATATGTCATTCCTGTGTTCCCATCCCGCGCCGGGTGAACGGGCCGCTCCGGCGCGTCATTTCAGCAACGGCGACCAGGCCGGATCGGAGGCCATGTTCGGCGTCGGAATGCGCTGCTCGTTGCGGCCGGTCAGATCGACCGACCAGAGCTGCGGCCCCTGCCCGTTGTCGCGGAAGAACATGAGCACGCGGCCGTTCGGCGCCCAGGTCGGACCCTCGTTGTGGAAGCCTTCCGTCAGGATGCGCTCGCCCGATCCGTCCGGCTTCATGATGCCGATGGCGAACTTGCCGCCCGACTGTCGGGTGAAGGCGATGAGGTCGCCGCGCGGCGACCAGACCGGCGTCGAATAGCGCCCATTGCCGAAGGAGATGCGCTGCGCGCCGCCGCCGCCCGCGCCCATGACATAGAGCTGCTGCGAACCGCCACGGTCGGATTCGAACACGATCTGCGAGCCGTCCGGCGAATAGGACGGGCCGGTGTCGATCGCCGCCGAGTCGGTCAGGCGCTGGACCTGCCGGCTGGCAAGATCCATCGCGTAGATATTGGAGTTGCCGCCCTGTTCGAGGCTCATCACGACCCGGCGCCCGTCCGGCGAGAAGCGCGGCGCGAAGGTCATGTTGTTGAAATTGCCGACCACCTGCCGGCTGCCGGTGTCGAGATTGAGCAGATAGACGCGCGGGTTCTCGTTACCGCCGAAGGACATGTAGGTGATGTCCTGGGTGGAGGGCGAAAAGCGGGGCGTCAGCACCAGTTCCTTGCCCTGGGTCAGGTAGCGCACGTTGGCGCCGTCCTGGTCCATGATCGCCAGCCGCTTGACGCGCTGGTTCTTCGGGCCCGTCTCGTCGACGAAGACCACGCGGCTGTCGAAATAGCCCTTCTCGCCGGTGAGGCGCTCGTAGATCGCGTCGGCGATGATATGGGCAACGCGGCGCCAGTTGGCCTCCGGTGTCACGAACTGCTGGCCGGTGAGTTGCTGGGAGGCGTAGATGTCCCAGAGGCGGAAATTGGTCTGGATACGGCCGTCGCCGGTGCGCTGCGTATCGCCGGTCACCAGCGCCTGGGCGTTGATCACGCGCCAGTTCTGGAAATTCGGCATGACGTTCGGATTGACCGCCTTGTCGATGAAGGAGGCGGGATCGAGCGGCACGAAGAGGCCGGAGCGCTTCAGGTCGGAGGTGACGACCTCGGCGATCTGCGCGCCGAGCTGCGCATCGCCGCCGAACGCGGGAATGGCAATCGGCAACGGCTGGAAGTTGCCGCCGTTGATGTCGATGGTGATCTCGGCCCGGGCCGGGCCCGCGGCCGCAAGGCCAATCAGTGCCACGACAGCGGCCATGACCCGGCGCACCGCCGATCCTGTCCCCTTGCCGAGGATACCGCTGCTGAGGGAAAGAATTCCCGTCATGATAATCCCTACTCCGTTGTCGGCCCGCGCGCCGGCATCTGTCTTGCCGGCCCCGGACGTGTCGTTGCTGGTGCCATTGCTGCCTTGAAGAGACGGAAAACCGTTCTTTTTCATGGCGGCAGGCCACCACCCGCCATTTTCGACTGTGCTCAATAGGCCGAAGGCGGCGTGAAATTGATGTTGACCACGCTCCACTGGTCGAACTTCTCGGGCGGCATGAAGTCGTAGGGCGCGCAGCGGCGGATCGCCCGGAGCGCTGCCTCCGCCACGACCTGGCCATAGGGACCGCCCGGAATCTCGAGCGCCTCCGGCGGCCCGTTCAGCGAGCCGTCCGGATTGAGGGTCATGCGGATCGGAACCCGGATGCCGTCGGTGTTGGCGCCGACCGGCGGCACCCAGCATTCGAAGATGCGCGCCCTGAGCGCCTCGAGCTCGTTGGCCGTCATCTGGCCGACATCGCGGCCCGTCGCCGTGCCGAGCGACGCCGTCTGGTCGGAGGCCAGCGCCCCGCCGCCCGAGGGATCGACCTTGTTGAGGAGGTTCTCGATCTGCTCCGGATCGAAGTTGCTGGTCGAGTCCTCCCGGCCGACCTTGGACGTGTCCTTGGCGGGCTTGGCCGGCTTTTTCGGCGTCGTGTCCTGCGGTTCGGCGGACGCGGTCTCGATCGGCTTCGGCGGCGCGGGCTTGACGCGCGGCTTCACCGCCGGGGCCGGCGGCGCGTTGTCCTGCGCGGTCTCCTCCGGCTTCGGCTCCGTCTTCGGCTCCGGTTTTGACTCCTGCGGCTTCTTCTCCGGCGGCGCCAGTTCCGCGACGTCCGTCGTCGGAGCCGGGGCCTTTTCGACTGGCTTGGCGGGTTCCGGCGGCTTCGGCTCGGCCTTCGCCTCGGCTGGCTTCGGCGGCGCGGGCTCGGGCGGCGGGGCCGGCGGTTCCGGCGCCTTCGGTGCGGGGGTTGGCGAGGGCGGCGGCGCGGCCTCGCGGACGGACGCCTCGGTGCTCGGCTTCGGCGTCGGCGGCGCGTCGAGGTCCTTCGGCGCGTTGCCGGCCTTCTTGGCCTCCGGGTTGGGCTTCGGCGGCTTGGCGACGCCCTGGCTCTGCGTCTCCTTGCGCTCGGCCTTCTTGGAGCCCTGCGAGACGTTGGTCACTTCGGTGATGATGTCGACCGGCACGGCCTCGACTTCGGCGACCTCGAACGGCTTCGCTCCGGGAAGGCTGACGAGCCCCCAGAGGAGAATGATCGCATGTACCGCTACAGAAGCCGAAAGGCCTATCCGCATGTCAAATCCGTCAGGCCGGCAAGGCGGCGCCGGCCAAGTGCTTGTTCGTCAGCTGCCCTGTTCCTCGGTGCTGACCAGACCGATCTTCTTGAAGCCCGCGGCCGAGATCCGCGCCATCACCCGCATCACGGTGCCGTAGTCGGCATCGCGGTCGCCGCGCACGTAGATGCGGTCCTCGACGCCGTTCTTGGCGATCGCCTGCAGCTTCGGCACCACCTCGTCGGCACTCACCTCGGTGTCCTGCAGGAAGATCTTGCCTTCCTTGTCGACCGAGATGTTGATCGGATCGGTCTGGCCCTCCATGGGCTTGGCCGCCGTCTCGGGCAGATCGATCGGCACGCCGACCGTGAGCAACGGCGCCGCGACCATGAAGACGATGAGAAGCACAAGCATCACGTCCACGAAGGGCGTGACGTTGATCTCGCTCATCACCGCGCCGTGGCGACCTCGCCTGCGGCCGCGCCGGCGTCCGCCGCCGCCCCCTGCTGACCCGACACTCATGCCCATGGCGTCAGCTCCGCTCGTCGATCTGGCGCGACAGGATGGCCGAGAATTCGTCGGCGAAACTCTCCATGCGCGTGGACAGCCGCCCGGCGTCGCTGGACAGCTTGTTGTAGGCGATCACCGCCGGAATGGCGGCCAGCAGGCCCATCGCGGTGGCAAAGAGCGCCTCGGCGATGCCCGGCGCCACCACCGACAGGTTGGTGTTCTTCGACGCCGCGATCGCCTGGAAGCTGGTCATGATGCCCCAGACCGTGCCGAAGAGGCCGACGAAGGGCGCCGCCGAACCGACGGTCGCCAGGAACAGGAGCCGCGACTCCAGCCGTTCGGCCTCGCGCACGATGGTCACATCCAGAACCTTCTCGATCCGCTGGTTGAGCGAGGTGAACGTGCCCCGCCCGCCCTCGTGGCTGCGCTTCCATTCCCGCATCGCGGCAACGAACAGGGCGGCAAGGGCGTGGTTCGGCCGGCTCACCAGCGAGCGGTAAAGCTCCTCCAGGGACTGGCCCGACCAGAAGATCTTCTCGAACTGGTCCATCGCGCGGCGGGTGCGCGCATAAAGGATGAGCTTCTCGATGATGATGGCCCAACTCCAGACCGACGCCGCCAGAAGCCCGATCATCACCAGTTTGACGATGATGTGCGCTCCGAGGAACATCGAGATCAGGGAAAGATCGGCACCGGGCGCATCGAGAACCGCTTGGGCGACTTCGCCATTCATTTAGGATGCAACCTCTTTGGGCAAAAAATACGGCAAGCGCCGGAGAGCTCAGGGTGACTGTCGCTGTCCGGGCGAAATCCGCCCCGCGCGCCCGACCTTGGCTTTGACGGCAGGCTCTTAACCTTGGCGAGGCTCACTGCCGGTCAAATTTGTCGAAACGACGACCGACGTGGACCGAGCCTTCAGGGCGACCTTGCCGCAACATGGTTAATTTAGCGTTATGGCGCATTGGTGGCGCGGATCGCGCGCTCCAACCGCAACGCGGGAGACGGCTCGAAACCTCAACCGCAACTCGAAAAGCGGTCAAAGCCATCGCTCCGCGCTAAGTTTGCTGGAACCGGCAAGGCGAATGGGGAGGCGACAATGGAATTCGATCGAGAGCTGATCTCCAACGGAAACCCGATGGAGGCCGTCGTGGGGTTCAGCCGCGCGGTCCGGGTCGGACCGTTCATAGCCGTCGGCGGCACGGCGCCGGTCGGGGCCGATGGCAAGACCGTCGGCGTTGGCGACGTCGCGGCCCAGACCCGTCAGTGCATCGAGATCATCAAGGCGGCCCTCGAACAGGCCGGATCGGGACTTCACGATGTCGTGCGCACCCGCATCATCCTGACCGACATCAACAACTGGAAAGCCGCCATCGACGTTCGCAAGGACTATTTCAGGGACGTGCGGCCCGTTGACACGATCATGGCCATCGACAGGTTTGTGAACCCGGAATGGCTTATCGAAATCGAGGCCGATGCCGTCATTGCAGACTGGGCGGGCTAGCGGAGACCTCACGCCCCCGCCGACCACATGAGATCCACCATCTCCTGCGGCAGCTTCACCGGCCGGAAATTGCCGCCGATGGAGATGACCAGCACGTCGGCGGTGGCGATCGCCTCGCCCTCGCGCCGAAGCTCCTGTTTCAGCGTGATGCGCGGACCCGCGATGTCATAGACCTCGGTGACGACGTCGAGCAGGTCGTCGAGGAGCGCCGGCTTCAGGTATTCGATCGTCATCTTGCGGACGACGAAGAGGATCCTGTCCTCGGTCGCGGCGGCGTTGAGCTTCGACTGGTTGATGCCGATTGCGCGCAGAAACTCCGTCCGCCCGCGCTCGAAAAAGCGGATATGGCCGGCGTGGTAGAGCACGCCGCCGGCGTCCGTATCCTCGTAATAGACCCTGACGGGCAGATGATGCGCGCCGTCGCGCAACTCGCCGGAGACCGGCCGCATCGAGACCATCGTCACGCTCACTCGTCGTCGATATCGGAAAAAAGCTGGAACTGCGGCGCGTCCGGCCCGCTCGGCACCGCAAGGCCGAGGTGGCGGAAGGCATGGGCCGTCAGGAGGCGCCCGCGCGGCGTGCGTTGAACGAAACCGCGCTGGATGAGGAAGGGCTCGACGATCTCCTCGATCGCATCGCGCGGCTCCGAAAGGGCGGCGGCGATGGTCTCGATCCCGACCGGGCCGCCGCCGAAGGACGAGGCGATGGTGGTGAGATAGCGCATGTCGAGGGCGTCGAGGCCGATACTGTCAACATCGAGCCGCGAGAGCGCCGCATCGGCGGTGTCCCGGTCGATCGCCTCCTTGCCGGCAACGACCGCAAAGTCGCGCACCCGGCGCAGGAGCCGGCCGGCGATGCGCGGCGTTCCGCGCGAGCGGCGGGCGATTTCCGTCGCCCCGTCCGCCGTCATGCCGATGCCCATGATCCGCGCGCCGCGCTTGACGATGTGTTCGAGTTCTTCCGTCGTGTAGAAGTCGAGCCGCACCGGAATGCCGAAGCGGTCGCGCAGCGGCGTCGTCAGGAGCCCAAGACGCGTGGTCGCCCCGACGAGCGTGAACTTGGCCAGATCGATCCGGACCGAGCGCGCCGCCGGTCCCTCGCCGATGATGAGGTCGAGTTGGAAATCCTCCATCGCCGGATAGAGGATTTCCTCCACCGCCGGGCTCATGCGGTGGATCTCGTCGATGAAAAGCACGTCGCGCTCTTCAAGATTGGTCAGCAGCGCGGCGAGATCGCCCGCCTTGGCGATGACCGGCCCGGAGGTCGCCCGGAAATTGACCCCGAGTTCGCGCGAGACGATCTGCGCCAGCGTCGTCTTGCCAAGACCGGGCGGGCCGACGAAGAGCACATGGTCCAGCGCTTCGCCCCGCGCCCGCGCCGCCCGGATGAAGACGTCGAGGTTCGCCCGCGCCGCCGCCTGTCCGACGAAATCGCCCAGCGTCTGCGGCCGGATCGTCGCGTCGAGGTCTTCAGGCCGTTCCTCGCCGGTCACAAGGCGTTCGGGCGTCGTCGCCATCAAGGATGCTGCTTTCGTGATCAAGAGCGATGCCATTGCCGACAAAGCAATGGCATCGCTCTAATATTTTGCTTTCACGCAAATCCGGACGGAAAACCGGTCTCCACTTTTCCTGGATTTGCTTTAGTGCACCGAACCGCTCGGCGGTGTGATCGGCCCGGCCGGCAGGGCGGTCGAGGGCTGGTCTTCCGGAGCGTGCATCGTTTCGTCCCCGGCCACCATGACCGGTCCGGTCTCGACTGCCGGCTCCAGCATCGGCGCCGGCTCGACATCCTCCGGCGGAACATAGGGGCCGGGCACGGCCTTCGCACGGCGCGGCTTCTCGCTCACCCAGGCCAGGAAGGGCAGCGACAGGAGGAATGAAACGACGACGGTCGGCAACAGGATGGCGCCGGCCAGAAGCCCGATCAGCGGCAGCTTCTCGGCCTCGTCCATCGGCTGCGAGAACACGAAGATCGAAAAGGGGATGCCGAAGAGCAGCATCAGGATGAAGGCGGCCTTGAAGCAGAGCGCAATGAAGCGCCCGACCCCGGTCGCATGCTCGGAAATCAGCATCGCCGACATGGCGAGGAAGATGTTGACCACGACCGATGCGCCGGCGGCGATGACGATCGGCTGCGGCGTGCCGCCTTCCTTGGGCATCAGGCTCGGCAGGTCGGCGAGCGCCATCCCGCCCATCAGTGGCTTGATCGCAAGGATCGCGAGCGCCCCCGCCTGCCAGAGCGCCAGCCAGACGAGGAAGAAGAGGATGACCATGAGGGAACGGAAAAGCAGGTACACGCGGCGATCTCCCGGATCACAAGGCCATCGGCCAGAAGGAAAGGCCACCATACTGCATTGCGGAAAAAGCTGAACCCCTGACGGCCGTCATGTTCATTCCGGCGCGGCAAGAAGACTGCGCACCCGGCCAGCGGGGCAAGCCGCTCATTTCGAGAGTTCCTTGAGGCCGAGCCGGATCAGCTTTTCCGTCGGCGCGCCTTCGCCCGCCTCCTTCATGGCGGCGGCCACGGCCGTGCTCGCCTGAAGCTGTCCATAGCCGAGGTTGACGAGGGCCGAGACCGCATCGCCGGCCGGCCCCCTGCCCTTGGCCTCCGCGACATCGCCGGCAAGCCGCAGCGCCGCCGGATCGGCATCGGAAAAGCCCGGCGCCTTGTCCTTGAGCTCGCCCGTGATGCGCTCGGCAACGCGCTTGCCGACGCCGGGCGCGCGCGAAATTGCGGTGAGATCGCGCACCGCGATGGCGGTCGCAAGCTCGGCCGGAGAGAGAACGCCGAGGACGGCGAGCGCCACCTTGGCGCCGACGCCCTGCACGGTCATCAGCAGGCGAAACCATTCCTTCTCCGCTTCGCTGGCAAAGCCGTAGAGGCGGATCATATCCTCGCGCACGTAGGTTTCGATGAAAAGCACCGCAGCCTCGCCCACGGCCGGCAGCCGCTGCAGCGTGCGCGCCGAACAATGCGCGATGTAGCCGACCCCGTGCACGTCGAGGATAACGTGATCCTCGCCGAAGCTGTCGACGACACCCTTGAGCTTTCCGATCATAGCCGCTTGCCGATCATCGCTGCCCGCCGACCTTTCCGGTGAACGCTCTCCATGCTGCGATTCGGGCGGAGAGCAAGGCTTGCCGCACGCTAGCGGGGCAAGAAGAACAGGTCAAGAACATGCAGCCGCGCGGGCCAACCGTCCGGCCGCCGATCCACGGTGATGGGCATGCGTCATGGCGATGGCGAGGGCATCGGCCGCATCGGCGCTTTCGAAGGTCGCCTTCGGCATCAGGACCTTGACCATCATCTGGATCTGGCTCTTGTCCGCGTGCCCTGCCCCGACGATCGCCTTCTTGACGGCGTTGGGCGCATATTCGGCGATGACGAGTCCGCGGCGGGCCGGTACGAGAAGGGCGATACCGCGCGCCTGCCCGAGCTTCAGCGTCGCCCCGGCATCCTTGTTGACGAAGGTCTGCTCGATGGCCGCCTCATGCGGCTGGTGGCGGTGAAGCACCTCGTCGAGCCCGTCGTGAAGCTGCACGAGCCGCGCGGCGAGATCGGCCTCGCCATCGGATGTGACGATCCCGGAGGCGACGAACCGCACGGAATTGCCGAGGACGTCGATGACGCCCCAGCCGGTGCGGCGTAGGCCCGGGTCGATGCCGATGATTCGGGTGGTTTCGGTCATGCTTTCACCGGTAGAGCATCGCACGCAAAAGAGTAACCTATTTTGCGCGTCTGCGATGCTCCACCGGCGAAAGCGTCTTCGCAGGGAGGCGAAGAAACGGTGTCAGCCCCTGACGAGGGCCGGAAGCCGGCGGGCGAGCGCCAGCGGCAGCGATCCGCTGGCCGCAACGACGCCGCAGCCGACGATGAGCGAGCCGAGAATGACCGGAACGGTGAAATGCTCGCCGAGAAGCACGGTTGCCGCGACGAGGACGCAGACCGGCGTCATCGCGGTGAGCGCCGAGGCCTTGGCCGGGCCGAGCCGCGTGGAGGCAAAGCTGAAGGCGACGATGGAAAAGACGCCGGCAACGCAGCCCTGGATGATGACCTGCCCGGCAAGCACGCCGACCGAACTCGTCTCGGCGGCATGGAGGAGCGATCCGGCGCCCCAGGGCAGGACGGCGATGAAGGACCAGACCGCGATGAGCGCCGTCGCCTCGATGGCGCCGAGCCCGCTCTTGCGGAAGGAAACGGAATAGACGCCCCAGGCGAGCGCGCCGGCAAGGAAGAACGCATAGCCCTGCCAGGCGGCGGGATTGCGCATCAGGCCGCCGGCGACGATGACGGCGATGCCGGCGAGAATGACGAGAAGGCCGGAGACCTGAAGGCGGCCGAGCCGCTGGCCGAGGAAGGCGGCGGCAAGCGCCCCGGTGACGACCGGCATCAGGCCGGTGACGATGGGCGCGGATTCGGCGGCGGGCGCAAGCGCCAGACCGGCGGAGACGAAGGCGACGAAAGGCGCACCGGCAAAGAGCAGGCCGAAGAGCGAGCGATGATCGAGGCCGCGTGGGATAAGGCCAATGCGCAGCCACACCGGCGCGAGCAGGACGGCGGCAACGCCGAAGCGGATGACGGCAAGCCCGGCCGGGTCGATCTGCAGGGCGCCGGAGGCCATGGCATAGCGCGTGCCGATAACCCAGGTGGTCCAGCCGACGACCGTCAGCAGCGCGGCAATGAGACCGGCTGAAGGGTGAGCCAGGAAGGAAGACCGGAGTTGGCGCGGGGCAAGATCGACGAACGACATGGCGGCCCTCCACTGGGGTTATCGGACAGGATTGCTTACCTGTTGACGATAGCCTTGACGGGAGGGGCATGTCCTTGCGTATTATGCCTCAAACATCTCGATTATTGGCAGACTATGCCAATTCAACGCTGGAATTTTAATATCCATGCCCCAAGATCGCATCGACGGCACCGACCGCAAGATTTTGCAGCATTTGCAGGAAGACGGCCGACTGACCAATGTGGAGCTTGCCGAGCGGATCAATCTGTCCCCCTCGCCCTGCCTGAGACGGGTGAAGAAGCTGGAGACGGAGGGTGTGATCCGGGGTTACCGGGCCGTCGTCGACCGCAAGCAGGCGGGGCTCGGCCTGACGGTCTTCGTCAGTCTCAGCGCCACGCACCAGAACCGCGAGGAGATGCTGTCCGTCTCCGCCGCGCTGGCCGCGATGCCGGAAGTCGTCGCCTGTCACATGGTGTCGGGCGAATCCGACTTCCTGCTCGAGGTGGTCGTCCCGGATCTGGAAAGCTACGAGCACTGGATGACCGAGCGGCTGATCTCCCTCGACATGGTGGAGAACATCCGCTCCAACTTCGCCATCCGCACGGTGAAGGACCAGGGACCGCTGCCGGTGTGAGCAACGCCGGAAGCGCCGCGCCGGCACCTGTCGCTCTTTCGGCACGATGTCATTCCCGGCCGGGAGCCAGAGGACCGAGGGGAAGGCAATCCGGAAGGATGCCCCGCACTCATCGACCGGTTTCTGGATCCCCTTCCCTCGCCATCGCGTCGCTCGGCTCGCCGGGGATGACATCGGCGAGGAATAACTTGGCGATCCAGACAGAGTCGAGCGTCAGCCGCCCGCCGCCTCGATCGCCCGTGCCCTCTGCCAGGCGGGGCGCGCCTCGCAGCGCGCGATATAGGCGTCGAAGGAGGGACGCGAGGGCACCATCTTGAAGGCCTTCACGGCAAAGTGGAGCCCGGAGCCGACGACGATGTCGGCGGCGGAAAAGCGCTCGCCAAGGATCCAGTCGCCCTTTTGCAATTCGCCGTCGAGCACGTCGCAGACACGCTCGGCGCTGCCCCACCCGGCCGACACCGTCGGCATGTCGAACTTGGCGTAAAGCTGGGTGATTGCCGCCTCAATGCCGGCCGCCCCGAAGACGACATATTGCAGGTAGCGCCCGCGCAACGGGTCGCCGAGCGCGGGGGCAAGTCCCGCTCCGGCGGCGATGTCCGCGACATAGAGGCAGATCGCTGCGACTTCCGCCACCTGCGCCTCGCCATCGACAAGCGCCGGCACCTTCATCATCGGGTTGATCGCCCGAAAGGCGTCCGTCGACTGATCGCCCTTGCGGATGTCGATGAGCTCTCGCTCGTAGGGAAGGCCCGCCTCCTCCATCAGCCAGAGCGCGGTTGCGGATCGGCTTTGCGGACACCAGTAGAGTTTCATCATGTTCCTCCCGTGATTGAGACTGGAACATAAAGGGAACACACGATAGAGTCGAGGGATGATTGTTGCCCCTTTGCGAGCGCTGCAGAACAAACCTCATGCGCTAAACAGGGTCATGGTCCGCCTTCGCGGACCATGACAGCGGTCGAAAGGTCGGAAACCCCTGGCAAAGGCAGGCGGAACGGCCGTCGGTCGCTCCGCCTCGTCCATGTCAGCCAGACGATCCTCAAAGATCGTCGCTGCGATGCATGGTCATCAGCAGCTTCTCGGTCTTGGCGTCCTCCACCCGGTTGATCAGGCGGTCGGCCTCCTCCGAGTCACGCATCGTCTTCGTCAGCGTGATGGCCGTGTGGACCAGCATGATCGCGGCCATCGCATAAAAGCCCTTGGCCGAGAAACTGGCCTCGAGGAAGTAGATGCCGCCGGCCATCATCGCGGCGGCGACGGCAAAGCTCGCCATGGTGAAAAGCTTCCAGGCGCCGGTGTGGTGCGGGGTGACGCTGTTGGTGGACATGACGAAATCTCCTTTTGACTTGTGGGTCTGATGGTTGGGTCGTGGATCAGCCGGCCGGCGCGTCGGCCCGCGCCATGCGGGCTTTCAGGCGCGAGAGCACATCGTCGGCGGAGGCTTTGAGCGGCGCGCCGCAGCCGGCCTTTGCCAGCTTTTCCGACATCGCGGCCGGGTCGCCGCAGGCCTCCATCTCGGCCATCGCCTCGGCAGCAACGTCGATCTGACGCTGGCGCAGCCGCAACCGGCCGAGCGTCTCCTCCGCATCCTTGAGCGTGGAAAGGCTGTGGCCGTGGCCGGTCTCGCGCAGGCGCTGGGTGCGGTCCGTCGCGGCGGCGATCCGCTGGCCGCGCTCCAGATCGGCAAGGCGGGCCCGCGACAGGCGCACGATCCGCTTCAGCCGATCGATCTCGCCGGCAAACTGCGCCTGCGCCTCGGCGCTGGCATCGCGCTCCGCTTCGAGGCAGGCGATCGTCTCCGCCGCCTCGCGGGCAAGATCGTCGCGCCCCTGTTCCAGCGCCGCAAGCGTGCGCTGTTCGAGATCGGCGATGCGCTCCACGATGCGATTGTGCTGGCGGATTTCCTGGTCATTCTGCGCGATGGCGACCGCCACCGCCTTGCGCGCCGCCTCGATGGCCGCGGCGCAATCGCGGATCTGCTGGCGCAGGATCGGCAGCGCATGCCGGTCCACCGTCCGCTCCGCCGCCTCGAAGGCTTCTCCCCTGACGAGAGCAAAAAGCTGCTTGAACATCATTTCGTCTCCTGCTCGTCCGTATATGAACGTTGTTCACAAGACGGACGATAACAGGAAATGAACGTCGTTCAAGTGAAAATTTGAACGACGTTCATAAAGCCGAGCGGGATGGTTAAGACGGAGGATCGCGGCGCGGCCGAATTCGGTGGCTGTCGGGCGATCGCCCCGAACGACAAACGGGCTGGCAAAGGCAGGCGGCCGCAAATTCCTTCTCCCCAGCGGGGAGAAGGTGATCGCGCAGCGATCGGATGAGGGGGCACCCCCCCAAAGCCCCCTCATCCGGCCTTCGGCCACCCTCTCCCCGCTGGGGAGAGGGGGCGTCCCAGCTCCGGAGCAAACTCAAAGGCCCGCCCAAGCCCCCTGCCGCTATGACCGGAGCATCATCACTCCTGAAAAATCGGCATGCCGGCGATGCCGGCGGCGATGATGAGGACGAAGGCGAGCCGGCGGTAAAACCGCTCCGGCGCCTTGCCGAAGAGGAAGGCCCCGGTCCAGACGCCGGCGATATAGAACGGCCCGACCATGATCGCGGTGAGAACGACGGTGGAGGTCAGGATGCCCGTCACCAGATAGGTGATGAAGGTCGCGACCGAACTGACCGCGAACAGCACGAAGAGGTTGGCGCGGGTGTCGGCGGCGGCCATCGAGCGGCCGAGCATGTAGATGACGACCGGCGGGCCGGAAATCTGCGCAAGACCGCCGAGGAAGCCGGCAACGAGGCCGACGCCGAACGAGACCGGCGTCTTCGGCGGCCCCGGCCATTTCAGCCCCGAGGCGAGCGCGGCGACGACCACGAAGATGACGGCGCAGATGAACCAGCGCACCGCCGTCGGGTCGACATGCTTCAGCACGGTGGCCCCGACGGGCACCATGGTCACGGCGCCGACGATCAGCGGCAGCACGAGGCGCCAGTTGGCCGACCGCCAGGCGCGAAAGACGTTGGGCAGCGTGCCGAAGCCGTCGAAGAGCAGGAGGCTCGGCCCCGCCACCGCCGGACCGAGGGCGGCGGCCGCGACCGGCACGTAGATGAGCGCGCCGCCGAAGCCGGCAAAGCCGCGCACGAGCCCCGCGATCAGCGCCACCGCCATCGTCAGATGCATGCCGGGCGCAAGGATCAGTCCGACGACTTCCCGGATCACCTGGAGATCCCTTTCAAGGTGGATGAGGCCCGCGCGGCGGCACGCCGCTTCAAAAGACAAAGGCCGGGCGGCGATCCCGTCGCGGAGCCGCCCTGCCCGGCCTTCGGAAATGGTGGCGCCAGGGCGCCCGTCAGGCCGCCGTCAGCTTGGCCAGAATCTCCTCGGAAACCTCGAAGTTCGAATAGACGTTCTGCACGTCGTCGTCGTCTTCCAGGGTGTCGAGCAGCTTCATCATCGTCTGCGCCTTGTCCTCGTCGAGCTCGGTCATCGTCTGGGGCCGCCAGACGGCCTTGACCGAGTCCGCCTCGCCGAGCGTCTCCTCGAGCGCCTTCGGCACCTCGCCGAGATCCTCGAAGGCGCAGGTGATGACGTGGCTTTCCTCGGTCGACTGCACGTCTTCCGCGCCGGCCTCGATGGCCGCTTCCAGCACCGCGTCGGCCGAGCCGACCGCGGCCTTGTAGACGATCTCGCCGACCCGGTCGAACATGAAGGCGACCGAGCCGGTTTCACCCAGCGACCCGCCGCATTTGGTGAAATAGGAGCGCACGGCCGAGGCGGTGCGGTTGCGGTTGTCGGTCAGCGCCTCGACGATGACGGAAACGCCGCCCGGCCCGCGGCCCTCGTAGCGGATCTCGTCGTAATTGTCGCCCTCGGCGCCGGCCGACTTCTTGATCGCGCGCTCAATATTGTCCTTGGGCAGGTTTTCGGCGCGGGCATTCTGGATGGCGAGGCGCAGGCGGGCGTTCATGGACGGATCCTGGCCGCCGACCTTGGCCGCCACGGTGATCTCGCGGGCGAGCTTGGAGAAGACCTTGGCGCGCTTGGCGTCCTGCGCACCCTTGCGGTGCATGATGTTCTTGAACTGACTGTGACCTGCCATTGTCCTGCCTCTTGCGGCCTGCGCGCCGCCAGGAAAGCGGGATCTGGGGTCGCGCGGCCGGTTCTTCGAAATTTCCGGCCCCTTATAGGCATGAAAGCCGGCAAAATCCAGCAGACGCTCGGCAGTCCGTTTTCCAAGCAGCGACGATATCCAGACATCCTCGTCCACTCGAGCCGACGTTCTTCAGAAGCCGCGACGTCGTCAGCCACCGCTGCCAAAATTTCTCGGATCGCACAGCGCATCACATTCATACATTTTTGTGTATATCTAGACAAAACATAACTATATGAAAAGAAACATTTAAAGAACACTCATCCCCAAACACGACCGCCCCACTCACAAAAATAGAGTTAAAATTCCAGGACTCCGCTTGCATGCCCCTTCCGAATCGAGCTAATTGTAGTACCGTCGATTCCATCAGCCACATCATATGGAAGAAACATGGTTAACGATCTGCCGATTTCCGAGCGCGACCTGATACACCCCACCATCACCATCATCGCAGAGTACGGCGATCCAGATGAAGGTTTGTCAATCAGCGAACTCGCCCCTTTCTTGCGAGATATTTTACGCCCTTCCAGGGATGACTTATCTGCGCTTCGGAATCGCAGCGATGATCGACTCAGCCAAAAGATCAGAAATCTAGTGTCGCATCGAACACTCGAACGCCGAGGCTTCGCCATTTACCGGCGCACGCCAGACGCCCCCGATGGGCGCTACATCCTGACGGATCTCGGATGGGACACCGCTCTCTCCAATATATAGGCAACTCAGATGCGCAATAAGCCACCAGACAAGCCAGATTTCTCTCTGAATATCGAGTCCCTTCCCCAGCATATAGAAGTTAAGCTTCTGTTTGACAGGGGGATTCCAGCGGAATTTTTCTCTTATTTTTGGCGACTCCTCGCCAAAAATTGGAGATTTATTGCACTATTAACGATTTTATACCGTTCCGGTGGATTCCATTAACCATGATTCTCCACCGCACCCAACCCGTCACTCCATCGCAGAGCCTAGCCATACTTCTACTATCTATATAAAAGGAGAGAGAGTGCGCAGGCAGGAGCGGCTTCAGCTAGCCAAGAAACGCCTGACGAATGTGATGGCCAAACACGGCATCGCAACGCGCCGAACACTCGAGCATAAAATCTCGGATGCAGGGCCGTACAGACAACGTATTGAACCGCACATCATCACAACCGCAATGACGCATTTGCGAAAAGACGGGCTCGTACGACAATTAGATTGCGCCGGCGCCGATTGGTATTACCTGTCCGATACGCCGCCTGAACTCATTCAAGGTCGCCTCCTCGAACAGAGGGAAGCGCACAACTCAATCTGCAATGACAAATTTCTCAAAAGAGTCGGCCAGTCTCTTGAGATATGCGTGCAGAGGGCGATGCAAAACAACGACAAGTATGACTATATCGGCGGCTTCGTTGACTTGGCGGCGCACGACGATGGTATTCTTTACAAAAAAGAAGAGCCGCCTTCTCATTTGTCTGGACGTTTTCTTCAGAACAATAAAAAACTCGATTTCCTGTTAAATATAAGCGGAAGTAATAGAGACTGGGCTGGTGTAGAAATAAAAAATGTCCGGCCTTGGCTCTACCCGAACCAACCGGAGGTCAAAGACCTCCTATCAAAATGCATCGCCTTAGATGTTGTCCCCGTCCTTATCGCCCGCCGCACACCTTACATAACGGGTGCATTCCTGCGCCGATGCGGCGGTATCACATGGCAGACTCTCCGCCAACGTTATCCAGCAGCCGACGAGCAACTAGCCATTGCTGCCAGAGACAAACGCCTCCTCGGCTTCGCGGATATTCGCCTAGGCAACGAACCTGACGCGCCCCTTCTCAATTTCATGAGGAAGAATCTTCCAGACGCCATGATAGGCGCTCGAGAAAAATTCGAAAAATTCAAACCTATCCTCGAAATATTCTGCAATGAATCCATTCCATTTGCAGAGGTAAACCGAATGATGAACGATATTGATAATGGCCCCGCTTCTAATTTCCATAATTCTTGGAATGACGACGATTGGCTCTTATAGGAACCTCGCCTTCAGCTAGCCAAGCAACCGTTTGCACAGTACGGCTCCGAAATTTCTACGCCTTTCCGAACTTATATGCCCCTCAATACTTCCAAAACCCCTGCACCATCTCCTCTAGATGCCCGCCGAGGCTGAGCCACGCCACTGCCGTCGCAAGGCCTCTCTGGTCGTCGATTTCCACCGCAACGCCGAGATCGCTCCCTGCCCTTGGCGGGTGAAATACACTGCGAGGGCACGTGAGTGAGAAAGCGGCACAGCAACCCGCCCTGCTCCATCCCCGCCCTGACACCAGCCACCCTCACCCCCCAATCAGCGCCTTGCGCGCCAGCGCCTTCATCGTCGCCACATAGTCCGCCTGCGGCCAGCCGCAGTCGCGCGTGAGCCGTTCCCAGGTCTCAACCGAAAGCAGCGCCGCGAGAAGGTCGCCCGCCCGCTCGGTGGTGAGATCCGGCGCGAGCCGGCCGTCGGCGACGATGGCGGCGACGGCCGCCTCGCATCCCGCGCGCACCGCCGCAAGACGCCCCTGCCAGGCGCGCCGTGCCTCCTCGTCGCTGTCCTGCATGGCGATCAGGGCCTTCGCGACCCCGTGAATTTCCGGGATGTAATTGCCCCAGGCCTCGATGAACGCCTCCAGACGCGCCTCGCCGGACGTTGCCGCGCGGCTTGCCGCAAGGCGCGCGTCGACATTCTTCGACGCGTCGATATGGAGCGTCACGGCGCTCAGGAGGTCCGCCCGATTGGGGAAATGCAGGTAGAGCGCCTGCCGGCTGATCCCCGCGGCCCTGGCGATATCCGACATTCGGACCGCGCGGTCGCCCGATTCCAGCAGCGCCCAACTGGCATCGAGAATGGCCTTGCGTGTTTCGGTTCCGTCTCTTGACATGATGTCAAGCTAGCGATATTTGACACCATGTCAACTTTACATCATGTCAAGTTATCGACGGCATGACCTGAACAAGAGGAGATGAAGCCATGAACGTGATCGCATTCGGGGCCACCGGCAGCGTCGGCCGCCTTGCCGTGGAAAAAATGCTGGCGGACGGTCACGCAGTCACCGCCTTTGTCCGCGACCCGGCCAAGCTGAGGATCGTCCACCCGAACCTCCAGGTGGTCGTCGGTAACGCGCTGGACCCTGAGGCCGTCGCCGATGCCGTGGACGGCCACGACGCGGTCGTCGTGACGCTTGGCGCCGGCACCTCGCGTAAGAGCACCATCCGTTCCAAGGGCACGATGACCATCATCCAGGCGATGCAGGCGCGCGGCGTCCGCCGGCTGATCTGCCAGTCGACCCTCGGCGCGCACGAAAGCTGGCCGAACCTCAATTTCTTCTGGAAGCGGATCATGTTCGGGCTGCTGCTGCGCCCGGTGTTCAAGGACCACGAATTGCAGGAAAGCCTCGTGCGGGCGAGCGGCCTCGACTGGACCATCGTGCGCCCGAGCGCCTTCACCGACGGCCCGGCGACCGGCACCTACCGCGAGGGGTTTCCGCCGGCCGAGCGCAGGCTGACGCTGACCATCGCGCGGTCGGACATTGCCGCCTTCCTCAGCCGCCAGCTTGCCGACCGGCGCTACCTGCGCCGTGCCGTCGCGATCTCGAACTGAGGGTCCGGGCCGGCGCGCGGGCGGGACGGTTCAACGGGACCGGATCACCGGCTCAGGCGCCGTCGGCCTTCTTCTTCTGAACGTAGAGTTCCAGCCGGTGGTGCACGATCTCGTAGCCCATTTCGGCTGCGATCTCGGCCTGCATCCGTTCGATCCGGTCCGAGCGGAACTCGATGACATCGCCCGTGTCGACATCGATCATGTGGTCGTGGTGCTCGGTGGCCGCATGCTCGAACCGGGCGGGTGCGCCCTCGAACTGGTGCCGGTGGATCACGCCCTGGGCCTCGAGCGCGGTCAGCGTCCGGTAGACGGTCGAAAGCGAGATGCCGGGGACGTCGATCTCGGCCCGGCGATGGAGTTCGACCGCCTCGGGATGATCGTCCGCCTGGGCGATCACGTGAAGCAGCGCCGCCCGCTGACGGGTGATCCGAACGCCGGCGTTTCTGAGCGCGCGCGTCAGCCTTTCGGTGCGTTTGTCCAGCTTTGTCATGGCAATGCTTTTGCGCCAATCGGCTGTGGCGATCAAGATTCTTTTTGCAAATGACTTGCAACTGGGTTGACAGATGCAAATCATTCCTAGATGCATGTAGCATGACGCTCTGTTCCAGGAGGAAACTGTCGTGCTGATCCGCCGCATCCTGTTCGCCGTCGCGCTGACAAGCCTGCTCGCAGCCCCGGCGACCGCCGCGGATCGGAAGATGAAGGTCGTCACGACCTTCACCGTGATCGCGGACATGGCCCGAAACGTCGCCGGCGATGCCGCCGAGGTGGTGTCGATCACCAAGCCGGGCGCGGAGATTCACGGATACCAGCCGACGCCCCGCGATCTCGTCGGGGCCCAGGACGCCGACCTCATCCTGTGGAACGGGCTCAACCTGGAACGCTGGTTCGAGCAGTTCTTCTCCAACCTTAGCGACGTTCCGGCGGCCGTCGTGTCGGACGGCATCGAGCCGATGGCGATCGCCGGCGGCGACTATGACGGCAAGCCCAATCCCCATGCCTGGATGGCGCTGACATCGGCGGAGATCTACGTCGACAACATCCGCGATGCGCTGAGCAAGCAGGATCCGGCCAATGCGGCGACCTATGCGGCCAACGCCGCGGCCTACAAGGCCGAGATCGCCGCGGTCGTCGGCCCCCTCAGGGATGCCGCGCGGGCCTTGCCGGAAGAGCGCCGCTGGCTGGTGACCTCGGAGGGCGCCTTCTCCTACCTTGCGCGCGACTTCGGGCTGAAGGAGGGCTATCTCTGGCCGATCAATGCCGATGCGCAGGGCACGCCCCAGCAGGTCCGGGCTGTGATCGATATCGTGCGTGAGCACGCCATTCCGTCCGTCTTTTCCGAATCCACCGTCTCGGACAAACCGGCCCGGCAGGTCGCGCGCGAAACCGGCGCGAACTATGGCGGCGTGCTCTATGTCGACAGCCTCAGCGAGCCGGACGGACCGGTACCGACCTATCTCGATCTTCTCCGCGTCACCTCCGAAACCATCGTGAAGGGACTTGAGGAATGAGTGATGGAATTCGTGCCGAAGGGCTGACCGTCACCTATCGCAACGGCCACACGGCGCTGCGCGATGCCTCTTTCTCCGTTCCGAGAGGAACGATTTCGGCGCTCGTCGGCGTCAACGGCGCGGGCAAGTCGACACTGTTCAAGGCCCTGATGGGCTTCGTGCCGGCCTCCAGGGGAAACATCGAGATCCTGGGCCAGCCGGTCAAGGCGATGATGAAGGCGCAGGCCGTCGCCTATGTTCCGCAGGCCGAGGAGGTCGACTGGACCTTCCCTGTGCTTGTCGAGGACGTCGTGATGATGGGCCGCTACGGGCACATGGGGTTCCTGCGCATCCCCCGCGCCGCGGACCACAAGGCTGTCGCCGCAGCCCTTGGCCGGGTCAACATGAGCGACTTCCGCGGCCGCCAGATCGGCGAACTCTCGGGCGGGCAGAAGAAGCGCGTCTTCCTCGCCCGGGCGCTTGCCCAGGACGCACAGGTCATCCTGCTCGACGAGCCCTTCACCGGCGTCGACGTGAAGACCGAAGAACAGATCATCGCCCTCCTGCGCGACCTGCGCGAGGAAGGCCGGGTGATGCTGGTCGCCACCCACAATCTCGGCTCGGTGCCGGAGTTTTGCGACCGGGTCGTTCTCGTCAAGGGAACGGTGCTGGCGCACGGTCCGACGGCGGACGTGTTCACCGCCAGGAACCTGCAGGAAACCTTCGGCGGCGTGCTGAGGCATTTCATGCTGGAAGGCGAGCGGCTGCACGACGACGCCGACCCGCGCAAGCTGGACATCATCACCGACGACGAGCGGCCCCTGGTGATCTACGGCAACGAGGCGCGAACGCTGGACGAGGGCGCATGACGCTGCTCGAGCCCTTCTCCTACAGCTACATGACCAACGCGATCTGGGTCTCGGCACTGGTCGGCGCGGTCTGCGCTTTCCTGTCGGCCTATCTCATGCTCAAGGGCTGGTCGCTGATCGGCGACGCGCTCTCGCACTCCATCGTGCCGGGCGTCGCGGCCGCCTATATCCTCGGCGCTCCCTTCGCCCTCGGCGCCTTTCTGTCCGGCGGGCTCGCCGCGCTCGCCATGCTGTTCCTGAGGCAGCGGTCGGGCCTCAAGGAAGACGTCGTCATCGGGCTGATCTTCACCTCCTTCTTCGGCCTCGGCCTGTTCATGGTGTCCCTCAACCCCATGGCGATCTCGATCCAGACGATCATCATGGGCAACATCCTCGCCATCACCCCGGAGGACACGCTGCAACTGGCCATCATCGGCGGCGTGTCGCTGGCGATCCTGCTGGCAAAGTGGCGCGACCTGCTCGCGGTGTTCTTCGACGAGGTCCATGCGCGCACGATCGGCCTCAATGTCGATCTCCTGCGGCTCGTCTTCTTCACGCTTCTGGCCGCCTGCACCGTGGCGGCGATGCAGGCCGTCGGCGCCTTCCTCGTGATCGCGCTCGTCGTCACACCCGGGGCGACCGCCTACCTGCTGACCGACCGTTTTCCGCGCCTTATCATGCTGTCGGTCGCGATCGGGACGCTGAGTTCGGCCATCGGCGCCTATCTCAGCTATTTCCTGGACGGTGCGACCGGCGGCATCATCGTCTGCCTGCAGACGGCGGTGTTTCTGCTCGCCTTTGTCTTCGCCCCCACCCACGGCATGCTGGCGGCCCGTCGCCGCGCCCGCGCCGCCCTGCGGGAGGTCGAGTGATGGAAAGCCTGCTTTTGCCCTTCCAGTTTCCCTTCATGCAGAACGCGTTCCTGATCGTCATGATCATCGCGCCGGCGGCTGCGATGCTGAGCTGCTTTCTCGTGCTCAAGGGCTGGGCCCTGATGGGCGATGCCACCAGCCATGCGGTGCTGCCGGGCGTCGTTCTCGCCTATCTCCTTGGCCTGCCCCTGATCGTCGGCGCCTTCGTCGCCGGGCTCGTCTGCGCATTGGCGACCGGCTTCATCAAGGACCATTCCCGCGTGAAGCAGGACACGGTCATGGGCGTCGTCTTCTCCGGCATGTTCGGTCTCGGCGTGGTGATCTACACCCAGGTCCAGACGGCGCTTCACCTCGATCACATCCTCTTCGGCAACATGCTGGGCGTCGATGCGACTGACCTTTGGACCGCCGGCCTGATTTCCGGGGCCGTCGTGCTCATCCTGGCGCTGAAATGGCGCGACATCCTCGCCCATGCCTTCGACCCGGTGCAGGCGCGGATGATCGGCCTGCCCGTCGGCCTGATCCACTACGGGCTGCTCGTCATCCTGTCGGCGACGATCGTCGCGATGCTCTCGTCCGTGGGCATCATTCTCGCGATCGCCTACCTGATCGCGCCCGGTGCGATTGCCTTTCTGCTGACGCGCCGGTTCATCGACATGCTGTGGCTTTCGATCGCCATCGCCCTCCTCTCGGGCATCGCCGGAACCTATGTCTGCTTCTGGCTCGACAGCGCGCCGGCCCCGACGATCGTGCTGATCATGACCGGGCTCTTCGTGGCCGCCCTGGCGCACAAGCAGTTCCGGCAGGCCCGCCTTGAACGGGCCGGCCTGCGCGAACAGGCCGAGTAAACCTGCCGGTCAGCTTGCCGAACGTCTGACGGCGATCAATTCGGGCGACATCAGCCGCGAGAGCGCGCCGCCGCGACGGTGCAGGAAAGCGGCAAGCAGGTCGCCATAGTCCCCCGCGACCGCGTCACGGACCGAGTGCCGGGCCGCGAGGGCCTGACGCCAGGCGGTCACCTTGGCAAGACCGTCGAAGACGCCGAAATCCTCGATCCGGTCGAAGATGTCGAAGTAACGGAAGATCGGCGCAAAGACCGCATCGACCAGACTGAAGCGCTCGCCGCCAAACCACGGACCGGCACCAAGCTGGCCTTCCATCACCCGGAATCGCGCATGCAGCGCCGCAGCCTTCGCGTGCAGTGTCCGCGTGTCGGCCGCCGAATAGAATCCGGCGATATCGTTCAGGCATTCCGAACCGTATCCGATCCAGGCGCGGTGCCGTGCGCGCTCGACCGGGTCGGCGACATGCAGCGGATTGGGCTGCGTGTCCTCGAGGTATTCGAGGATGGCGGCAGATTCGAACAGCGCCGCGTTCCCAACCTTGAGCACGGGCGTCCGGCCAAGCGGGGAGAGCGCCAGAAACCAGCCCGGCTTATCGGCCAGGTCGACGGTGACGCGATCATGATCAACGCCCTTCTCGATCAGGGCGATGGCAATGCGCTGCACATAGGGACAGAGCGCGTGGCTGACGAGAGTGATGCGGCCAGTCATGGGGAATGTCCTTCGAAACACGGGCGCACCCGGCCCGCGGGAATGTCACGCGGGCCGGGCCCATGGGGCGAAAAGGTCAGAGGTCCGTCGCAGCGGTGTGCTCGATGCCGGACCATTGGCCTTCGGCCTTCTCGATCGTGCCGGCCTGATCCTTCAGGTAGGCCTTGTAGACGCCCTCGTTCAGAAAGACGTAGAGCTTGTCGTTCAGCACCGCGGCGAAGTTGGGATCGCCGTCGAACTTCTTGCCGACCGAGACACCGAAGGCGCAGAAGCCGCCATACTGCGGCGCGTAGCGGGCCGGGTTGGCCTCGAACGCCTTGAGGTGCTCTTCCGACGCGAAGTAATAGGCGACGCCGTCATGGGTCGCCGCATAGTCGGCAATGCCCTCGGCATTGGTGCCCTGGTCCAGCAGCGCAACCGGATCTGCGCCATGCAGGCCCAGCGGCGCGCCGCCATAGGTGAGACCGGGGGCGACATTCGCCTCGTCGGCGGCAAGGGCGGGGCCAAGGGAGAGAACGGCAGCCAGCGTGGCGGCCGTGATGGTAATGATGCGAGACATCAGGGTGTTTCCTTTCGGCATGGTCTGGTGGCCATCTTGGGCCGGTTCTGCGTTCGATGACCGCGCCAGACCTTGAGGCCCTGAGCGCCGTCAATTCGAATACCCGTGTCATAAGCCCCGAAATTCTTGGCCTGTTAATGCCGGTAAGTTCGCATTTCATGCCCAATCATCCAGCTCACTGGACGAACAGTGAATTCTGTGTGCAGGCTGACGGCATGTTGGACCTGCTCAGCGACATCCTCACCCGCCTTTCGCTTCGCGGTACGCTCTATTTCCGCACGAGCTTCACCGAGCCCTGGGGCGTGCGCGTTCCCGCCTTCCGCGACGTCGCGCGCTTCCACTTCGCCCACCGCGGCGAAGCGCTGGTGCGCGTGGCAGGGGTCGACGGGCCCGTGCACCTCGCACAGGGCGACCTGATCGTGATTCCGCACGGCACGGCGCATATCCTGTCCTGCCGCCATACCGGACCGGACGACGCGCTGCCGCTCGACGACGTGCTGTCCCGATCGGGGTTCCCGGGACATGGGACGTTGGTCTGGGGCGGCGAGGAAAGTCCGCGCGACACGCAGCTCATCTGCGGGCATTTCGCTCTGGCCGAGGGCTCGCGGCACCTGCTGTTCGACCGGCTTCCCCCGTTCATCCATCTGCGCGGCTATGGCGAGGAAGCTGGGCCATGGCTTGAGGCGACACTCAAGGTCATCGGAGCCGAGGCCGGCGGAGCGCGGCTCGGCGGCGATCTCGTTGCGCTGAAGATGTCCGAGGCGATCTTCGCTCAGGCGATCCGCGCCCATGTCGAACAGGCACACGGAACCGACAGCGGCGTGGCGGGGTTCGCGGACCCCCATCTTGGCCGGGCGCTGACGGCGTTCCATCGCGCACCGACGCTGGACTGGACCGTCGCGAGCCTCGCGCGCGAGGCGGGGCTGTCACGGACCGGATTTGCGGAACGGTTTTCGGAACGGCTGGGCGTGACGCCGATGGCTTACGTCACGTCCTGGCGGATGCAGATCGCGCGCGAGGCCCTTTCGGCGAGAGATCTGTCGGTGGCCGAGGCTGCGGAGATTTCGGGCTATGCCTCGGAGTCCGCCTTCAGCCGCGTCTTCAAGAAGGAGATCGGCATCTCGCCTGCCGCGTTCCGGCAGTCGGGTTTCGCCCGCCACGAAGACCGATGACGGATCGCCCGTGAACGCGGGAACTCCCCTCCCCGTCAATCCTTCCAGAACCGCGGCACCGTCTCCTCCAGATGCCCGCCGAGCCTGAGCGGCGCGACCGCCGTCGCAAGGCCGCTCTGGTCGTCGATTTCCACCGCAACGCCCGAGATCGTCGCCTCGCCCATCGCCGGGGTGAATCGCTGCGAGGGCACGTGGGTGAGGAAGCGGTGCAGCGGCTCGTCCTTTTCCATGCCGAGCACGCTGTCGTAATCGCCCGTCATGCCCGCGTCGGACATGTAGGCCGTGCCGTGCGGCAGGACGCGGTGGTCGGAAGTCGGCACATGGGTGTGCGTGCCGACGACGAGGCTCGCCCGCCCGTCGCAGAAATGGCCCATCGCCTGCTTCTCGCTGGTCGCCTCGGCGTGCATGTCGACGATGATGGCATCGCACTGGTCGCCAAGCGGACAGGCTTCCAGCTCGCGCTCCACGGCGCGGAAGGGATCGTCCATCGCGTTCATGTAGACCCGGCCCATCACGTTCATGACGAGGACGCGCGCGCCGTTGCGGGCAACGAACATGCCAACGCCGCGGCCGGGCGTGCCTTGCGGGAAATTGATCGGACGGATCAGCCGGTCCTGCCGGGCGATGAAGACGAGCGCCTCGCGCTGGTCGAAGGCGTGGTTGCCGAGCGTCACCGCGTCCGCCCCGGCATCGAGAAAGTCCTGGCAGATCTCCTCGGTAATGCCGAAGCCGCCGGCCGCGTTCTCCCCGTTCACCACCACGAAGTCGAGCCGGTAGTCGGAGACAAGCCCCGGCAGGCGCTCGGAAAGGATCTGGCGGCCGGAACGTCCGACCACGTCGCCGACGAACAGCAGCCTCATGCTGCCCCGCCCTTTGCCGGATCGGGCGTGGTACGGATCAGCCCCTTCTCGGTGAGGATCATCTCCAGCGGCACGTCGTGGCTTTCGGCCGGCACGCGCTCCACCTCCTGGCAGGCGTAGGCGACGCCGACGACGCGCGGGGCAAATCCTTCGCGCCGGAGCCGGGCGATGGTCTGGTCGTAGTGGCCCTTGCCGTAGCCGATCCGCTCGCCCCGGCGGTCGAAGGCGGCAAGCGGCGCGAGGATGAGATCGGGCACGACGACGGGCTGGCCCTCGCCCGGGCCATAGGTGCCGAAGCCGAGGGGAATGAGGTCGTCGCCGTCCTTGTAGGCGCGGAAGAAGAGCCCACCGGACTTCATGATGATCGGCAGCCCGACGGTGACGCCGTATTTGACGACAAGGGTGGAGAGCAGCGGACGGACGTCGATTTCCGAGCGGATGGGCAGGAAGCCGGAGACGACGGAACCAGGCGCGACGCCAAGCTCGCAGGCAAAACCCACCAGCGCATCGGAGGCGGCGACCCGATCCTCGATGCTGAGAGCATCGCGCACGGCAAGCCGCTCGGAGCGGATGCGCTTCTTGGTTTCGGCGAGGTCTTCCTCGTCCATCGTCTCGTTCATCGTTCCTGCCCTTGTGCCCGGTCAGTTCATATCAAGTCGACCTCAGCCCGCCTTCATCCTATCAGGCGCGGGACGGCCCGGCGGGTCAAGCCGCAATTGCAGCTGCGGCCGGCCGTTCGAGGTCTTCGCCGGGGATAGTCCGACCGGGTCGATCGTCGCGTTCACCCGCTGGCGGAAGGCCGAAAAGCTCTCGAAGGTGACGACATCGACCGGCTCGTCGAAGTGCAGCGTCAGGTGATAGCGCCCGTCGCCCGTCATGGATAGCCCGATCACGGTGCCCTCGAAAGCTTGTCCCAGATAATGCCCGCCGACGCGCTGGCCGACCTCCACCGGCGGGCCGGGCATGCGGTTGCCGGCAACGCCCATGACGGTGTTCCAGTCGCGGTAGCCGTAGGCATGGGCGATCTGTTCGAGCGCCTGCGCGTGGGTAAGTTCGCCGCCGGCGTCCCAGGCGTCTTCGCGTAAGCGTCGGGCCTGCGCCTTCAGGAGGGCAATGGAAGGAATTCGGGTTGTCATCGTCGTCCTCGCAGCCTCGCGCCAGCGGTCCGGGCGGCAAGGCCTCGGCCGGTTCCTGCGGTCAACGAACGGGTCTCGCGATTGCCATTCACCGCAACTGGCGCGCTGAAAGACGAAAGGACAAAAAACGACGGGAAGACTTCACCACAGCCCAAAGGGCCCGCGAGAGGCAGGGGCTTCCAGACCCTTGGGAAACTCATAGGCGCCGCGGGCAAGCAAAGTCAATCCCGCGAAGGCACCGCCCGTCCTGCCGCGGCGAGCCCCCCGAAAAGCAGGAAGGCCGGGCGATAACCCGGCCTTCCACTCGACGTCGATAGCCCGGCCGACCCGTCCCAGATCGGCCCTTCGGGGTCAGCCCCCTTCAGTTCGGACGGGCACGACGGAGGGCGTGCGGGTGCGCCACATCGAGTAGGCGATGCCGCTGCCGATCATCGCCAGCGTCACGCCGAGCGAGATCGCCGGGTCCACCTTGCCGTAGAAGTGGCCCCAGAAGATCTTGCCGCCGATGAACACCAGCACCATCGCCAGCGCGTATTTCAGATACTCGAAGCGGTGCACCATGGCGGCCAGCGCGAAGTAGAGCGCGCGCAGGCCGAGGATCGCCATGATGTTGGCGGTGAAGACGATGAAGGTGTCGGTGGTGATGGCGAAAATCGCCGGCACCGAGTCGACCGCGAAGACGAGGTCAGCGATGTTGATCACCACGAGGGCGAGGAAGAGCGGCGTCGCGAAGAGCACAAGCCGTCCCGTGACGGGATGCGGCTGGCGCACGAAGAAGCGCTGGCCGTGCAGCTCCGGCGTTACGCGCAAGACGCGGGACAGGAACCGCACCGCCGGGTTCCTGGAAACGTCGCTCTCGCCCTCCTTGACCACCAGCATCTTGATGCCGGTGGCGACGAGGAAGGCGCCGAAGACGAGCAGCAGCCAGTCGTATTCCTGCACCAGCGCCGCGCCGACGCCGATCATGATGCCGCGCAGGACGAGCACGGCCATGATGCCCCAGACGAGCGCCCGGTACTGGTAGCGGCGCGGGATCGCGAAATAGCCGAAGATCAGCGAGATGACGAAGACGTTGTCGATCGACAGCGCCTTCTCGATGGCGTAGCCGGTGAAATACTGCAGGCTCGCGGTCGGCCCCATGGAGAACCAGATCCAGCCGCCGAAGACGACTGCGACGGCGATGTAGAAGGCCGACAGCCTGAGGCTCTCGGCGATGCCGAGTTCCTTGTCCTCCCGGTTCAGCACCCCGAGGTCGAAGGCGAGCAGCACGAGAACGATGGCGAGGAAGGAAAGCCAGAACCAGGCCGAGGTGCCGGCGATGTCCTGGGTCAGGAAGGAAGTGATCAGGTCCATGAAATCCTCTGATGACGTCAAATGTCACGCACGGTCGTCCACGACCGCCGCGACGGGATGGCGGCGTGCGGAGAGGACCGACATGGCGGCTCGTCAGGAGCCGTCAGAGGGGCCCGGGCCTCGGGCTGATGATGGGTGGCGTCAGACGTAGGGCTTTGGCTGGATGGACCCCGACCGCTTGAGCCGGACGACCATCAGCGGGGCGCTCTGACTGCCCTGACGCTCGATGTATTCGATCTGCGAGCGCACCTGGCGCTGCATTGTCTTGAGTGCCATGACGCGCTCGCCGTCCGGCGCCGGGCGGCTGCGTTCGGCCTGAAGCTCCGCATCGAGCAGGTCATGGCGGGTGTTGAGGGCTTTGAGAAACTGGTCCACGTCGTACCTCCTTTCGATAACCGGGAGATGGGAACGCGGCCTTGATAGTTCCAATGCATTGTTTCTATATTCCTCATAGCTTCAAACTATGAGACCTCGATGGCGTTCCGCCCGACCCACCGCCAGCTCGAATATGCGGTTGCCCTCGCCGAGACCGGCCACTTCGGCGCCGCCGCGCGGCGCTGCCACGTTTCCCAGCCGACGCTGTCAGTGCAGATCGCCCAGCTGGAGGCGCAACTCGGCACGCCCCTCTTCGACCGCACACCGGGCCGCGTGCAGATGACCGACGTCGGCCGCCGCGTGGTGGCCTCCGCCCGCACGGTGCTGCTGACGCTGGACGACATCGTGGCGACGGCGGCCAGCGGCGCGCGCAGCCTCGGCGGGCTGATCCGGCTCGGCGTCGCCCCCACCTTCGGCCCCTATTTCCTGCCCTCGCTGCTGCCCGCGCTCCACGCCCGCTATCCCGACCTGCAGATCTACATCCGCGAGGAGCGGCCGGTGACAATCGAGCGCGAGGTCGTCTCCGGCGGGCTCGACTGCGGCCTCGGCCCCGCCCCGACCTCCGGCCATGCGCTGACCTTCCGCCGGCTTTGCCGCGAGACCATCCATCTCGGCGTGCCGAAGGACCATCCGCTCGCCGGCGAGGGCAGCGTCGCGCCGGAAAAGCTGAAGGGCGAGCGCCTGCTGACGCTGGGACGCGGCCACTATCTCTTCGATACCGTGCGGGAACTTGCCGCCGTCTGCGGCGCGGACCTGCGCGAAGACTACGAGGGCACGAGCCTCGACGCCCTGCGCCAGATGGTGGTGATGGGCATGGGCATGTCGCTCTTTCCCGAGCTTTACGCCCGCTCCGAATTCCGGGTGGAGGACGACGTGGCGCTGCTCGCCCTCGACGGCTGGCCGACCCGGCGCGACGTCGGCTACTTCTGGCGCGCCGGCAACGCCCGCGCCGCCCAGTTCGAGCAACTGGCCCGCGAAAGCGAGGCAACCTGCGCGGACCTCGGGCTGAAGGACGCGTGACCCGGCAACGGAAACGGCCCTGACGCCGCGTGCGATCCGGCCTTCACCTCCCCGTTGCGGGCAAGTGAATTGTGCCTCGTGGCGGAGCCACGTAGTCTGGTCTGCCCGCTGCCGGACGAGGTCCCACCATGCGCAGGATTTTCTTTCTCTTCGCCGCCACCTTCCTTGCCGGCCTTTCGCCGCTCCATGCCGAAACGCTGCCGCTGCCGGACGGCGTCGTCGCCTTCGACAGCCCGGCGGGTGAGGCGCTGTTCCTCGGCGCGGAGGCGCGGCAGGACTATTTCCAGCTTTCCATGCACTTCGTCACGCAGGACAACCCCGCCTTCTGCGGCCCCGCTTCGATGGCGATGGTGCTGAACGCCATCGGCGCGCCGCGCCCGGCCTCGAAGATGACGCTGGGGCTCGGTCTGTTCGACCAGACAAACGTCTTCACCCCGGCGACCGAGGCCGTCAAGCCGAGCGCCGACATCCTGAAGGCCGGCATGACGCTGGACGAGTTCGGCGGCATGCTGAAGGCCCACGACCTGACGGTGGAGGTGCGCCACGCGGGCGAGACGTCCCTCGACGATTTTCGAAAAGTCGCGGCCCAGACGCTGGAAGACGGCGACCGCTTCATCGTCGTGAACTACCTGCGCAAGGCCATCGGACAGGAGGCCGGCGGCCACATCTCGCCGCTTGGCGCCTATGACGAGGACACCGACCGTTTCCTGATCCTCGACGTCACCCGCTACAAGTATCCGCCGGTCTGGGTCGGCGCGGCGGCGCTCTATGACGCGATGAACACGCCGGATTCGGACAACGGCGGCAAGACGCGGGGGTATGTGGTTGTGGGGAGGTAGGGGGAGAATGGGGCGGTTTGGTTGGCGGCGGAGCTAGCGGCCGCTATGCCCTTTTCGGACTTTCAAGGTTTCAGAGGTGGTACCTGAAAGCGGACACCGCTCCTTCGCTTCCGCTCCCTCTCCGAGACGGTAACCCAGCAACCAACCCTCCATTTAAGAACGATCCGGTTCGTGGGCAGCAGAGTATAGGTCGCAACGGATGCCGCTCAACTTGAGCGAGCCGAATGTCCGTGTAACATTATTCTAGTGCGTAAATTGAACTTAATTCAGAGGGGAGCTGATGGGCTGGAAGGGAACAATGCGTTCAATTGCAGCTGCAGCGCGAGCGGCAGACCGCGAAGCACAACGTAGACATAAGCAAGTTCAAAAGGCGCAGATGATTTCCGATTCAACTACGGCAGTTGAGGACTGGGAAAAATGCGTTGGGAATTTGGTGTCGATCCACACTGATTTGGTCGACATGATCGATTGGCATAAAATCGCAAGCCAACCGGGCCCAAGCGAGCCGTATCAAGCAAATGACCACCGCGATCGTGCAGAGACAGCTTTGGCCAAATTCAAACCAAGCGTCTTTCACGTATTCAGGGGCGGTTCGGCCAAACTTCGCACGCAGCTGGAAACAAAGATCGACGAAGCCGCTGTTCTAGATCAAAAGCAATATCAGGACGCGTTCACCGCTTATGCGAAAGCGGCTGCGGAATGGGAAGACGAAACCAACTTTGCTAAAAGGTTATTACGTGGGGAAGCGGCAGCTATCCGTCAGGTAATAGAGGAAATGCAATCACTTTCCGAAACGGCCTTGGTGGGTACCGCGATCGAATTTTCATTCGGCCAAGATTTCATCCACGCTAAAATCAACATTCATGGCGATGACATAGTGCCGGGCATGCGCCGGAAGCAATTGGCTAGTGGCCGCCTGTCTGAGACAAAAATGCCCGTCGGACAGTTCAACGAACTCTATCAGGACTACGTGGCTAGCGTCGCGCTCAAGACCGCAGGGGACCTATTTCACATCCTGCCATTGGTCGAGGTCTATGTCACTTGCATGGCCAATATGCTGAACCCACAAACTGGCCACCAGGAATGGATGCCGATCCTGTCTGTTCAGTTCGTCCGAGACAGTTTCATGCGGCTAAATCTGAACGAAATCGACCCGTCCGACGCCCTCCGGAATTTCCGGCACGCCATGAAATTCTCGAAGACAAAAGGTTTCTTCGCGGTGGAGCAATTAGAACCGGTCAACGGCAGAACAGCGGATAGATAGTCCAATAGATTGGGCGCTGTCCGCGCCTGTTCGACATCGAAGGCCTGATCGTTCGATGGCAGCATAGCGCCCCCATTTCGGACGTTCAACGTTCGAAATGTCGACGTCAGCTTCGAGCCCGGATTGACCGATGCGCCCAGGTACCCCGAGGGCAGCTAGGCCCAGGGAGCGGACGCTCGCGCAGGCAGACTCTTTTATAGCGACTGATTTTCATAGATGGTCCGGCGCAGGATGCGTTGCGCCAGCTTGGCCCATTCTTCTAGTTGTTCTTCATTTGCCTCTGGGTTCTGTAGAATTTCTTCATCGTCTTCTGGCATTGCCACGTGAACCCATGTGTTACGATATTTTCGTAGCTTATGAATGTCGTCTCGAAGTCCCCGTTCAATAGGCGCGCTATCAACCAAGTCCACGAGGCGAATACGCTTCCCGCCTGCATATTCGGCGCGAAGATACGTTTCGATTGCGGCCGTAGCGGTTATCACGGTTGCTAGGTTCGCGCCGCCGACGAAGGCATAATCGCAATCGCGAACGATGAAGGCGCACCATTCTGTCATGGTAGCGCCGCCCTTCAACAGTTCGTCGTCAAGCGCGGTGATGAATGCCCATTTCGCTTCTTTATTCAAATTCGTTCCCTCCAGCGAAGCCACTTTTCAATCGAAGTGTAGCATTGGTCAGTATGGGCTGAGACCGGCCATTGGCCTGACCGCGATGAACGGCGGCTTCGTCCGCATAGCGGTCGTTCAGGAGGTTCGGCTCTAACGGCAGCTTCCGGCCCCACTCCAGCCACCGATCAGCCCTCCATCCGCTCACCTCAGCCGCCCCAAACCACCCCTTCATCCAGCCCCAGCCACGTCGCCATCTTCCCGAGCTCCTCATCCAGCGCCTCGCGGCTATCGGCGGGCGCGTCGGGCTCCATGTGCAGGGATTTGACCAGCAGCCGCCCATTCTGACGGTCGGATTTCAGGTCCACCCGCGCGACAAGGCGGTCGCCGAAGAGGAAGGGCAGTACATAGTAGCCGTATTCCCGCTTTTCGGCCGGCACGTAGATCTCGATGCGATAGCGGAAGCCGAACAGGCGCTCGGTGCGATCGCGCTCCCAGATGAGCGGGTCGAAGGGAACGAGAAGGGCCTGGGCGTCGATGCGGCGCGGCCGGCGCGCGTCGCGGTGAAGCCATGCATGACGCCAGCCGGGCACGTCGACCGGCACGAGCACGCCCTCCTCGGCGAGCGACAGGATGGCCGGCCGGGCCTCTTCCGGCGACAGGCGGAAATAGTCGCGAAGCTCCTTGTCGGTCGCGATCCCGTGGGCGCGGGCCGCGCACTCGATCAGGGCACGGTGCGCCTCCGCGTCGGTCGGGGTCGGCAGGGCGAGGATGCCCTCCGGCAGCACCCGCTCCGGCAGGTCGTAGACGCGCTCGAACGTGCCGCGCCGCGTCCCCGTCGTGATGTGCCCGGCCCAGAACAGCCATTCGAGCGCCTGCTTGGTGTCGCTCCACTCCCACCAGCCCGACTGACCCTTGTGCGCCTCGAAATCGGAGACCGACAGGGGCCCCTCCGCCCGGAAGCGCTCAAGCAGCGCCATCGCCTCGGCGCGCCGGTCCCGCGCGTAGGTCCGCATCCGGTTCCAGCCGGCCTCGCCCCGGTCCGCCTGCCGCATGCGCCAGCGCAGCAGCGGCTGCACCTCGAAGGGCAGCAGGGACGCCTCGTGCGCCCAGTATTCGAACAGCCGGCGTTGCCGTTTCGGCCCCCAGGCGAGCCGGTCGAGATCGGCCCTGTCATAGGCGCCAAGGCGTGAGAAGGCGGGAAGATAGTGTGCGCGCGACAGCACGTTGACGCTGTCGATCTGATGGAGATGGAGACGATCGAGCACGCGGCGCAGGTGCTTCGGGCCGACGGCGTCTGGTCGGCCGGCGCCGAACCCTTGCGCGGCCAGTGCGATACGGCGCGCTTGCGGCAGGCTTATTCGCTCCATTGGTTTCCTCAGATCCAAATCGGCAGAGATCGAAGATCCGCAATAGCCTGTTCCGGCTTCAGATCCAACGGGATCGCCGAAATGCCTCTGGAACGGGGCGCGCGCGTCCCCTGCCCGCGCCGGCGGCCAATCATCGGCGAGGCGGAAAACAACCGCCCCGCCGCACCGATCTCAGGCAATCGCCTTTATTCGGCGGCCGCCTTGACCCGCGCCTTGCGGGCAATGCTCTCGGCAAAAAGCGGCGTCTCGCGGCTGTTGTGGTCGCCGCCCGCGGCCTGACGCGCCTCGGCGGCCTGCTCGAAGGTCTGGCCGTGGTCCTCGATGAAGCGCATGAAGACGTCGGTCGGATGGCAGGTGACCCGGTTCGTGTAGCGGGTGCGGTTGCCCTCGATCGGCTCGGCGATCAGTTCCCAGATGACATTGACCTGGGTCCGTCCGCCCGACGGCGGGAACACGTCGGAGATCGAATTCATGCGGCAGTAGGAGGCCGTGGCCTCTTCCGCAACATAGTGCTGGACGACCAGGCTGGTGCCGATCATCTCGACGTTGATCGACATCCGGCGGCCGTCGTCCGTGGATGTCGTACCGGCGGCGATATGGTCGGGCGAGCAGCAGCGCTGGTATTCGGCCTCGGGCAAATTGAAAAGCCAGTCGGCAATATTGATCGCCTCGAAAGGAATGTCGATTTCGTGAGAATAGGCCGATTTCGACAGAAGCTTTTCGGTCAGGATTTTCATTGTCTGTTCCAGTCGCTTGATAGGGTTATCGCGCCATCTCGCACCGGAAAACCTTTTCACGACGCGCCGATAGCGAATTCTTCGGAGCAGCCTTCATGTCTGCCCGGGGAAAAATTCGCACCGGCGAAGCGTCGCCGCAATTATACCTGCACCGGGGAAAAACATACTTTGGTTTGGGCGCGCCGGGCACAAGGTTTGGAGCGCGCCGGGCACGACGGATTGAGCGCGCCAGCATCACGGCCGCACACATTCCCTGCCCGCGCCGGCGGCCAATGATTTATCGATGTCAGGGAGGAAGCAGGCGTGCCACCTCGGCCGTTGGAAGATCGATCCCGGGAAACCTACAGCGTAGGTGGGCGCCGTTTGCCCAGGCCCACGAGCCCAGGCAGAGACAGCTCCCTTTTGGATCGATAAGGCCCCGGGGATAGTGATTCCTGACGCACCGCGCAGCAACGCCTGAGGCGGAATATAGGTGTGCGGTGCACGCCGCGCCAGTGGCATTTTCAAGGCGCGGGTATTTGGTGCCGGAAGGCCGATTTTCCGCCGCGCGTAACCGCACGCCAGACCGCGTGACGGCAGCCGCCTCAGCTGTCCTCGCGCGGCGTCAGCGTCTCGGTGATGCGGTCGATGCGACCGACAAGACTGGAGAGCCGGCTCATGTAGCCGGTTTCGATCTCGCCCTGGCGCTCGATGAGATGATCGCGGCTTTCGCGCAGGCCGTCGACCTCCGCCTGCACGCCCTTGAGACGCCGCTCCAGCTCCGCCAGCTGGTCATAGACGGTGAGCGCCGACATCACGATCAGCCGCTGGTCGCCGATCTCGCCGAAGATCTTGCGCATCTCGTCGACCTGCTCGTCGAGACGGCGCGCGAGGCCGAAGAGGTGCTCCTCCTGACCGTCGTCGCAGGCCATCCTGTAGACTTTGCCTGCGATTGTCACCGTTACCTGAGCCATTGACGCACGTCCCCACCTTCGGACCGTCCCTCAAGGACGCCCGAAAGCCTGTCGATTCTGTGGCAGAGAGCACAGTTTGCGGTGATTCCGTCACGCCAGACAAGATCCAACGCCCCAACGGGTCGGGCGGACGGGCATGAACGAGACCGTTACGCGCGAATTTCCGGGGGACGGCGGCGTGAACGGCGCTCCTGAGCCGCTCGGCCGCACGCCGCTCTAGCCGCCATGCGAGTCGAGGATCACCCGGATCGACTCCATCGCGGCGACGAGGCGGCGGGAGACTTCCTTGTTGGCGTCTTCCAGGCGGCCGGCGCGGGCCTCGCTGCCGTCGAGGTCCTGGGCGAGCTTTGCCCGGTCCTCGCCGAGGCGGGCGCATTCGGCTTCAAGGTCGGCGCGCCGCCGGTCGGCCTCGTGGTGACGCGCGACAGCCGCCTCGAGCCGGCCAAGCGCCGCCTCGATGTCCCGGACCGCCGCATCGAATGTCCCCCCGTCAGCCATGCCCTACCTCAGCACGCATACTCTCTCCGCCCTCATCGATTCTTTTCTCATGCCTGCACACCTCGCCTGCCGCGAACTGTTGGCGCGGGGCAAGCATAAAGGCAAGAAAGAACGCGAGAAATGAGGGATTTTTCGCAAGTATCACCCAGACTTGCCACACCGGGCGTCCCCTTTCAACGTTTGCGGAGCGCCTTGCCGGACTATTCCACTTCAAAGAGTTCGAATCGGCGTCGGCGCCTCAATGGCGGCAGGACCTGCCCCTGCCCGGCCCGCTTCTCGCCCGCCGGCAGATTGACAGCAGACGATCTCCTGCTATTGATCGGGCGGCAAACCGCCAGGTATCGCCAGACTGCACTGTTTCATGGCTTTGCACGATCCGCCGACGAGGGGCCGAGGCCGCCCCGACACGATCCGGCGGCTCGGCGTTGGAATGGCCAAGACGAGGTTTTCGCATGCCTGTTAGGCTCCCGATCAAGAAGGAACCGGACAGCGTAGACCAGCGGACGCAGGGCATTTCTGGAGACGACCTTCCCCCCGCACACGGGACGCCGTTCCTGGAGCAAGGCCTCCACGACCATCCGAAGGCTTCAAGAATATGATCGACATCGCCGAACACACCGCCATGGCCAACGCAATCCGTGCCTTGGCCATGGACGCGGTGGAACGGGCAAAATCCGGTCACCCCGGCATGCCCATGGGTACGGCCGACATCGCCACGGTTCTCTTCACGCAGTTCATGAAGTTCGATCCCTCCGCCACCAACTGGCCGGACCGCGATCGCTTCGTGCTCTCCGCCGGCCACGGCTCCATGCTCCTCTATTCGCTCTTGCACCTGCTCGGCGTCGAGGACATGACCATCGAGGACCTGAAGAACTTCCGCCAGCTCGGCTCCAAGACCGCCGGTCACCCGGAATACGGCCACGCCGCCGGCATCGAGACGACCACCGGCCCGCTCGGCCAGGGTCTTGCCACCGCCGTCGGCATGGCGCTCGCCGAGCGCATCATGAACGCCGAATTCGGCGACGACATCGTCGACCACATGACCTATGTGATCGCCGGTGACGGCTGCCTGATGGAGGGCGTCAGCCACGAGGCGATCGACCTTGCCGGCCACCTGAAGCTCAACAAGCTCGTCGTCCTCTTCGACGACAATGGCATCACCATCGACGGCTCGACCTCCATGTCGACGTCGATCGACCAGCTGGAGCGTTTCGAGGCGCACGGCTGGCGCGCCGAGCGCATCGACGGGCTCGACCCGCAGGCGATCGAGGCCGCACTGGAGCGCGCCAAGGCCTCCTCCAAGCCCTCGTTGATCGCCTGCCGCACGGTCATCGGCTACGGCGCGCCGCACAAGGCCGGCTCCCACGCCGCCCACGGCGCACCGCTTGGCGCCGACGAGATCGCCGGCGCCCGCGAAAAGCTCGGCTGGCCCTATCCGCCCTTCGAGATCCCGGCCGAAATCCGTGACGCCTGGCGCGTCGCCGGCCTCAAGTCCGGTCAGGCCCGCAAGGAATGGGAAAAGCGCTTCAAGGCGCTCGATCCTGAGACCCGCGCCACCTTCGAGCGCCGCATCCGCGGCGACCTGCCGGCCGGCGTTGCCGACAAGATCGAGGCCTACAAGGCGGCCCTCGTCGCCGAAAAGCCGAAGGTCGCCTCGCGCAAGGCCTCCGAGAACGCGCTGCAGATGCTGGCCGAGGCGGTTCCCGAACTGCTCGGCGGCTCGGCCGACCTCACCGCATCGAACCTCACCAAGGCCAAGGTTCAAAAGCCGGTCACGCCGGACGACTTCGACGGTCGCTATATCTATTACGGCATCCGCGAATTCGGCATGTCGGCGGCGATGAACGGCATCGCCCTGCATGGCGGCTTCATCCCCTACGGCGGCACCTTCCTGGTCTTCACCGACTACGCAAGGCCGGCCATGCGTCTCGCCGCGCTGATGGGCGTGCGCGTCATCTATGTGATGACCCATGATTCCATCGGCCTCGGCGAGGACGGTCCGACCCACCAGCCGGTCGAGCACTTGGCGAGCCTTCGGGCGATCCCGAACATGCTGGTGCTGCGCCCCGGCGATGCGGTCGAGACGCTGGAAGCCTGGGACGTCGCCCTCAACCATCGGACCGGCCCGAGCCTGCTCGCGCTCTCGCGCCAGAACCTTGCCGCCTTCCGCCTCGAAATGGAAAAGGCCAACAAGGTCTCGCTCGGCGCCTACGAGGTTGCCGGCTGCGAGGGCGAGGCGGACGTTTCGATCTTCGCCACCGGTTCGGAGGTCAACATCGCCCTTGAGGCGAAGGCCCTGATCGAGGAAGCCGGCAAGGCGGCGCGCGTCGTCTCCGTGCCCTCCTTCGAGCTCTTCGCCAAGCAGTCGGCCGACTACCGGGCCGAGGTCATCGGCAACGCCAAGGTCAAGGTCGGCGTGGAAGCTGCGATCCGCATGGGCTGGGACGGCATCATCGGTCTCGACGGCATCTTCGTCGGCATGTCGACCTTCGGTGCCTCCGGCAAGGCCGAGGATCTTTACGAGCATTTCGGCATCACCCCCAAGGCGATTGCCGAAAAGGCGCTCGAGAAGCTGGAAGACTGAGACGACTGCGGGATTGGCCTGCCGGATCCGCCCATTGAAGGATGGCGCGGGTCCGGCATGGCAATGTATTGAACAATTCAACCACGCCGCCAGCACGTGGCAACGCGTCCGGCAGGCCGATGGCCTTATTTCGGGCCAGACGGACAGGTGACGGGCGGCTCCAACAAGGGATCGGGAAAAATGGCAGTGAAGGTCGCGATCAACGGGTTCGGACGCATCGGGCGCAACGTCTTGCGCGCCATCATCGAGTCGGGCCGCACCGACATCGAGGTGGTCGCCATCAACGATCTCGGGCCGGTGGAAACCAACGCGCATCTGATGCGCTACGATTCGGTCCACGGCCGCTTCCCCGGCACCGTGACGGTCTCCGGCGACACCATCGACGTCGGCCGCGGCCCCATCAAGGTCACCGCCATCCGCAATCCGGCCGAACTTCCCCACAAGGAACTCGGCGTCGACATCGCGATGGAGTGCACCGGCATCTTCACCGCCCGCGACAAGGCCGCTGCCCATCTTGAGGCTGGCGCCAAGCGCGTGCTGGTCTCGGCGCCCGCCGACGGCGCGGATCTCACGGTCGTCTTCGGCGTCAACGACAACAAGATCACCAAGGACCACCTGGTCCTGTCGAATGCCTCGTGCACGACGAACTGCCTGGCCCCGGTCGCTTTTGTCCTCAACGAGGCCATCGGCATCGAGAAGGGCTTCATGACGACGATCCACAGCTACACCGGCGACCAGCCGACGCTGGACACGATGCACAAGGATCTCTACCGCGGCCGCGCCGCGGCGATGTCGATGATCCCGACCTCGACCGGCGCCGCCAAGGCCGTCGGCCTCGTGCTGCCGGAGCTCAAGGGCAAGCTCGACGGCACCGCGATCCGCGTGCCGACCCCGAACGTCTCCGTCGTCGACTTCAAGTTCATCGCCAAGAAGGAGACCTCGATCGAGGAAATCAACGCCGCGATCAGGTCCGCCGCCGACGGCAAGCTCAAGGGCATCCTCGGCTACACCGACGACAAGAATGTCTCGATGGACTTCAACCACGATCCGCATTCGTCCACCTTCCACATGGACCAGACCAAGGTGATGGACGGCACGCTGGTGCGCATCCTGTCCTGGTATGACAACGAGTGGGGCTTCTCCAGCCGCATGTCCGACACGGCGGTGACCATCGCCAAGACGATCTGAGGCGGGCCGACATGGTCTTCGAGCCCGTCACAGACCATCGCGTCCGCTGGCGGACCGCGAGCGGCGACGGGCTCGAACATGTCGTGTTGCAGGCAACGGATGAGGGCATCGAAGCTAGAAGCTGGCTGATTGCGCCGGCCGAGGACGGCGGAAGCGCCCTCACCTACCGCCTGACCTGTGACAAGGACTGGCGCGTGCGTGGTTTTTCGCTGCGCGCGTCGACGGGAAAGACGGTGAGCCTTCGAGCGGATGGCAAGGGCCGGTGGTGGGATGGAGACGGCACCCTCCTCAGCGACCTTGCCGGGTGCATCGACATCGACTTCGCGCTGACGCCCCTGACAAACACCCTGCCCATTCCGGCGTCTGCTGGGCGGCCAGACGGCTACGGAGTGCGGCCTTGCGGTCGTCTATATTCCGGCCGACAGTTTCACTCCGAGACCATTTCGCCAGCGCTACAGCGTGAGCGAGCCGGGACGGTCCTATCGCAACGAAAGCCTGGACGGCGATTTCACCGCCGCTCTGCCGGTCGATGACATCGGCGTCGTGATCGATTATCCCGAGTTCTGGCAGCACGTTCAAGCCGAGGAACCAATTCGATGAGCAGCTTCAAGACCCTCGACGACGGTGATTTTGCGGGCAAGCGTGTGCTCGTTCGCGTCGATCTCAACGTGCCGATGGAAAAGGGCAAGGTGACCGACACCACCCGCATCGATCGCATCGTGCCGACGATCCGCGAGCTGAAGCGCATGAAGGCGAAGGTCATCCTGCTCGCCCACTTCGGCCGTCCGAAGGGCGAGAAGAAGCCCGAGGACAGCCTGAAGCCCGTGGTCGGCCCGCTCGCCAAGGCGATCGGCAAGCCCGTCGCCTTCGCCGAGGACTGCATCGGCGCCACGGCCAAGGCCGCCATCGACATGCTGGCGCCGGGCGAGATCCTGCTGCTGGAAAACACCCGCTTCTACAAGGGCGAGGAAAAGAACGACCCGGCCTTCGTCGCGGCGCTTGCCGAACTTGGCGACGCCTACGTCAACGACGCCTTTTCCGCCGCCCACCGCGCCCACGCCTCGACCGAGGGCCTTGCCCGCCACCTGCCCGCCTATGCCGGCCGCACCATGCAGGCCGAACTGGAGGCGCTGGAGGCCGCGCTCGGCAACCCGAAGCGCCCCGTGGTCGCCATCGTCGGCGGCGCCAAGGTGTCGAGCAAGATCGACGTCCTCGAAAACCTCTGCGCCCGTGTCGATGCGCTGATCATCGGCGGCGGCATGGCCAACACCTTCCTCGCCGCCGAGGATATCGGCGTCGGCAAGTCGCTTTGCGAACATGACCTCGCCGACACGGCGCGGCGGATCATGGAAAAGGCCGAAAAGGCCGGCTGCGCCATCGTGTTGCCGGTCGACGCGACCGTCGCCTGGCACTTTGCCGCCGGCACGCCGAGCCAGAACTATGGCCTCGACGCCATTCCGCCGGACGGCATGATCCTCGACGTCGGCCCCCAGTCGATCGAGCGCATCCACGCCGTTATCGACGACGCGCATACGCTGCTCTGGAACGGCCCGCTCGGCGCCTTCGAGATCGAGCCCTTCGACCGGGCGACCGTTGCCGCAGCCAAGCACGCGGCCGACCGCACGCGGCACGGCAAGCTCGTCTCGGTGGCCGGCGGCGGCGACACCGTCGCGGCGCTCAACCACGCGGGCGTTGCCGGCGACTTCTCCTATGTCTCAACGGCTGGCGGCGCCTTCCTGGAATGGATGGAAGGCAAGGAACTGCCCGGCGTCGCGGCGCTGATGAACTGACGCCATCCCGGGAAAGGCCTGCCCGCGCGAATGCGGGGGCGGGAATCAGCTTCCGGGACGTGTCGCCCTCATGACGACGGCCCGCAGCCTTGCCGCGATTTTGAAAAATGCGGAAAGGCTGCTGGTAAACCAAAGACGCAACTACGGTTGGACGGTGACAAGCGGCAGCTATTACACTTCTGCCATGTTGGGCTGATATCCGGTCGGTCGGCGAATCGGACAAAGACCAGTCGCAATCGCCGCGTCCAAGGACCAACCGTTGATGCCGTTTGACCAGTCGCCGGAAATCGCTGAAATCGATGAAATGAACGCGGAAGAACGCCCTCGCGGCGGACGGCTGTCGGATATCCTGCGCACGCTGGCCGACGACGACACCCAGGCACGGATATCGCTGGCCGATCTTGTCGACGCCCTGAGGCACAGGGCGCACGGCGCGCTGCTGTTCATTTTTGCCGTGCCCAACGTCCTGCCGACGCCGCCCGGCACGTCGGCGATCCTCGGTGCGCCGCTGATCTTTCTTGCCTTCCAGCTCGCCCTCAGCCGCAAGCCGTGGCTGCCGAAGATCATCGCCAACCGGTCCATGGCAAGGAGCGATTTCTCCCGGATCGTGGAACGGGTGCTGCCCTGGCTCGCCCGCGCCGAGCGCCTGCTGAAGCCGCGTCTGACGCCGATCGTCTATCCGCCGGGGCAGAATATCATCGGCGCGGTCTGCTTCCTCCTGTCCATCATCCTCTTCCTGCCGATCCCGCTCGGAAACATCTTCCCCGCGCTCGCGATCTGCATCCTCGCGCTCGGGCTTCTGGAACGCGACGGCGTCTGGGTCCTGGCAGGCTGGCTCGCGGCGGCAAGCTCCACGGTCGTGGTCTCGGGCGTCGTCTACGCTCTCGCCAAGAGCGCGCTCTTCGTGATTTCCGGCGCCTTCGGATAAGAGCGGGACTCGGGCGGGCGTCGATGTCCCGCCATTCCGGCCTCTCTCCATAAATCGGCAGCTCACACGTTCGCTGCGTGCCTGCGCACGTGAGGTGCGCGCGATAAATCGGCGTAGGCGATCAATCGAGCGTGAAAATCAATTTGCCCCATCATGATGCAAGCCCAATAATGCGGCACATCATCACCCGCGCGTAATCGTCGCCACGGTCCGAAGAACCGCACAGGTGTCGTTTCGCCTTCTTTCGCCATGCCGAATCCACGGCGTGAGGGCTGCCCTCATATCCGCGAGCGCCGGGCGATTCCTCTTTTGAAGAGTGACTCCAGAAAGGAAATAGCGTGAGCAAGGATCGAATGGACGTCCGGCGGAAAGCAGAAGCGAAGCCCTTTTTCCTGGCGGCCCTGGCGCTTCCCTTCGCTCTTGCCTCTGGCGGCGTGGCGAATGCTGCCGACAGCTGCGAATTCTTCAAGGGCAAGACCGTCGAGATGGTCGTGCCCTTTTCGGCTGGCGGCGGTTTTGACACGTACGGGCGAATGGTCGCCAAGTTCATGGGCGACCAACTTGGTGCCGCCAATATGATCGTGCGCAACCAGCCGGGAGCCGGCGGCCTTCTCGCGACCAACCAGACATGGGCCACCAAGCCTGACGGGCTCACGATCCAGCTCATTGCCATCAGCGGCATGGTGGCCGCCGAACTCGGCGGTGCCGACGGCGTGCTTTTCAAGACCAACGAGTTTTCCTGGATCGGTCGCATTTCCGGTGAGCCCGACGTCATCACCACCGCCCCGGACGGCGGCATCAAGACAGGCGAGGATGTCCGGGCGATCGCGGCCGAGCGTAAAGTCCGCGTCGGCTCGACCGGCCTCGGATCGCCGCAATATATCGGCTCGCAACTCCTGGCGATGTTCATGGACGACGGCCGTGTGATCACCGGCTTCAGCGGCTCGCAGGAGGTCTATACATCGCTCCAGCGTGGCGAACTCGACCTGTTCGTGTCTTCGCTCAGCGCCGCCGAGGCTGCTGAAAAGGCGGAGACCGGCCGCGTCTTGTGGATTTTCGGCACCGAGGGGCTGCCCGAGCGCCCGAATGTGCCTCCGCTGTCCTCCGCTGTCGACGCGAAATTCGAAAGGCTCATTCAGGTTCAGGCCGACATCACCTCGGCCGGACGTGCGCTCGCCGGACCGCCGGGCATGGACAAGGATCGGCTCCAGTGCCTGCGCGACGCCTTTGACCGAACGATGGCAAGCGACGAATTGAAAGCAGAGGCAAAGATGCTGAACCGCCCGATCGAACCGCTCGCCGGCTCGCAACTCGCAGCCCTGATCGGCGGCGCCATGAGCGAGCCTCCGCCGGAATACCTCAAGGTGCTTCGCTCGTCCTTCAACAAGTAGGCCCTCCGGCGCATCCGGTAGAGCCGAAGCGGGGCGAAGCCCCCCGCAGCAAGCCTTGTCGTGGAGGCTGACCGGCGAGAGGTCGAGGCAGGTCGGCTTTCAGACCACGCCTCGCGGACTTCGGCTTCTTGCCTGGCCTCCTCCGAAAACCGGGAGGCATGGAAAGAAGCCATTTCAATGCTGAGTGTTCTCCCCTGGGGCGCCGTCTTCGGACGGCGCCATTTTTTTGTTCTCGGCAGGCAAGGCATTCTCGACGGACCAACGCCGAAACAAAAAAATCCCGGGTGAAACCACCCGGGATTTAAAGAAGCGCATGGTCAGGTGGAAGCAATCAGCCTCCGAACAGACCGCCGAACTTCGACTTGAAGCGCGACACGCGGCCGCCGCGGTCCATGAGCTGCTGCGAGCCGCCCGTCCAGGCCGGATGCGAGGTCGGGTCGATGTCGAGGTTGAGCGTGTCGCCCTCGGCGCCGTAGGTCGAGCGCGTCTCGAACGTCGTGCCGTTCGTCATCACCACCTTGATGGTGTGGTAGTCGGGATGAATACCGTCCTTCATCGTCCTAATTCCTCAAAGCCTGCCAAGGAAGGCCGCTGTCTTTCGCGCCGCCTTGGCTTCAGCCGCCCAAGTCAGACGTTTCCGAGGAAAGCGCCGGAATGCCGGGTCGGCCCACGATTTCGGGTGAGTCCTCCGAAACACAAAAGCGAGCCCCTCGCCTTCCGGCAAGGCCCGCATTCCGTCGAAGCGACTGAAGTTTGGGCGCTCTATAGCGCAGCGGGGCAAAAGAGGCAAGGGAGAGAACGAGGCATTCGCTCCGCCACGTGACGGCGGGACGCCTGACGTTCGGATGACGTATCATGACCGAGAGATAAACACCCGCGTGATTCTGACGCCGCCTCAATTCCTTCCCAGTTATCAGGGATGAGCGCTCTGTCGCTCGCGGCGCTGTCCGTGATCCGAAATCGACAGAATCCTGAACCGGCAAAGGGGCATCCGGCGTGCTGATCGACCAAATCTACATGATCACTCTGGTCGGCGCCGGCCTCATCATCGTTTCCGCGATATCCAGCCTGCTCGCCTCTCGCCTTGGCGCGCCCCTGCTGCTGCTGCTCCTGTGCATCGGCCTGCTCGCCGGCGAAGACGGCATGGGCATCCTGTTCGACAATGGCGGCGCGGCCTATTTCATCGGCTCGCTTGCCCTTGCGGTGATCCTGTTCGACAGCGGCTTCGGCACGTCGATCAACAGTTTCAAGCTGGCGGCCATGCCCGCCCTGACGCTCGCCACGCTCGGCGTGCTGCTGACGACCGGCCTCGTGGCCCTCGCCGCGCACTGGCTCTTCGGCCTGGACGCCATCGAGTCGCTGCTGATGGGCGCCATCGTCAGCTCCACCGACGCGGCCGCCGTCTTCTTCCTGCTGCGGGTCGGCGGCGTCACCATGCGCGACAGGGTACGCTCCACCCTCGAGGTCGAATCGGGCTCCAACGACCCGATGGCGATCTTCCTCACCCTGACGCTGACATCGCTCGCCGCCATGCCGGACATGGCCTCCGGCAGCATGGCCACCGCCCTCCTGATCGGTTTCATCCGCCAGATGGGTCTCGGCCTCATCGGCGGCTTCGTCGGCGGCATGCTGATCCTGACCATCGTCAACCGGCTGACGCTGGAGCGCGGCCTCTACCCGATCATCGTGCTCGCCTGCGCCATCTTCCTCTTCTCCCTCGTCGGGGCCATCGGCGGCAGCGGCTTCCTCGCCGTCTATGTCGCCGGCCTCTACGCCGGCAACCGCCACGTCCGCGCCAAGGCGACGCTCGTCCGCTTTCAGGAGGGCACGACCTGGCTTGCCCAGATGATCATGTTCCTGGTGCTGGGGCTGCTGGCCACCCCCTCGCAGTTTCCCGCCATCGCCCTGCCCGCGATCGCGATCGCGCTGTTCCTGATTTTCGTCGCCCGCCCGATCGCCGTCTGGCTCTGCCTGCTGCCGCAGTCCTTCTCCGGCCGGGAGACCGCCTTCGTCGCCTGGGTCGGCCTGCGCGGCGCCGTCTCGATCCTGCTGGCGATCCTGCCGGTGATCGGCGGCGTGCACAACGGCATGCTCTTCTTCAACACCACCTTCATCGTGGTGCTGACCTCGCTGCTGCTTCAGGGCTGGACGGTGAACCCGCTGGCCCGCTGGCTCGGCCTCGTCCTGCCGCCCAAGATCGGCCCGATCGAGAAGGTGGAACTGGAACTGCCCGGCACCGCCAACCACGAACTCCTAGCCTACAGGGTCGTGCCCGACAGTCCGGTGACGCGCGGCTCGCGCCTGCCACGCTGGGCACGGCCCTCCCTCGTCATCCGCGACGGCAAGTCGATGCGCTACCAGTATGCCGGCCGGCTGCAGCCGGGCGACTACGTCTATCTCTTCATTTCGCCGCGGCTTCCCCCGCTGCTCGACCGGCTCTTCGCCAGTCCCGCCATCGTCTCGCAGGACGACGCGGAATTCTTCGGCGAGTTCAGCATCGAACCGGACAAGACCATGGGCGACCTCGACGCGATCTATGCGGTCGGGATCGAGGAGAAGACTGCCAGCCTGTCCATCGTGGACTACATGACCGACCGCCTCGGCGGCCATGCGGAGGCCGGCGATCGCATGGCCGTCGGCCCCATCGAACTGATCGTGCGCGATTGCGACGAGGCCGGACGCATCGCCGCGGTGGGCCTGTCCTGCGCGCCCGAGACGCCGCGCGTCGTCAAGTTGAAGACCGATGTCATGCACCGGCTCTTCCGCCAGTTTGCCCGCTTTTCCGCAACACGAGACGGCGAAAAGTCCTAGGTCGCCGCATCGCCGGGTCGGCCTCCTGCCGGCCCCACCACCATTGCGGGACCGGATGGAGCGATAGTCGACGGCAAGGTTGACCGTCGAATAGGATTGGCCCGGTTCAGTTGCTGTATTGGTCGGCGAGGCGCTGGTATTCCTGGCATTCCTCGGTCGCGTCGGCTCCGTCGCCCTCCAGTTCCTCGCAGGTGAGCGCGGTCATCGATTTCATGCAGGCGACCGCCGGATCGTAAAGGGCATGGAAGCGGGCGACCGTCGAGAAATTCTGGTTGATCCCCACGCACATCATCTCGAGGCCCTGCATGATCTGGGCCTTCATGGCCTCGGTCATGCCCTCGGCCTGGTCCAGTTGCTGGACGGCGCACCCTTTCATCTTGTCGCAAAGCTGCAGGGTCGTCGTGGCGAACTCGTCGCTCGCCGTCGCCGCGGTGGCCGGAAGACAGGAAAGAAGGGCGAGGGCGGCAAGAATCGAAGTCTTCTTCATGGCGTTCAAAATCTTCTTCAAATGAAATTCAACGAGACACCTCAAATATTCGGTGCCGACCATTGGAGACGGAATCCCCAATGCCGCCCGGATCATACGAAGCACAGCAGACTTTGGAAAGGATACGCTTCGCACTTGCCATCCGCGCGTTCAGATGCTCATGTCCGCCCGGGCGAGACGCATCTGAGCAAAGGCGATCTGACGTGACGCAGGAAGATATCGCGCAAGACAAGACGGCAAAGTCGCAACGACGCCCGGCCCTCCGTCCCCTGAAATCCCTCTTTCCCTACATGATGCGCTACAAGCCGCAGGTCGCGGCCGCGCTCGTCGCTCTCGTCGTTGCCGCGATGGCGACGCTGACCGTACCGATCGCGGTGCGCCGCATGATCGACCATGGCTTCTCGATCGAAGGCGCCGATCTCATCGGTCGCTACTTCGGCGCGCTCATCGCCATCGTCGCCGTCCTCGCGCTCGCCTCCGCCTGCCGCTACTATTTCGTCATCTGGCTCGGCGAACGGGTGGTGGCGGACCTTCGCTCCGCCGTCTTCGCCCACCTGACGACGCTCTCGCCCGCCTTCTTCGACACCGCCCAGTCCGGCGAGGTGGTCTCGCGGCTCACCGCCGACACCACGCAGATCAAGTCGGCCGTCGGCGCCAGCGCCTCGATCGCGCTGAGAAACCTCGTGCTCTTCATCGGCGCCGTGATCATGATGGTGGTGACGAGCCCGCGCCTGTCCGCCTTCGTGCTGCTCGCCATTCCGGTGATCGTGCTGCCGCTGGTCTGGTTCGGACGCAAGGTGCGCAGTCGCTCCCGCATGGCGCAGGATACCCTTGCCGATGCCGCCGCCTATGCCTCCGAGGCCATCGGCGCGGTGCGCACGCTGCAGGCCTTCACCAACGAGGTCTATGCGACCGGCCGCTTTTCCGGCGCGGTGGAAAAGGCCTTCGACGCCGCCAAGCTGCAAATCAAGGCCCGCGCCTTCCTGACGGCCTTCGCCATCTTCGTCATCTTCGCCTCGGTCGTCGCCGTCCTCTGGATCGGCGCGCAGGACGTGCTCGCCGGCCGCATCACCGCCGGCGCGCTCGGCCAGTTCGTGCTCTATTCGGTCTTTGCCGCCGGGGCGCTCGGCGAACTCAGCCAGGTCTGGGGCGAGCTTTCGCAGGCAGCCGGTGCCGCCGAACGCCTCACCGAACTGCTGGCCGTCGAGCCCGAGGTGACGGCACCCGCCTCCCCGGCAGCCCTGCCCCAGCCGCCGCGCGGCGAAGTCGCCTTCGAGGGCGTCACCTTCGCCTATCCGGGCCGCCCGGACGTGGGCGTCATTTCCGGCATCACCTTCGCGGTGAAGCCGGGCGAGACGGTCGCCATCGTCGGACCGTCCGGCGCTGGCAAGTCGACGCTCTTCCACCTGCTGCTGCGCTTCTACGACCCGCAGTCCGGCAAGGTGCTGCTCGACGGCATGGACGTCTCCACCGTCGATCCTATCGAACTCAGGAAGCGCATCGCCATCGTGCCGCAGGATACGGTGATCTTCGCCACCAGCGCGGCGGAAAACCTGCGCTACGGCAAGCCGGACGCGAGCGAGGACGAAATCCGCGCCGCCGCCGAGGACGCCCTCGCGACTGACTTCATTGCCCGTCTGCCCGAAGGCTTCGAGACGATGCTCGGCGAGCGGGGCGTGACGCTTTCCGGCGGTCAGCGCCAGCGCGTCGCCATTGGCCGCGCGATCCTGAAGGACGCGCCAGTCCTCCTCCTCGACGAGGCCACCTCAGCACTCGACGCGGAAAGCGAAAGCCTCGTCCAGACGGCGCTGGAGCGGCTGATGCAGGGCCGCACGACCCTCGTCATCGCGCACCGTCTTGCCACGGTGCAGGCCGCCGACCGCATCATCGTCATGGATGGCGGCAAGATCGCCGAGATCGGCACCCACGACGAACTGGTGGCGAAGGGCGGCCTCTACGCAAGGCTCGCCCGGCTGCAGTTTGCCGAAGGCACGGCGCGGCCGGTGCTCTGACCCGAAAGGGGAAAAGTGTCCTGGCCTACCGCTCGGTGAGCTTGAGCTCGATGCGGCGGTTCTTGGCATAGGCCTCGTCGGTGTCGCCCGCTTCCAGCGGCTGGTATTCGCCAAAGCCCGCGGCCACCAGATGAACCGGCTTGACGCCCTTGGAAATGAGGAACTTCACGACGGAAATCGCGCGGGCGGCCGAAAGCTCCCAGTTGTCGCGGAAGCGGCCGGTGCCGGAAAGAGGACGCGCGTCCGTGTGGCCGTCGACGCGCAGCACCCACGGAATTTCGGGCGGAATTTCGCCCTCCAGCTCCAGGATCGCCTCGGCCAGCTTGTCGAGTTCGACCTCGCCGGCATCGTTGACTTCGTCAGAGCCGGAACTGAACAGCACTTCCGACTGGAAGACGAACCGGTCCCCGACGACGCGGATGTCGGAGCGGTTGCCGAGGATTTCCCGCAGCCGTCCGAAGAAGTCGGACCGGTAGCGCGAAAGTTCCTGCACCTTCTGCGCCAGCGCCACGTTGAGGCGCTTGCCGAGGTCGGCGATCTTGGCCTGGCTCTCGCGGTCGCGCGATTCCGACGCATCGAGCGCGTCTTCCAGCGCCGCGATCTGCCGGCGCAGCGCCGAGATCTGCTGGTTCAGCAGTTCCACCTGCGCCAGCGCCTGCTGGCTGACCTGCTTTTCGGCGGTGAGCTGGGACGTGAGCGCCGACACCTTGTCGCCGGCCTCCGCCCCCTGTCCCAACTGGGCGGTGAGCTGCGACTGAAGCTTGTCGCGCTCGGTGAGCGCTGCGCCGAGATTATCCTGCAACGAGGCCAGATTGGCCGAAAGCTCGCGACTGTTCGACCGCTCCAGCGCCAGAAGCTGCGTGAGTTCGGCGATCTGCGCGTTCAGGCGATTGAGCACCGTGTCCTTGCCGGAGATCTCCTGGCTCAGGAAATACTGCGAGATCATGAAGATCGACAGCATGAAGACGACCGTCAGAACCAGCGTCGACAAGGCATCGACGAAGCTCGGCCAGTAGTTCATCTCGCCCTGGAAACGGCGTCGCCCGAGTGCCATGTCTGCGTGATCCCCTGCCGCCGCGTTGCGCGCCGCGGCGCCTTACTCGTTGCTGTTGTTGAACCCGTCGGTGAGGGCTCGCAGGAGCTGCTTGATCTCCTGCTGCTGCTCACCCTGCTTGACCGCCCAGGCGCGCAGGCTCTTCTGCTCCTCGCGCATGTTCTGGACGAGCGCATGCACGCTGTCGGCAAGCTGGCCGATCGCAGCCGAGGTTGCCCCCTTGCCCGATCCTTCGTGCACTTCCCGGGACAGGCGCTCGATCGCCGTGAGGACGCTGTCCTCCCCAAGACGGCCTTCGGACAGGAAATCGGGTTCCAGGTCGGTGACCGTGGACAGCCAGTCCTCCAGGTCGACATAGAAGCGGTTCTGCGCCTGCGCCGCCTGAAGGTCGAGGAAACCGAGGATCAGTGATCCGGCAAGACCGAAGAGCGAGGACGAGAAGGCCGTTCCCATGCCGGCGAGCGGCGCCTGCAGGCCGGCTTTCAGATCCTCGAAGATCGACCCCGTGTTGCCCGACGAAACGTCGAGCGACTGGATCGTGTCACCGACCGCCGTGACGGTCTGGATGAGGCCCCAGAAGGTGCCGAGCAGGCCGAGGAAGACGAGAAGACCGGTGAGATAGCGCGAGATGTCGCGCGCCTCGTCGAGACGGGTGCCGATCGAATCGAGGATCGAACGCATCGTCTGCGTCGAAATCGCCGTCCGTCCGAGCCGGTCGCCGAGCAGCGTCGCCATCGGCGCCAGCAGCACCGGCGGCCGCGCGACGGTGAGGCCGGGATCGGCGAGGCGGAACCCGTTCACCCAGCGCACTTCCGGGATGAGGCGGATCACCTGCCGCATGCCCAGAAGGATGCCGACGAAGGCGCACAGGATGATTGTGGAGTTCAGCGCCGGATTGGAAAGGAAGGCAACCTCGATCTGGCGGTAGAGCAGAAATGCCAGCAGCCCGGCAATCACCAGGAACAGCACCATGCGCCACAGATAGACCACCGGGCTTGAAAGCTTGTAGGGATCGATATCCTGCACCTTTGGCCCCTGTCTCAAACAGCGTCGTCTCGAACGGTATCGCGACACTGATAGCGCGAATGGACAGGAATAAAAACCGCCCGCGCGGCACTGTCCGCATATTTGCGGTGCTGCCGGGCGGAATGACCCGCCATGCCGGTCCTGTAACGGCGCCCGTTACTTGCCGCCAAGCAGCTTCATGAGCGCGCCGTGGATGTCCTCGTTGCCGGCGACGATTTCGCCGGTCTCCACCGCCTTGTCGCGACCGGCAAAATCGGTCGCAAAACCGCCCGCCTCACGGATCATCAGGACGCCGGCCGCACAGTCCCACGGCTTGAGCCCCTGCACCCAGAGCCCGTCGAGCCGGCCCGCCGCCACATAGGCAAGATCGAGCGCCGAGGCGCCGAAGCAGCGGATGCCGGCGCTGTTGGCCGCAACCTGGCGAAGCTGCGCGGCATGGGCGGCGTGATCGCCGTAGCCGATATTGGGCTGGGCGCAGCCGATGACGGAATCGGCCAGCGCGCGCCGGGCGGCGACGCGCATGCGACGGTCATTGAGGAAGGCGCCAGTGCCCTTTTCGACCGAGAAGAGCTCGTCGGACGCCGGATTGTAGATGACGCCGGCGACGATCTGGCCCGCCCGCTCCAGCGCCAGCGAAATGCCGAAATAGGGAATGCCGTGCAGGAAGTTGGTCGTGCCGTCGATCGGATCGAGGATCCAGCGGTTGCTCGGATCGGTTCCTTCGATCTCGCCGCTTTCCTCGGTGAGAATGCCCCAGCCGGGACGAACCCGCTGCAACTCCTCGATCATCGTCTTTTCGGTCTTGCGATCCGCGGCGGAAACGAAGTTGCCGGGCCCCTTCATCGAGACCTGCAGGTTTTCCACCTCGCCGTAGTCACGGGCAAGATTGCGGCCCGCCTTGCGGACGGCCTGGATCATCACGGTCATGAGGGCACTGCGGGCCATGCGTCGTCTTCCTGCCGGTCGGTACCGGCTACCTGTCCCGCCGGGCGGGATGAACGTGCGGGGATCGTCCCCGGAAAAAGGTGCTGAGCGGCCCGAGCGGCGGCAAGGCGGTCCGGATGGACCACGAGCCGCTCCAAGGACCGACAAGGCGCTCTCTGGACCATAAACCCGCGGAAAATTCAAGGGGAGGATGCTGTCGCGGCCGCGCATGGCAGACCTTCCGGCCGGTGTTGACCCGGCCATCCGGCATTGAAGAACCGGTCGGGCGCCGCGCCGGCCTCAGGCGGTCGAACGGCCGCGCCCCTTTTCCGATTGCTCGAAACAGGCCAGCGCCTCGGCAAGGGACATCGCCCGCCCGAACAGAAACCCCTGGCCATAGCGGCAGCCGAGCATGCGCAGCACCTCGCAATCCGCCTCCCGCTCCACGCCTTCCGCGATGATGTCGATCGAAAGCGCCCGGCCGGCGCTGACGAGCGCACTGACCAAGGCCCTGTTGGTGCTGCTATCGGCAATGCCGTCGACAAAGCTGCGGTCGATCTTCAGACGACTGACGTTGAGCTTGAGGAGGTAAGCCAGGGAAGAATGCCCCATGCCGAAATCGTCGACCGCGATCGGAAAGCCGGCTTCGTCGAGAAGGCTGAGGTCCACAGCCGCCATGCGCGCATCGAGAAGCGTTTCCTCGGTGATCTCCACTTCCAGGCGTTCGGGCGCAATGCCGGTCTCCGCCGCCACGCGGATCAGGGTGGCCGCCGGCGAGGTCACCCCGAATTCGCGCGGCGAGACGTTGACGCTGACGATCGTGTCGCCCAGGCCGAGATCATCGAGCCTGTGGATCAGTTCGCAGGCCGAGCGGGCCATGATTTCCGTGAGCCGGTCGAGCAGGTGCAGGCGGCTGGCGGCATTGACGATCTCGTCCGGCGCAACCGGCCCGATGTCCGGGTGCAGCCAGCGCGCCAGCGTCTCGAAGCCGACGACCCGGCGATCGGAAAGCAGCGCCTGCGGCTGGAAGAAGGCCTTGATCTCGCCGGTCGACAGAGCCGTTTCGAGCCGTGTCTCGACCTCGTGCCGGCGTCCGGTCATGGCCCGCAGGGTCTCGTCGAAGCGCTGCAAGCGGCGGCGGCCCTGCGCCTTGGCCTCGTAGAGCGCGGCATCGGCGTTGGAGAACAGTTGCTCGGCGGTCTCCGCGCCTCGCCGGCAGACGGCAAGACCGATACTGGTTCCGATCATCGAGGTCGGATCGCCGGCCTTCGGCGAGCGGCCGTTGATCGCCAGCACACAGTTGGCGATTGCCTCCGCCCGCGCTTCCGCCTCGGGGCCGGACACGACCACGGCGAATTCGTCGCCGCCAAGACGGGCGATAAGATCGCCCTTGCTGCAGGCATCGCGCAGGACCCTGGCGAACGCGACAAGCACCGTATCGCCGACCGTATGGCCGAAGGTGTCGTTGACCGTCTTGAAGAGATCGATGTCGAGAACGAGCAGCGCGACGGCGTGCCCGTCGTCCGGATCACCGCCGAGCTTCTCGCTCAGGTGATCGTTGAAGAGGGACCGGTTGGCGAGATCGGTCAGCGGGTCGCGGGTCGCGATGATCTCGAGCTCATGATTGGAGCGGCTGATGTCGTGGTTGGCCTGCGACAGCGACGTCGCCAGCGACGTCGCCCGGAAGGCCATCGCATGCGTCTTCAGAAATCCCCGTTCGGCGGCGCGGCCGCCGCGAAACATGATGAGGGTCAGGAGGACGACATTGATGCCGACGATGAACTGGACCATCTCGCCATCGGTCAGCAGAACGAAGCTGAGGGCGATCATCGGCGGGCCGAAAAAGGCTTGGGCATTGAGTTTGTAGGGAACGCTCTGGATCATCGCGCCAGCCGAAACGCCGGCCAGAATGAACGTGACATAGGCGCTGGTCGGCTTGCCCACGTCGCTGAGGACGGTTGGCAGCAGGGCCCACAGCCCGCCGCTGGCAAGAGACCCTCCAACCAGCGTCGCGGCCAGCAGGGACCGACGGACTTCGACCCAGTTCAACAGCCGCGCCACGAGAACCATCAGCGATCGCAGGACATTGAGCACGACGACGGCGCCGAGCCACCAGAAGATCTCGTCATTCCGGTCGCTGTACCACATGACGACGGACGCCGACGCGGCAACGAAGCAATTGGCAATCAGGGTCAGCGGCATGCCTGAGAGCACAAGGCCGAGCTGGACGGTCCGAAGCCGATCGGCGAACTTCTCCGGCGCTGACTCCATTGCATATCGTTCCATGTCCAGCCTTTGCACCGGTTCCATGTGTTGGCGTGCAAGGTCGGCGCATCCGGCCGATGGTCTTCCGGTCTCGACGGCGCGCGCAGACAACAGGACAGGAGCCTATCGACAGCGTCATTGACCGGCAGGATCGGTCCCATGCCTCTTGACGTTCAAGCGGCGTCTCGGACCCATTTTGTTCCCGCATCCCTTGCAGATTTCAACTGAGAGGACGCCAAGCCCGGAAGGCCGCCGAGTGTTAGATGACGTGCAAAGAATAAAGTTTTCTTTAAAAGACCGTCGCAATTCAAAGGAAACTAAGGAACGCATATAAAAACAGCGCCGTTCTTGCAGCGCGTAAATTCACCATATCTCTGCTTCTATTGAGGAATCGGCCGGAACACCGGAAAATCACCAAGAACAACAACTCTATACCGGCAGAATGCGAGTATTAGGGCCCGCCCTGGACAGAGCCCGACCCCACCGGAGCTGCATCCTTCGCAGCCTGTTGCTGCACCTTTTCCATGAAGGCTTCGAGCCAGGTATCCTGGATGCCTGCGGCGCGCGAACGCAGATACCAGGTCACGGCCTTGCTGTCGTCGCGCTCGACGCCGCTGCCGATGGCATAGAGCCGGGCAAGCCGGTTCTGCGCGATCGGATTGCCCTGGCGGGCGGCAAGCTCGAACCACGCCGCAGACAGCCGCTCGTTCTTCACCACCCCGCTGCCATTGTAGAGCATGATGGCATATTCGACTTCCGCGGCGACGATGCCGTTGAGCGCCGCCTTGCCCATCCACTCCGCCGCCCTGACGGGGTTCTTGTCTTCGCCGTCGAGATAAAGGCTGGCGAGCGCATATTCGGCATCGCCGTTGCCGGCTTCCGCCGCCTCCAGAAACAGGTCCGTCGCCCGCCGGACGTCCTTCGGGCGCCCCTTTCCGGAAAGATAGAGCAGCCCGAGACCATAGGACGCCTGGACCCGCCCGAGCTTGTGCGCCTGTTCCAGGAGGTCGCCGGCCTTCTTCGCGTCACGCGTCACGCCGTCGCCGTTGGCATAGAGATTGGCAAGTTCCAGCATCGCCGAACTGTCACCGCGATCGGCGCCCAACTGATACCAGATCGCCGCCTCCTTGGTGTTCTGCGGCACACCGAGGCCATTGGCGTAGATGACGCCGATCAGCGTGCAGGCGGCCGGATCGCCATCGACCGCGTTGCCGGTGGCGATGGAAAGGGCCGTCAGATACCGCCCGCGCTGGAAAGCCCCATAGGCGTAGTCGATCTTGTTGCGGTCCGGCAGGGCGTCCTGCTGGCTCTTGCTCATCGTCGCCTCGGCCACGGCGTTGGGCTCGTTGAAGCCCTTGCCGACCGTCTTCGGATTGGGCGCAATGGCGCCTTCCAGATAGGGAAAAAGCTCCAGATCCGACCAGGCGAAAGGCTCCGGCGGCTGGCCCGGCCCGGCGGGCTTGACGGGCGGCGAGGCCGTCAGAGGGCTGGCTGTCGTCTGCTCCGCCGGAGACGTTGCGCCTTCAGGCCCCTCTTCGGAGGGCCGCGGTGGCGGTACGATCTTCTCGATGAACTGGCCGAGGCTGTCGTTCCCGACCGGCACCGCATCCCCTTCGGGCGGCGCCACCCCGGCAGACGGCTTGGCCTCATCGGCCGGCGCCGTGTCAGCGCCGGATGGGGTCTCCGCAGTCGATGGCTCGGCGTCACCGGCCGGCACGGCATCCGCGCCGGTTGGGGCCTCCACTGCGGGTGGCTTGGCGGCATCGGCCGGTTTCTGGTCTTGCGCCATGACGGCCGACGACAGGACGAGCGCCGCCCCGATCACGCTGGATGCGGGCCCAAGCAGCAGGCATCGCCTGAGTCGGGTCATGCGGCCGCTCATTCCTCGACGCTCTCCCCGCCAACGCCGTCGAGCACCGCGTTGGCCTCGCGTATGGCCTCGGCCGCGCCGCCGGAATGTTCCCAGATCGCTTCCCGGACGGCGACGAATTCCGCGCCGGTGGCCGCCGCCTCGCCGACGGAGGCAAGGTCGGTCCCGGCCAGCACGACGCAGGGCGGCTCGAACAGACCGGCCCACCAGCGCCCGAAGTCGAGCGACTTGCGGTGCGCCGTCGGCTCGGGCGCCAGATCGAGAAGCCCGAAGAAGAGATAGTCCGCGCCGGCTTCGCCGATGGCCATGGCCTCGTCGCGGGTCCGGATATTGCCGGCCCCAACGATCGAGCGCGGCTGGAATCGCTCCACCGCGTCGGTCAGATCCGCAAGGCCGCTGTCGACATGCAGTCCGTCGGCCTGCGAACGTCCCATGGCCCTGGTGTCGCCGCGGACCAGAACCGCGACGTCATGGGCCTGGGCGAGCGGAACGAGCCGTTCGGCGATCCGTTGCAGCGCCGCCTCCGACGTCGTCTCCGTCGCGATCAGCAGCGAGGCGACATCGCCGCCATTGAGCGCGGCTTCAAGCTCGGGGACGAAGGATTCAAGCTCGAAATGTCGGGGGGTAATCAGAAACAGGCGGGAGCGGTTCACGAGACGGCCTTGCGGATCGGTTGGATCGAACTGGGACATTGTCCTAACGGAATTTTCTTCCGGGCGGAATCATCCCGGCACAGAATCCCCGTGACATGGCCACGGGATTCTGTTTTCGCAAAGGCCGAAATCGCTCCTGCGACCGGCATGGTCAACCGTTCGGACGGCGGGTCAGTGCTTGTCGAATGCCGATCCGAAGGCGTTCGAAAGCTGCTCCAGCTGTCTCGAAACGGGATTGGACCCCGGCTGGGCGACGGGCGAATAGATCGCATCGTCGAGATAGCGCACCCGCTCCAGAAGGCGGAAAGAGCGCGCGATGAGATCCCTGAGCTCCACCGGCAGTTCCGACCAGTCGGCATGGCGCTCGGCCATGATGCCACTGTCGAGACGGACCTTGGCCTTCTCCTCGCCGGCCTGGGCCTGGCTGATCTCGCCCTCGTTGACCGCCCGCTGCAGCAGCAGCCAGGACGCCATCTGCATCAGACGGGTGGTGAGGCGCATCGATTCCGTGGCGTAGACGAGAGAGGCCGAACGACCCAACTCCCGCGACTGTTCGCGCCCGATACCGTCGAGATAGGCCGCGGTCTCCTCGACCAGCGACATTCCCTCCCGGAACAAATCCCGAAAGGTCTGTGATCCGGCAAACCGTTGCGCGAAGGGAATGGCCTCCGGTTCGCGCCAGTCGACGTCTTTCGTCCTGTCAGTCATTGTTCCAAGCCTTACTCTCGATACTGTTCTGCTGGCCCTCGAACTGAGAATGGACGCCGAATTCAGCCTCCTATTCGGCCCATGTGTTCAAAATGGGTCACTTTCCCGCAGCCCTGGCTCGCGCTCACACCGCATCGCAACGGCCATGCCATGGACAGACAGGATAGCTCCGAAACGCCCCGGCCGTCTTCAAAAACCTTAACGAAAAGTTAACGCCCGTGAACAGGCGCGCGCATGGACGGGCGGATTGGGCGGATCAGGCGGATTGGGGCGGGGAGAACAAAAAAGAGCCGCGACAAGCGCGGCTCAGAGTAGACAGGGAGGCGTCAAATGAGTGACGGGAGCCACTCGAAGATCCAGAAGTCTGGACAAGATGATCAATAACTTAGAAAGGTTAACAAGGCGTAAAACTGCGAAAAATTCCGTGTTAATACGCAGCAAATGACATTGGCATGTTCAAGAGACGAAGTTGAGACGTCCGTCCGGCAACACATGATCCGAAGTTGATGCAAGAGGCAGATCCCAAACAGCTTTCTTGAGAAAGAGGAATCCGGCTGCCGATGCTCTGCAGCGACAGGAGCGACGAGCAGGGAGAATTTCCAGCCGCCGGCGGATCAAGTTGTCCCCGCGCGCCGGGAAGAAATTCGGCCGTGATCTTGTCGCCGTCGACCAGGAATTTCTTTCCCGCTTTCTTGGTCTCGCTGGGTCACCAACGCCGTCATCGGCTCCGCAATCATCCGGACCGAAAGATGTCGCCTCCGCGCCCCTGTTTGAAATTGCGTTTCGCCGCGCATGCCGTTATACAGCGGGCATTCCCCAATTCACGATTGGAACCGCTATCGCCCAGCCGCTGACCCGGCCGGGCCACCTGGAGGACTTTACCCATGGCCAACGCCCCACTGATGCCAAAGGCCACCGCGGTCTGGCTCGTCGAGAACACCGCGTTGTCCTTCGAACAGATCGCCCAGTTCTGCCGACTGCACCCGCTCGAGGTGAAGGCGATCGCGGACGGCGAGGCGGCCCAGGGCATCAAGGGTCTCGACCCCGTCCAGACCGGCCAGCTCACACGCGAGGAAATCGACCTTGCCCAGCGCAATGTCGGTCACAAGCTGCGCCTGGCCGAACCGAAGGTCCGCGTCCCGGAATCCAAGCGCAAGGGACCGCGCTACACGCCCGTCTCGCGCCGCCAGGATCGCCCCAACGCCATTCTCTGGCTGGTTCGCAACCATCCGGAACTGAAGGACGCGCAGATCATGCGCCTCGTCGGCACCACCAAGCCGACCATCGCGCAGATCCGCGACCGCACGCACTGGAATTCGGCGTCGCTGACGCCGATGGACCCGGTGACCCTTGGCCTCTGCTCGCAGATCGAACTCGATCTCGAAGTGGAGAAGGCCGCCAAGAACCTGCCGCCAGCTCCGGTCGAATCGCCCTCGCTTCTGCCCGTCGACGACACGACCTCGACGGACGCCCTCGCCGCCTTCGGTGCCCGCACCGCGCAGCGCGAGGAAGAAGAGGAAGAGATTGACGCCGCGGCCGTCTTCGCCAAGCTCAACGCGATGCAGCAGAAGCCGTCCGAGGACGACGAAGAGGATAACTGATCGGCTCACCGGTCGATGGTCGATGGAAGGCGCGCTGGCAACGGCGCGCCTTTTTTATTGCCCCGACAGGTTTTTTGACCCGCGCCTTCCGCGCCGTGGGCTTTCCGGCTGCGCATTGATCCATGCCAAGGACGGCGGAATTTCTGCATCCTAGTGTGAACGCCGACCTTGAGCGATCCTGCGAAGGAGGAAGGCCATGACAGACCGTCCGAATATCGACACCGCGATCCCCCACCTGATGGGCCGTATGGCCTCCACCCTTGGCATCAACCCGGCCGAGGCATTCGATCCGGCGACCATCGAGGCGGCAGCCGAGCGCTGCACCCACTGCCCTGACGTCGCTGCCTGCCGCGAGTGGCTCGATCTTGCCGCCATCCGGGGCGCCGATCGTCCGCCGGAACTCTGCGCCAACCACGATTTGTTCGAGAAGGCCGGTCAGATCGAAACGATCTGACGAGCGGGCCGAAGAACGCCCGCCGACATGAACGCGGCCCGCCAGGATCGGCAGGCCGCGTTTTTTTGCGCGAACCGGAGATTGGTCGTCGCCCCTCCGAAATCATTCGCCCGCAAGAAAAAATTCTTTCTTGCGGCCAAGTTGCGCCGTATTTTCGACGTGCTTGCACGGAACAATTCAACAGCCTGCGCGTCCTGACAGTGAAAAGTCTTGAACGACGGCGCGGTTGAACCAGCAAAAAAGCACTTCCGAAGGACAATGCGGCGTCCCGGGAAGGTTCGCCCGCATAGGCGGCGACCTCATGCTGGTCCCTGTGATTTGGGCCATGGCCTTTGGGAGGAACTGGGAAAGATGATCAGGCGGCCAGCCGAGCGTGATTTGAGGATCGACTTTTTTCGCGGGATCGCCCTGATAGAAATCTTCGTCAATCACATCCCCGGCAATCTCTTCGAGAAGTTCAGTCACAAGAATTTCGGCATCACCGACGCAGCCGAGGTCTTTGTGTTGCTGGCCGGCGTCTCCGCCGCCTTCGCCTATTTCCCCGCCTTCATGAACGCCAGCCCCTTCATGGCGATCGGCAAGGTCATGAAGCGGGTTGGCACCCTGTACATCGCCCACCTGTCGAACATCGTTGTGGGTTTCGCGCTCTTCTCCAGCTTTGCGGTGTGGTTCGGCACGACATTCCTGCTGACGGAATTCAATCTGCCGCCGATGTTCGCGCAGACGCCGGCGGCGCTCGTCGGGCTGCCGCTCCTCACCTACCAGATCGGCTATTTCAACATCCTGCCGATCTACGTCGCGCTGCTTTCCATGTTGCCGGCCATCCTGTTCCTTGCCGGCGTCAGCCGCCACCTGCTGCTGGCCGTCTCGGTCACGCTCTATCTCGGCGCGCAGATCTTCCAGTTCAACATTCCGACATTCCCGGACAAGGGCTACTGGTTCTTCAACCCCTTCGCCTGGCAGTTCATCTTCACCGCCGGCTTCCTCATCGGCGAGCGGGTGATGCGGACCGGCAAGGGCGTTCCCTACTATGCGCCGCTCTTCTGGGCCTCGCTCGCCTACCTGATTGCCTGCGGCTCCTATGCCTATTTCAACATGTGGGGCACGCTGCCGGCCCTGCCGTTGCCGCTGACCATGGTCGGCAACGACAAGTCCTATGTCAGCTTTCCGCGCCTTGCCCACCTTCTGGCGCTGGCCTATGTGATCGGCCACAGCCCGCTGATGGGCTGGCTGAAGCGCTGGCTGACACCGCAGAACATGCTGGTGCTGATCGGGCGCAACTCGCTTCCCGTCTTCTGGACCGGCACGTTGCTGTCCGTCATCGGGCTGCAGATCCGCTTCATCTACAACGGCTACGACGCGAAGACGCCGATGCCCGAACAGCCCTCCATCTTCTGGCTGGACCTCATCCTCGTCCTCACCGGCATCCTCGTGCAATACGGCGTCGCCGTGCTGATGGACCGGCTCGGGCGCAAACAGCCCGCCCGGCAGCCCGCAGCCGCGAGCACGAGCACGCTTGCCGCCAGCCCGGGCACGGTCGCCGAATAGCCCCGCGCACCCTCGGTTCGCGGGGCCGGCCCGGGGCATCCGGGACCCGCGACACTTTGCCCCAGCGATTCCATTTGGGTAGAATTGCTGATACCGGAAACTCTTGCGCGCAGAAGAGCTTTCTTCGAATGTGATTTATGAGGCGTCTCTAAAAGACGCCACGTTTGCCTCGTCGGCATCGGGGGCCGGGCCGTGCCCGCGGCCGGCCGGAGCAGGCGAACAACAAGATCACAGGGAGAAAGACATGCCGTCTATCTACGAGCAGGATCTCGACCGCAATCCCGCCAATTACCAGCCGCTGACCCCGCTCTCGCTCCTGGCGCGCTCCGCCCTGACCTTCCCGAACCACACGGCGGTCATCCACGGCAAGAGCAAGACCGACTACCGCACCTTCTACGCCCGCTGCCGCAAGCTTGCCTCCGCCCTCGCGGCCCGGGGCATCAGCAAGGGCGACACCGTGTCGGTGATGCTGGCGAACACCCCGGCCATGCTCGAATGCCACTACGGCGTTCCCATGATCGGCGCGGTGCTCAACACGCTCAACACCCGCCTCGACGCCGCGATCATCGCCTTCTCGATGGACCACGCCGAGACCAAGGTGCTGATCACCGACAAGGAGTTCTCCAAGACCATCAAGGCCGCGCTGGCCGAGGCCAAGGTCAAGCCGCTGGTCATCGACTTCGACGATCCGGAATTCGCCGTGGAGGGCGAGCGGCTCGGCGAGATCGAATACGAGGAGTTCATCAAGGACGGCGACCCGGAGTTCGAGTGGCGCATGCCCGATGACGAGTGGGAAAGCATCTCGCTCAACTACACCTCGGGGACGACGGGCAATCCGAAGGGCGTCGTCTATCACCACCGCGGCGCGGCGCTGATGTGCTACGCCAACGTGCTGGCCTGCTCCCTGCCCCGCCATCCGGTCTATCTGTGGACCCTGCCGATGTTCCACTGCAACGGCTGGTGCTTCCCCTGGACGCTGTCCGCCGTCGCGGGAACGCATGTGTGCCTGCGCTGGGTCCGGGCCTCCGCGATGTATGAGGCGATCGCCGAGCATGGCGTCACCCATCTCTGCGGCGCGCCGATCGTCATGAGCCTGCTGCTCAATGCCCCCGCTGCCGAGAAGAAGACCTTCGACCGCGTCATCAAGTTCCTGACGGCCGCCGCCCCACCGCCCGAGGCGGTCCTGGCCGGCATGGCCGAGGCCGGCTTCGAGGTGACCCATCTCTATGGCCTGACCGAAACCTACGGCCCCGCCGTCGTCAACGAGTGGAAGGAGGACTGGGACGCGCTGAACTCAGCCGAACGCGCCACGAAGAAGGCCCGTCAGGGCGTGCGCTACCAGGCGCTGGAGGATCTGACCGTCATGGATCCCCAGACGATGACCCGCGTGCCGGCCGACGGCGAGACAATGGGCGAGGTCATGTTCCGCGGCAACGTGGTGATGAAGGGCTATCTGCTCAACCCCAAGGCCACCAAGGATGCCTTTGCCGGCGGCTGGTTCCACTCCGGCGACCTCGGCGTCCTGCACCCCGACGGCTATATCCAGCTCAAGGATCGCTCCAAGGACATCATCATCTCCGGCGGCGAGAACATCTCGTCCATCGAGGTGGAGGATGCGATCTACAAGCATCCGGCGGTGCAGGCGGTGGCTGTCGTCGCCAAGGACGACGAGAAATGGGGCGAAACGCCCTGCGCTTTCATCGAGGTCAAACCCGGCATGGAGCTGACGTCGGACGAAGTGCAGGCCTGGTGCCGCGAACGGCTGGCTCACTACAAGTGCCCGCGTCATGTCGTCTTCGACGAACTGCCGAAGACCTCGACCGGCAAGATCCAGAAGTTCGTCCTGCGCGAACGGACACGGCAGGTGGCCTGAGATCCGGCTTCCGGGAAAGGACATCGGGGTCCCGGAAACAAGGGGACCTCACGCAAAGGAACCTCACGCAAAAGGGGCGCCGGATCGATCCGGCGCCCCTCGTTCATTCGGCCCGTCTCCGGCTGTTCGTCTCCGGCTGCCTATGCCTGGCTTGCCGTCACCGGCACGCCGTCCGGACACCGCCGGCTCGACAAAAAAACACCACGGGTCCGCCGACCCGTGGTGTCTGCGCCCATACGGGGCGCCGTGAGAACAATGAACGAAATTCCAGGGGGTGAACGGGGCTTCAAACGTCTCCGACGCGCAGTCAGAACACCGGAAACTTTGCCGCTGTCATCGCCAGCCCTGCCTCCCGATCGGCCTCCGGCAAGGCTCAGTGCAGAGCGGTACGTACGCTCACACCGCTCAGAAGCTTGGAGATTTCATCTTTGAGATGCAACTTCCGACGCTTGAGATCTCTTATCTTGACTTCGTCAACGCTTGGATGGTGGACAACATCTTCAAGCTGTCTCTCGAGAGCCGCGTGGCGGCGTTCAAGTTCCTCGATATGAGACTGTAGCGACATCCGTGCCTCCTTCCTGCATGGAGCGGTAGCGATCTCCGCTCTCGTGACAAGGCATGTAGTGTCGCACAATAAATGTGGCATGAATAGGGTGCTTCAGAAGTTTTGTCTTTCAATTGTCTTAAACAATCAAAGTCTAATCGAAATATATTAAAGAATATAAACCAATTGTTGCCAGGCGATCTTTGAAGATCACCCGGCTTCTCCGGCATGGTCAGGAAGGCCGCCCGGCCGATCGGTCCGCCGCAAATGGCGATGGCCGGACCGCCGCATCCCCGAGCCTTCCAAACCCTGGAATGGCATTCGAAACCAAGCCTTTTGGGATGATGGGCACGACAGGAGATGACGTCAATATGTCCGCCAAGTTGCCGGAAACCCCAACATCACATTCTACCGGGAGCTTGTTTCCCGCCCAAAATCAGGGACGGAAACAAGCGCTTGAAATGCATGGCTAACTTTTCGCCGACGAAGGACCGCCGGGCGCGCCGCAATCATTTCAAATCCCGCAAACTGCATAAAATTCGCCCATTCACCACTGCGCCCAAATTTTTCGCAACCGCTTGTGAAGACGCTTCAATTCACGATACCCTTCGTGGAAATTTGCTATATTGTCCGACGGGTTTTCTTCCGGCCGCAGGGCCGGAGGGTCGCAGGCGGTCGACACGACCCTTGATGTGGCAATTTTGGGAACGGCCCATATGAACGAAATCGACGAACAGGACGTTCGCATCGAGCTGGCTCGTCTTCGACAGGAACATCGGGACCTGGATGCTGCCATCGATGCCATGCTCCAGCTCGGCGCGATCGATACCCTTCAGATTCAGCGCCTCAAGAAGAGAAAGCTTTCGCTGAAGGACCGCATCAGCTTCCTCGAGGACCAGATTCTCCCCGACATCATCGCCTGAGACGGAAAGCGGCAGCGCTTGGCGCCGATCGTCCGCGGCCCGGTTTTCATCATCCCGGATTTGCTCTATAGCGAGGCCTTCTGGCATCGGACCCGGCCCTGTGGTCGGCCGCCCCCACGGGCCTGATGCCGTTTGCCAACACGCCTGAGCCTTGCCGGAACACCTACATCGATGAGTGAGACCCCTGTCGCCATTATCATGGGAAGCCAGTCCGACTGGGCGACCATGAAGCACGCCGCCCTGACGCTGGACGCCCTCGGGATCGGCCACGCCGACAGGATCGTCTCGGCGCACCGCACGCCGGACCGTCTGGTGGACTTCGCCAAATCCGCCAGGGACGCCGGCTTCAAGGTCATCATCGCCGGTGCCGGCGGCGCGGCGCACCTGCCCGGCATGACGGCCTCGATGACCCCCCTGCCGGTCTTCGGCGTTCCCGTCGAGAGCAAGGCTCTGAGCGGCAAGGACAGCCTCCTCTCCATCGTCCAGATGCCCGGCGGCATTCCGGTCGGAACGCTCGCGATCGGCAAGCCCGGCGCGATCAACGCCGCCCTTCTCGCCGCTGCCGTGCTGGCGCTGGGCGATGCGGAGCTTGCCGCGCGCCTCGACGCTTACCGCGCCCGCCAGACCGACGCCGTCGCGCTCGAGCCTGTCGACGAGGAGCCCGCAAAGTGAGTCCAGCACCGCTTGCGCCCGGCGCCGTGATCGGCATTCTCGGCGGCGGCCAGCTCGGCCGCATGATCGCCCTTGCCGCCGCCCGCCTCGGCTTCGACTGCCATGTCTATTGCCCCGAGCCGGACAGCCCCGCCTTCCGCGTCGCCGCAAGGCATACGGTGGCGGCCTATGACGACGTCGAGGCGCTCGCCGCCTTCGCCGCCGACGTCGATGTCGTCACCTACGAATTCGAGAACGTGCCGGCCGAGACCGCCCATCTGATCGCCGCGAGGAGGCCGCTCTACCCCGATGCGCGGGCGCTGGCGATCACGCAGGACCGTCTTGCCGAGAAGACGTTTCTCTCCGAGACGGGCATCGCGGTCGCCCCCTTCGCCACGGTCGACACGGCGGCGGACATCGAGGCGGCAATCGCCGGCACCGGCCTGCCGGCGATCATCAAGACGCGCCGCTTCGGCTACGACGGCAAGGGGCAGGCCCGCGTCGAGACGGCCGGCGACATTGCGCAGGCGCTGAAGCGCTTCGGCGGCAATCTCATCCTGGAAGGCTTCGTTCCCTTCGCGATGGAGGTCTCGGCCATCGTCGTGCGCGGCCGCGACGGCATGGCCGACGTCTACGACATCGGCGAGAACCGCCACGCCAACCACATTCTCGATGAGACAATCGTGCCCGCGCCGATCGATCCGGCGACCGCCGAGGCCGCGCGCGAACTCGGCCTTTCGATCGCCAGGGCACTCGACTACATCGGCGTCCTCGGCGTCGAGATGTTCCTCGTGCGCGACAAGGACGGCGAGCGCATCGTCGTCAACGAGCTTGCCCCGCGCGTTCACAACTCCGGCCACTGGACGGAAGACGCGGCGCTGACCTCGCAGTTCGAGAATCATGTCCGCGCCATTGCCGGCTGGCCGATTGGCTCCACTGAGCGCCTTGCCGGCGTCACGATGAAGAATCTCATTGGCGAGGAGGCGAACGACGCGCTGTCGATCGTCGCCGATCCGCAGGCACGGCTTCATCTCTACGGCAAGCGGGAGGCAAGGCCGGGGCGCAAGATGGGCCACGTCAACCGGCTGACACGCCTATAGGAAGGCCGCAGGAACGGCAGGGCCGGACATCGCTGGCGCTCTCCCCGCTCAAAACCTCGGGAGACCTTGCGATTTTTCCAGCTTTGCCGGTGGACACTGTCCGGCTCTTCTGGTAAATCGCTCCCACTCGATTGGTACCCATGGTACCGAACGGTGGTTTCCACCGCTTATCCCCGCCGGGACAATCATTCGAATTCACGGGAAGGTTACGCGTGCAGGTACTCGTTCGCGACAACAATGTTGATCAGGCTCTCAAGGCGCTCAAGAAGAAGATGCAGCGCGAGGGTATTTTCCGCGAGATGAAGCTTCGCGATCACTACGAGAAGCCCTCGGAGAAGCGTGCGCGCGAGAAGGCCGAGGCCGTCCGCCGCGCCCGCAAGCTGGCGCGCAAGCGGGCCCAGCGCGAAGGCCTGCTCCCGGGCAAGGGCCGCTGAGCCGTCCTGCCTGCCGGCTTCGTTGATCGTCAGACACTGCGATAGCGGAGGCGACCGTCAAGGCGGTCGTCTCTTTTTGCGCGTGCGCAAGCTGGCGCGCGTCTCGACCGGACCCGACCGCGAAACTTGGCATTTTGGCCCGGATTCGGATATTTTGTCTGATAAGACAGACGAAACAAAGGGAACCGGCAAGGCTTGGGCCAGGCCTTGCCGCACAGTTCCGAGGGCACGGATTGGAATGATGCAGCGCTTTTCCCGCGGATTGACAGCCTCTCTTCTTCTCGGTGCCTCGCTGGCCCTTTCGGGCTGCGTCAGCGGTGGCTCCGACCAGACGGCCGATCTTGAGCGGGTCACGCTCAATCCCAATGCCGCCTCGCCGGAGAATATCTCGTCCCTGTCGGAAGTGATCGCGCGCAATCCACAGGATGCCAGCGCCTACAACATCCGCGGCTCGGCCTACGGGCAGGCGGGGCGCTACCGGGAAGCGATCCAGGATTTCTCCACGGCGATCCAGCTCAATCCGAATCTCTATCAGGCCTACGCCAACCGCGGCCTCGTCTATCGCCGCATCGGCCAGCCGCAGAAGGCCCTGGCCGACTACAACGCGGCGATCCAGATCAACCCGCAATATGGCTCGGCCTATCGCCAGCGCGGCTCGATCTACCGCCAGCTCGGCCAGACGCAGTTGGCCCTGCAGGATTTCAACACCGCGATCTCGATCTCGTCGTCCGATGCCGGCGCCTATTACAATCGCGCGCTGATCTATCAGGCGCAGGGCCAGCATGACATCGCGATCTCCGAGTTCACCACCGCGATGGCGCTCGATCCCAACCTGCCGGACGCCTTCAACGGCCGCGGGCAGAGCGAGCTTGCGCTCGGCCGCGACAAGGAAGCCCTGCAGGACTTTGCCGCAGCCGTGAACCGCAACAAGAACTCCGCCGTCTTCTGGACCAACCTCGGCATCGCCCAGATTCGTCTCGGCCAGCAGAAGGAGGGCCTTGCCTCCGTGCGGCGCGGTGCAGCCCTCGATCCGAAATACCGGCCGGCCCAGGACGCCTTGAGCCAGTTCGGCGCCGGCTGATCCGGCCGGGCAGCGCCCCCTTCAGGTCATCCCATAAAAAAGGGACCGGAGCTTTCGCACCGGTCCCTTTTTTATGTCGTGAGAAGGCTCCGCCCCTTCCGAGGAAGGGGACGGTCCCTCTGTTCTCTCACTCGAGGTTCTTGATGATGTTCTCGACCATTTTCTTGGCGTCGGCGAAGAGCATCATGGTGTTGTCGCGGAAGAAGAGCTCGTTCTCGACGCCGGCATAGCCCGATCCCATGCCGCGCTTGATGAACAGCACGGTCTTGGCCTTGTCGACGTCGAGGATCGGCATGCCGTAGATGGCCGAGGTCGGGTCGGTCTTGGCCGCCGGGTTGGTGACGTCGTTGGCGCCGATGACGAAGGCAACGTCGGCCTGGGCGAACTCGGAGTTGATGTCTTCCAGCTCGAACACCTCGTCATAGGGCACGTTCGCTTCTGCCAGCAGCACGTTCATGTGCCCGGGCATGCGGCCGGCGACCGGGTGGATGGCGTATTTGACCTCGACGCCCTCCTCCTTGAGCTTGTCGGCCATCTCGCGCAGCGCATGCTGGGCCTGGGCGACCGCCATGCCGTAGCCCGGCACGATGATCACCTTGCCGGCGTTCTTCATGATGAAGGCCGCATCCTCCGCCGAGCCCTGCTTGACCGGCCGGGTCTCCACCGCGCCGCCCGCCGGGCCCGCCGTCTCGCCGCCGAAGCCGCCGAGGATGACCGAGATGAACGACCGGTTCATGCCCTTGCACATGATGTAGGAGAGGATCGCGCCCGACGAGCCGACGAGGGCGCCGGTGATGATCAGCGCCGTGTTGCCGAGCGTGAAGCCGATGCCGGCCGCCGCCCAGCCCGAGTAGCTGTTCAGCATCGAGACGACGACGGGCATGTCCGCGCCGCCGATCGGGATGATGATCAGGATGCCGAGCGCCAGCGCCGCCAGCGTGATCAGCCAGAAGACGGCGTGGCTCTCGGTGTTGACCAGCACGACGATCAGGATGACGAGGGCGGCGGCGAGCGCGATGTTGATCACGTGCCGGCCGGGCAGCATGATCGGCTTGCCGGACATCCGCCCGTCGAGCTTCAGGAAGGCGATGACCGAGCCGGTGAAGGTGATCGCGCCGATGGCGACACCGAGGCTCATCTCGACCAGCGCCTGGCCGTGGATCGAGCCGACCTCGCCGATGCCGAGCGCCGAGGGGGCGTAGAGCGCGCCGGCCGCCACCATCACCGCGGCAAGGCCGACGAGCGAGTGGAAGGCCGCGACCAGCTGCGGCATCGCCGTCATGGCGATCTTGCGGGCGATGACCGCGCCGGCGCCGCCGCCGATGGCGAGCGCGATCACGATCAGCGCGATCGAGCCGACGGAGAGATGGATGCCGGCCAGCGTCGTGAGGATCGCGATCCCCATGCCGACCATGCCGTAGAGGTTGCCCTTGCGCGAGGTCACGGGGCTGGAAAGCCCCCTCAGCGCCATGATGAACAGAACAGCAGAGACGAGATAAAGGCTCGCCATCACATTCGCGGACATCGCCTTATCCCTTCTTCTTGTACATCGCCAGCATCCGGCTGGTGACCAGGAAGCCGCCGAAGATGTTCACCGCCGCAAGGATCACGGCGACGAAGCCGAAGCCGCGCGCCATGCCCGCCGACGCCGACGTCGACAGATCGACGCCCACCGCCAGCAGCGCGCCGACGATGATCACCGACGAGATCGCGTTGGTGACGCTCATCAGCGGCGTGTGGAGGGCCGGCGTCACCGACCAGACCACGTAGTAGCCGACGAAGATCGCGAGCACGAAGATCGACAGGCGGAAGACGAAGGGATCGATCGCGCCCCCGCTCATGGAATGGACGGCCGCGCCGATGCCGTCGTCGAGGCCGTTATGCGCGGCGCCCGCAAGCTGGTCCACGATGGAGCCGGCGGCTTTGGCCGCCTCGGCGGCCTGGTCGGCGGCAAGCCGGGCCGCCTCCGCCGCCGCCCGGGCGCGCTCCAGCGCCTCGTCGGGTGAAAGTGTTGCCATGGTCGTTGTCCCCTTGGATCAGTCGCGGGGTCCGTGCCCCGCGCGAGGTTCGGTTGGCCTCATGGGATAGGAAAATCGGAAAGCACGCGCCGTGCGGCAGCCGAGAATGGCAAGACTGCCGGAAGCCCCCTCCCCGAGGAAGATGGCCGCCCGGCAAGACCCGCCGAGGGGGCCGGGCGCCGAAGCCGGCGCCCCCGCCTCCTTGCCTAGAAGGCCCCTTACGCGGCCTCTTTCGGCGCAAACGCCGGATGTACCACCGCGCCGTCGCGCGTCAGCACCGTCGCCTTCACCAGTTCGTCCTCGTAGTCGACCTTGAGCGCCTTGGCCTCCTTGTCGACCAGCGTCTCCACGAAGGCGTAGAGGTTCTTGGCATAGAGCTGCGAGGCCGTCGCCGCGATGCGGCCCGCCACGTTCCTGTGGCCGACGATCTTCACCGCCCCGATCTCGACGATCTCGCCGGCGACCGCGCCTTCCACGTTGCCGCCGCGCTCCACCGCCAGATCCACCAGCACCGAGCCCGGCCGCATGGAGGCGAGCATCTCGGCCGTCACCAGCCGCGGCGCCTGCCGGCCCGGGATCAGCGCCGTGGTGATCACGACGTCCTGCTTCTTGATGTGTTCGGCAACGAGGGCGGCCTGCTTGGCCTGATACTCGGCCGACATCGGCTTGGCGTAGCCCGCCGCCGTCTCGGCCTGCTTGAACTCCTCGTCCTCGACCGCGATGAACTTGCCGCCGAGCGACTCCACCTGCTCCTTGGAGGCCGGCCGCACGTCGGTGGCCGACACCACCGCGCCGAGGCGCTTGGCGGTCGCGATCGCCTGCAGGCCGGCAACGCCCGCGCCCATCACGAAGACGCGCGCCGCCGGCACCGTGCCCGCCGCCGTCATCATCATCGGGAAGGCCCGGTCGTAGACCTCGGCCGCGTCGATCACCGCCTGGTAGCCGGCAAGGTTGGCCTGGGACGACAGAACGTCCATCACCTGCGCGCGAGTGATGCGCGGCATGAACTCCATCGCCACCGCGACGAGCCCGGCCTCCGCCATCGCCTTGACCGCGTCCTCGTGGCCATAGGGGTCCATGGTGGCGATCACCAGCGCGCCCTTCGGGATCAGGCCAAGCTCTTCCGCCTCGGGACGGCGCACCTTCAGCACCACGTCGGCGCCGGCATAGGTGTCCGCCGCCGAGCCGGCGATCTTCGCCCCCGCCGCCTCATACTCGCCGTCCGGTATCCGCGACAGCGCACCGGCGCCCGTCTCCACAACCACCTCGGCACCAAGGCCGACATAACGCTTCACAACATCCGGAACCACCGCAACGCGGCCCTCGCCAGATGCAACCTCTTTAGGGACGGCAATTCGCATTACCAAAACCTCCAAACGGTAGATCCCTTGACCTCGCTGACAGGCAAGGTGGTTTCAGGCGAGCAAAACCCGCCAGTCCGCCGGGGTGGGTCAGACCGAAATGTCAGATCAAAGCTGCTCAGCAAGATTGACAGTCGGGCGCGACGCCGGCCCCGCCATCGAAATCAGAGGAGGAAAACAGCCATCAGAACCAGAATGACCACGACAGCCGCCGTGCCGTATTTCACCATATGGATGAAATTGGCATAGGTCTTCTCATGGGCGTCATAGTCCATCGCGCTGGTATGCTCAGCCATTCCCGTTCCTCCACGTTCCTCCGGAAAGCGGCGGCATTGGCCGGCACGACTTTCCTCTCCTCCGCACCGGCTTGTCGCCGGTCCTTGTCTCGATAGCCTGCCGCCCGCATGCCGGCAAGGCACCGGAATGCCGCGGCACTCGCTACGGCCTCGCTTTATGACAAAATCGAGGCCGGCCCGCAATGGTATACCAGACCTTCATTCGTCGAAGACGCCTTCGCTCAAAGCCCCGCGACCTCGAGCGCCCGCTGCTGCCTGGCGGCGAGATCCTCGATGCGGAACCCCTCGATCGCCTCATTGAACAGCGTGTGGAAATTGAGCTCGGCGGCAAGGTGAAGAAAGACCGCGCCAAGACCGATGGCGGCCCGGTCCATGAAGACGAACTCGCGCGGCACCCGCACCGGCCCCTCCTCCTTCAGGGCCTGATGCACCCGAAAAGCTTCCTTGCGGCCATAAGCGCCAGGGCTGACGCCGTCGGCAATCGTGCGCACCCGGTCGTCGAGCAGCGGTCCGTAGATGAAGCGCGCCCAGATGTTGAGGATTTCGACGAGCCGCTTCGTCAGGCCCTTGAAGCCCCAGGTCTCGTAGGCGGACACGATGCGCGCCTCGTCGTCTTCCTGGAGCCCGCGGTAAAGCTCGACGACCCCGGCGACGAAGGACGGCGGAAAGATGCGCACGCAGCCGTAGTCGAGCAGGTTGATTCCCTCAGGCCGGCCGTCCTCCTCGAAGGCGCTGTAGTTGCCGAGATGCGGATCGCCATGGATCACGCCATGACCGGCGAAGGGATGCCACCAGGCGGTGAACATCGCCTTGGCGATCCGGTTGCGGTCCTCCAGCGAGGCGGTCTTGTAGTCGAGCAGCCGCCGCCCCTCCAGCCAGCCCATGGTCAGGAGACGGCGGGTGGACAATTCCCTGTGGACAGACGGCACGCGGACCAGCGGCTGGCCCGACAGCATGGCCGCGTAGAGCGCGGCGTGACGTGCCTCGCGCTCATAATCGAGTTCCTCGCGGATCCGCTCCGAGATCTCCTGCCGGATCTCGGTCGTGTCGATCACGGCGCCCATGCGCCGGTGCAGCGAGAAGATGAGATCGAGCTGCGAAAGATCGGCCTCCACGGCCGAGGCCATGTCGGGATACTGCAGCTTCACCGCAAGCGCCTCGCCCTTGAGGCTGACGGCCTTGTGGACCTGCCCGAGCGAGGCGGCGTGCGCCGGCTGGCGATCGAAGCTCTTGAACCGCCTTTCCCAGCCGAGGCCGAGTTCGGCGGTCATCCGGCGCTTGACGAAGGCCGGGCCCATCGGCGGGGCGTTGGACTGAAGCTGGGAAAGTTCCTCGGCATATTCGGGCGGCAGCACGTCGGGCACGGTGGCAAGCAGTTGCGCCACCTTCATCAGCGGTCCCTTGAGATTGCCGAGAGTGGCCGCAAGCGAGGCCGCCGAATTGGCATCGTCCCGGCCGAGCAGGCGATTGGCGCCGATCTTCGCGGCCACGCCGCCGATATTGGTGCCGACGCGCGCATAGCGCATGGCCCGCGCGGACAACCGGTTGCGTTCGTCGTCGGATGAGGATGGCAAGGGGGATCACGCTCCGCCAGAACTGAAACAGTGACCTCTAGATAGGAGAGTCGGAGCCAAATGTCTCGCGGCCGGAATGTCCATGCGCGCGGCAGGGCCAAGGGCACGCCATCACCCCGGCCCGGCGCCGCCGAGCCGGTCCCGGATCCAGCGGGCAAGCCCCTCTTCCTCGACCTCGCCGGCGGCAAGGGACAGGATGATGGCGGCGGCATCCGCCTCAGGCGCGAGGAAATCAAACCCGTTCAGCCCCAGAAAGACGATGAGTGACAGGAATGCCGCCCGCTTGTTGCCATCCACGAATGGGTGATTGCGGGCAATGCCGAAGGCATAGGCAGCCGCCAAATCCGCCAAATCTCCGCCTTGATAAGCAAAGCGGTTGAGCGGCCGCCCGAGAGCGGATTCCAAGGCCCCTGCATCGCGCAGACCAGAAGGCCCGCCAAAAATGGCGAGTTGCTCGTCGTGGATGGCTTCGACGATTTCGCGCGTCAGCCACACCGGCTCGGGAATAGCGGTGGTCTCCGACATGCGACAGCAACCGAACTACTTGGCAAGTTCGCGAAGCGTGTTGCTATAGGTCTTCATCGCCTTGCGGGCGATCTCCATGGCCTTGTCGAAGGTCGGGTCGGCTGGCGAAAGCCTGACGCCGCCATCCGGTGTCTTGCTGACGAAGACCGTGTCCCCTTGTTCGAGACCGAGTTCCACCAGCAATTCCTTCGGCAGGATGACGCCGGTCGAGTTGCCGATCTTCTTCAGTTCCAGCTTCATGACGTGCCTCTCCATCAACGTTATACGAAATGTATAACGTGAAGGTCGGCGCAACAAGCAAGGCCTCGAAAGAGAAGGGAGCCGCGCGACTCACGCAGGCTTCGGCACCCTCGGATCGTCGAGCGGAACCTTGAAGGCATTGAGAACGGGACCGGCGGGCGTGTTGCGCTGCTCGGTGATGATCGCATCGCCGGGGCCGACCTCGCCGAGGTCCACGTCGCGGTCGGGAAGCACCACGATGGCGCGATGGCCGATCTTGACGACGATCTGGCCGCCATGCGGAACGGCGGCCTTCGCCCAGGCCCGCAGTTGCCCCTGAAACGGCTCCTGCCGCCAGGCGTCGGGACGGGCCGGATCGACGAGGGCGAGAACACGCTGGCCATCCAGCTCCGCCGTCAGGATGATCTTGCTGCGGGACGGTTTCCATTCCTCGCCAAGGACCGCCACCGTCAGATAGCCGCAATGAAAGTCCCGGCACTCCTGCGGCCGGTCGGCGTAGATGTCGCAGCGCTTGCGGGTGGAACAATGCGGGCACCAGCGGCCGACGGGCTTTTCCAGTTCGATCACCGCCGGCACCATGCAGCACAGGCCGCAGCCCTCGCAGTTTCTGCCGTTGACGATCGTCGCCATCCCCCGCCCCGAAGCTGTTGCACTCTTGGTGCAGATTATCAGGCGCCGGCCGGCTCGGACAGGGCGCCGGACGCGATCCGGTGAAGACGGTCGGCAATCGCGTCACGGCTGTCGAGCAGCCCCTTGTAGGCCAGTTGGTCGGCATCGAGCGCCAGAAGCTGGCCGCGCAGACCTTCGGCAAGACGCGCACCGTCGGCGTGCGCCTCAAGCGCCCCGATCGGGTCGACCATGACCTTGATCGTGAAAAGGATATCGCCGCTTCCCGGCAGACGGCGCAATGTCTGCCGCTCGACCCGGATGAAGGAGGCAAGCCCGCCTTCGCCGCCAGCCCGGTCGGGCGCATCGGATTTGGTCTGCGGATGATGCAACAGGGCGTCCGTCGTCAGCGACCAGTTGTAGCGCTCCACCGGGATTTCGGTGCGAAGGCTCGAAAAGATGCGGTTGATGCGGGTGCCGAGCCGCTCCGCATAGCCGGGGACGGTCGTGTGAATGGCATCCATCGGCCGGCCGAATTTCTCCATCAGCGACCAGAAGGAGGGAAAGCAGAGGGTGGCGGCCGCAAGCCGGTAGCCGCCCTCCCCCTCGCGCATCAGGCAGAGATCCTCCTGGACGAGCCTTGCCGCCGAGAGGAGCGGCGCTTCGGCGTCCATCGCAACCGTGCGGCCCGCGGGAATAATCCGGATCGCGTCGCCCTCGCGGGCATAGATGCCGGGAAACTGCCCGGGCAGATAATCGGCAAGCAGCGAGAAGACTTCGGCCTGGGCGCCAACCGTTTCGGGCTCGGCCTGGAACACCAGACCCCGCTTGTCCCGAAGGAGCGCGTCCTTCTCGTCGAGATAGGCGGCCAGCAGCGCGTCAGGTTCGATCCAGCGGGTGGGATCGAGCGGCTTCAGGCCGATGGTAAAGGGCGCCGAGGATCCGTCATAGGGGGTGTGTGCGAGATCCACGGGTCTTTGTCCTTCTGCCGAAATGCAGGGACCGTCCCATGAGACGGCCCCTTGTCCCTGTCGAGAAAAGCACGGGCCATGCCAGTGGCAGCCCTCAGTCCTCCATGGCTTCCAGTTCGCCGATCATCCGTTCGATCAGCCCGAGGCCGATCTGCCAGAAAGCCGGGTCGGTGGCATCGAGACCGAAGGGCTTCAGTAGTTCGGAATGATGCTTGGTCCCGCCGGCTTTCAGCAGCGCGAAATACTTGTCCTGGAAACCCGGCTCCGCCTTCTCGTAGACGCCGTAGAGCGAATTCACGAGGCAATCGCCGAAAGCGTAGGCATAGACGTAGAAGGGCGAGTGGATGAAATGCGGGATATAGGTCCAGTAGGTCTCGTATCCCGGGCCGAACTCGATGGCCGGGCCGAGGCTCTCGCTCTGGACCTTCAACCAGATGTCGCAGAGCTGGTCGGCAGTCAGTTCGCCGTTGCGGCGCTCGGTGTGGACCTCGCGCTCGAAGGTGTAGAAGGCGATCTGGCGCACCACCGTGTTGATCATGTCCTCCACCTTGGAGGTCAGCAGCGTGCGCTTCTCGGCGGGGGATGCCGCCTTGTCGAGCAGCGAACGGAAGGTCAGCATCTCGCCGAAGACGCTGGCGGTCTCGGCAAGCGTCAGCGGCGTCGGCGCCATCAGGGCCCCGTTCGGCGCGGCCAGCACCTGATGCACGCCGTGGCCGAGTTCATGGGCGAGCGTCATCACGTCCCGCGTATGGCCCTGGTAGTTGAGCAGCACATAGGGGTGCGCGCTCGGCACGGTCGGATGCGCGAAGGCGCCCGGCGACTTGCCTGGCCGCGTCGGCGCGTCGATCCAGTTCTCGTCGAAGAAGCGCCTGGCGATCGTCGCCATCTCCGGCGAGAAGCGGCCATAGGCCGAAAGCACGGTGTCGCGCGCCTCGTCCCAGCCGATCTGCCGGGTTGCATCGGTCTTCAGGGGCGCGTTGCGGTCCCAGTAGGCGAGCTTTTCCTTGCCGAGCCACTTGGCCTTCAGGGCGTAATAGCGGTGCGACAGGCGCGGATAGGCCTTGTGGACGGCCTCGACCAGCGCGTCCACCACCTCGCGCTCGACCCGGTTGGACAGGTGCCGCGAGTCGGCGATGTCCTTGAAGCCGTGCCAGCGGTCGGAAATTTCCTTGTCCTTGGCAAGCGTGTTGGTCACCAGCGTGAAGATGCGCAGGTTCTCGCGAAACGTTTTGCCGAGCGCCTCGGCGGCCGTCTTGCGCTTCGTCTCGTCCGGGTTCTGGAGGAGATGCAGCGTCGGCTCGATGGCCAGATCCTCGCCGTCGACCTCGAAACGCAGCGAGGACATCGTCTCGTCGAAGAGACGGTTCCAGGCCCCCGCCCCCGTCACGGACTTTTCGACGAAAAGCTCCTCGACGCGGTCTTCCAGCTGGTAAGGCTTTTCCTTGGCGATGTCGTCGAGCCAGGGCTTGTAGTGGGCGAGCTTGGCATCCTTCGCGACGCCGGCCGCGATGTCCGCGGCATCGATGCGATTGAGTTCGAGCTCGAAGAAGAGAAGCTGGGTGACCGCCGCCGTCGCTTTCTCGCTGGCGTCGCCATAGAACTTCATGCGCTTGGGGTCGGTGGTGTCGCCGGCATAGACGAGGCCGGCATAGGACATCAGCCGGCCGAGAAGCTCCTGGATGGCCTCGTATTCGGCCACCGTCGCGCCGAGCGTACCGGCATCGAGCTCGCTCTTCAGCTTGCCCTTATGCGCCTCCACGAAGGCCTTCGACATCGTTCCGGCCCGCGCCAGATCGTCCTTGAAGCCCCCCGAATCCATGCCCGGATAGAGCGCCGAGAGATCCCATTCCGGCAGATCGCCAAGCGCCTTGCCGGCGGCGGCGGTATCATGATCGTGAACGGCTGTGGAAAACCTTTTGATAAACATCGAAATGATCCCTGGCCTCTGCTTGGCGGCGGCGCGGCAATGCGCGGCCTGCGGCGTTTTCCTGTCCGACACATATTGGCTGTCGGGGGTCCGGATCAACCGATCTTGCAAGGGATTTGCGGCGAATTCTTAAAGACCTGTTTACCGCCGACGGGCAGAATTGGCCCGAATTGAAACAAAACGGCCCGGATTTCCGGCATTTTGCAATCGATGCGTGCATAAACGGAAAAACAGCGCTGACAGCAGTCGGCTCCGGACCGTGGCGATCGGGGACAACCCGGCTTCCTCCTGAAAATTGGCTAGATGGGACGTACTGCGTATGGCGGGCCATATCCTGATTGTTGACGACGATCCGATCCAGCGGCGCCTGCTGGAGGAGGCCCTGCGCCGCTTCGGCTACGAGACGGCGAGCGTCGATGGCGGACCCTCGGCCATCGAATATCTCACAGGCTCGAAGGGCTCCGACGTCGACCTGATGATCCTCGACCTCGTCATGCCCGAACTCGACGGCATGGCGGTGCTGGAACGCCTGCCGACGATCAACTTTTCCCGCCCCGTCATCGTCCAGACCGCCCGCGGCGGCATCGACACGGTCGTCGGCGCGATGCGGGCCGGCGCCTTCGATTTCATCGTCAAGCCGGCCAATCACGAGCGCCTGCAGGTCGCGGTCCAGAACGCGCTGAAGGTGAATGCCCTCGAAGGCGAGATCCAGCGCCTGAAGAAGGCCACGGACGGCACGCTGACCTTCAAGAACCTCGTCACCCGCTCGCCGTCGATGGAGCGCGTCATCCGCCTCGGCGAAAAGGCCGCCGTCTCGATGATCCCGATCCTCATCGAGGGCGAATCCGGTGTCGGCAAGGAGATGATCGCCCGCGCCATCCAGGGCACCTCGGACCGCCGCAAGCGGCCCTTCATCACGGTGAACTGCGGCGCCATTCCGGAAAACCTCGTGGAGAGCACGCTCTTCGGCCATGAGAAGGGCGCCTTCACCGGCGCCGTCGACAAGCATGTCGGCAAGTTCCAGGAGGCCCACACGGGCACGCTGTTCCTCGACGAGGTTGGCGAGCTACCGCTCGACATCCAGGTCAAGCTGTTGCGCGCGATCCAGGAAGGCGAGATCGACCCCGTCGGCGCCCGCCGGCCGAGCAAGGTCGACATCCGGCTGATCTCGGCCACCAACCGCAACATGATCGAGCTGGTCAAGGAAGGCCGCTTCCGCGAGGACCTTTACTACCGCCTCAACGTCTTCCCGATCATGATCCCGCCGCTGCGCGAGCGGCGCGACGACATTCCCGGTCTCACCCGCCATTTCATCGCCCGCTTTGCCGCCGAGGAAGGCAAGAGGCGCGTCAGCGGACTTTCGGCCGACGCGCTCGACCTTCTGATGAGCTACTCCTGGCCCGGCAACATCCGCCAGCTCGAGAACACGATCTTCCGCGCGGTGGTTCTTGCCGACGGCGACACGCTGACCGTCGACGAGTTTCCCCAGATCGCGGCCCAGGTCGGTCATATTTCGGCCATGCGCCGTGTCGAGCATCCCGCTGTCGAACCGATGGCAGGCTTCGCCTCGCCGTCGTCCGCTACACCGAGCCCCGCCCTCGACGGCCAGCTTCCGCTCGACGGCATGATCGGCAAGCCGATCGCGGGCAGCTGGCGCGACCAGCAGCCGCCCGCCGACCGGCACGCCGGCGATGCGATGGAGTCGCCCATGATCGGGCAGGCCATCGCCAATGGTTCCAGCAATGCCGCGCCCTTCGGTTACCTGCGCACGCTCACCGATGACGGCCACATCCGGACCCTCGAAGCGCTGGAGGCGGACATGATTCGCCTCGCCATCGAGCACTACGGAGGTCGCATGGCGGAGGTCGCCCGGCGGCTCGGAATCGGCCGTTCGACCCTTTATCGCAAGCTCCGCGAGTACGGTATCGACGAAACAGACGTCGCAACTGTTGCAGCGGAGTGACGCGCCAAAGTGAATACAGCCCGCGTTCTCAAGTGTTCTTGCCTTTCCAGCCGGCTCCGGTCCAAACAGGGGCACGAGGTTTGATAATGAATCGTCTGATCATTTCCGTTTCTGTTGCCACGATTGCCGCCGTCGCGCTCGCCCAGCCGAGTGCCCATGCCGCGCCCGGTGCCGTCATGTCGCCGGTCGCGCTGCAAACGCCGATCGAGCCGGTCACCGATCCGGTTCCCCAGGACGGCGTCGCCCTTGCGATCGACAATTACCTCACGGATCTGACCGCGGACCCGGCCGGCACGAGCCGCTCGCTCGTCAAGGCGGTGACCGAGTTCTATGCCGCGCGCGCCAATGCGCCCGTGTGGACCGATCAGGGACGCATCACCGACCGGGGCCGTTCCGTGATCGCCACCATCCGGGACGCGAGCGAGGACGGCATCGATCCGCGGCATTTCGATCTGCCGACGATCCCCGAAGACGCCGCGATGCCGACGTCCAACTGGGCGACCGCCGAGATCGACGTCAAGCTGACCGTCGCGGTGCTCGACTATGCCAAGCGGGCCATGTCCGGCAGTGTCGCGCCGTCGCAGATCAGTGACATGATCACGCGCCGCCCGCCGCAGGTCGACCCGCAGGAAGCCCTGACCCGGCTGGCCGATGCGACCGATCCGGGCGCCGTGCTGGAAGCCTTCAATCCGCCTCAGGATGGTTTCCGCCGTCTCAGGGCCAAGCTGGCCGAGGTGCGCCAGCAGGATCGAGAGGCAACGCCGGTCACCGTGATCCCGGTCGGCCGCTCGCTGCATCCGGGCATGCGCGATGCCCGTGTCGCCCTCCTGCGCACCCGCCTCGGCGTGCCGGAGACCCAGGTCGATTCGGACATCTACGACAGCGAACTGGAAGCCGCCGTCCGCGCCTTCCAGCAGAGCAAGGGCCTGACCGCCGATGCCGTCGTCGGCCCGAATACCCTTGCCGTCCTCAACGGCGAGGCGCGCGACAAGGAATCCGAGATCATCGCCAACATGGAAATGTGGCGCTGGATGCCGCGCGACCTTGGCAACGACTACATTTTCGTCAACGTGCCGAATTACGAGGTCTCGATTCGGCGCAACGGCAAGATCGTCCATGAGGCACGCGTCGTCGTCGGCACGGTGAAGAACCAGACGCCGATTTTCTCCGACGAGATGGAATATCTCGTGGTCAATCCCTACTGGAACGTTCCGGTCTCGATTGCCACCAAGGAGATGCTGCACCAGATCCAGAAGAACCCCGCGGCCTATTTCGCCCGTCATGGCTACGAGGCGCTTTACAACGGCCATGTCGTCGACCCCTCGATGATCTGGTGGGACCAGAGCACGCTCTCCAAGGTCCGCATCCGCCAGCCGCCGGGCGAGGCCAATGCGCTCGGCCACATCAAGTTCATGTTCCCGAACGCGCATGCGGTCTACCTGCACGACACCCCGTCGCGCAGCCTGTTCCAGAAGGACTTCCGCGCCTACAGCCACGGCTGCGTGCGCGTGCAGGACCCCTTCGCCTTCGCGCAGGCGATTCTGGAGGATGAGCCGAACGTGACCCTTGCCCAGGTCAAGGGATTGATCGGCAAAGGCGAGCGCAGGGTTGACCTCGATCACCACATTCCCGTGCACATCGCCTATTTCACGGCCTGGGTCGATGACGACGGCGCTCTGCAGATGCGCAACGACATCTACGGGCATACGGCCAGGATGAAGGCCGCGCTGGGGCTCTGACGAGGGTCCCTTTGCCTGCCGGCACCGCCCGGCAGGAGGCGCATCCACAACCCAAGCATGCTGCATGCATCGGTTTTCTGCGGCAGCCGGCAAAAAATGCCGGCTGTGTCCGCTTTACGTATTTGACTCACGGGCTGAAGAGGCTAATGTCCCCGCGCTGGGCCAGTCGTGAGCGCCCGACTGTTGCATAGACGACAACCTGCACGGAAATGTTTTTACGGTAAACCGTGAATTAAGGATTTCGTTCGATTCTCTTATCTGGGGATGGAGCAACTCGGGCACACTCGGTAGGCTAACTTGAAACAGTACTTTTCAATCTGTCGCAGCGTTCTCGGATGGGCAGGAAAGCAGGCCGGCAATGCATCGGCCGCCCACGGTGAAACGCTCCGGTCGTCGAGGGGGCACCAGGCCCTCTCCCGCAAGTGCCTCTCCCTGTCGGTCGCCGCCGTGCTTCTGCTGGGCCTTGCCGGTCTCGCTCCGGCCCGCGCCGCGGACGACAACAAGGTCCTCAGCCTCTACAATACGCACACGCATGAAAGCCTGAGGATCACCTTCAAGCGCAACGGACGCTACATTCCCGCCGCGCTGCAGGAACTCAACCGCTTCCTGCGCGACTGGCGCCGCAATGAATCGCGCAAGATGGACCCCCGCCTCTTCGACACGGTGTGGGAAGTCTACCATCTGTCCGGCTCCACGCAGCCGATCCATGTCGTCTCTGGCTATCGCTCGCTCGCCACCAACGATGCCCTGCGGTCCCGCTCCAAGGCGGTCGCCAAGCACAGTCAGCACACGCTCGGCAAGGCCATGGACTTCTATCTGCCGGACGTCGGCGTCGCGAAGCTGCGCACGATCGCGCTTCGCATGCAGCGCGGCGGCATCGGCTACTATCCGACCTCGAATCATCCCTTCGTCCACGTCGATGTCGGCAGCGTGCGCCACTGGCCGCGCATGACCCGCGCCCAGCTCGCCACGGTCTTCCCGGACGGCAAGACCGTGCACATCCCGAGCGACGGCAAGCCGATGCAGGGCTACGAGTTGGCGCTGGCCGAACTGAAACGCAACGCCCCGTCCAGCGCGCCGCTGGCCAACCAGGCGCAGAAAAAGAAGTCGCGCGGTCTCCTCGCCTTCCTCTTCGACAGCGGCGAGGACGATGCCGAGGAGATCAGTGCAGCATCGGGCGAGAGCGAGAGCGATGCCGCTCCGGCCGCCAAGGCTCCTCCCGGTCGCGACCTGAGGTCTGCCCCCACGCAGCAGAAAATTGCTCCCCCTGCCCCGGTCATTGCCGGCCCGGCGCCGACCCCACCGGCCGCCCCCGTTCTGACCGCAGCCGAAACGCCCAGAACCGGTCCGGTCTTCGTGAACACGCCGCAGATGGCACAGGCATCCATCCCGACGCCCGAGGCCGCGCCTGAAACGCCCGCACCGACCGTTCTCGCCTTTGCCGGCGGCAAGCCGCCGCAGCCGCGCGGCAAGCCACCCGAGCTTCTGGCCCTGATGGCCAGGGCCGAGGAAGCGCCGGCGAGCCCATCGGCCGAGCAAACGGTCGTGGCAGCGCTTGACGTGACGCCCCGGCAGCGCCCCGAACTGGCGCCCGAAGCCCCGGCAACGCCCGAACTCGTCGTCGCCGACGCCTCCGCCGACACGACCCCGGACAGGGAGCAGGTGGTGCTGACCATGCCGTCGACGCCCGATCCGCGCGCCGAGGCGCGCCAGGCCTTCGCCGCCGTCACCGGAGGCAAGGCGCCGGACGGCGACATCTCCGCGCTCGGCTACGCTGATGATTCGAGCACGCTGACCGCCGCCGAAAGCAACGTCCTCGACAGCCTTTCGCAGCATCCCGGAGCAATCGTTCCGCCGTCGATGTCGGCAACGGCCGGCCTCGTCCTGCCGGCGGGCGCTGCCCAGAAGCCGAATGCAAGGCTCGACAGCGACCCGCTCACCCGCCTGACGCGCGTCGCCACCGTCGACGAGGCCTCCATCTACGACCAGCACGCCATGGCCTCCCTCGGCGACGAACGGAACTTTGTCCATCCGAACCAGCGCGACATGGCAGCCTTCCTCAAGAAGCCCGCTCTCGTCTTCGGCGCCGGCTTCACCGGCCAGCCCTATGGCGACCTGAAGATGGGGACCTTCGGCGGCGAGGCCGTGACCCGCATTCCCGTGCAGCATTTCGCGGGCGCGGAAGCCCGAGTGAAGCTCGCCAGCCGCTGAGCGAATCGCTTTCGATCCAAAGAAAAAGCCGCCGAGATCATCGGCGGCTTTTTTTGTGCTGCGCTCGGACAGGCACGACGGCGGCAATCACTCCGTCGGCGAACCGATCATGCCGAGGGCGGCCATGTAGAGCTCCAGGATGGTCTCCTGCTCTTCGCGCTCGGCCGGGTCCTTCTTGCGCAGGCTGATGACCTGCTTCAGGATCTTGGTATCGAACCCGTTGCCCTTGGCCTCGCCGTAGACGTCCTTGATGTCATCGGCGATCGCCTTCTTTTCTTCTTCCAGCCGTTCGATGCGCTCCACGAACGCCTTGAGCTGTCCGGCGGCAACGCCCCCCGTATCCGACATAGTGCAACCTCTTGCTTGGTGGGTGGATGTTCCGATGCCATCGGCCGTCCGAGGCCTCCCCGGACAACGCCGACGATTGGAGGAACACCCGCAGATTTTTCATGAATGCCCCGGTACCTCTGAGGACGCCCCGGAGCGCAAAGCGGATGGCCGCTCGGCTGGCGCGAAAACTGCCATGCCGAAGGTACCGGTTTGGTTAATGATTTGGCTTGGCGACCTCGAAGGCCTTCTTCTGCTCGTCGCTGGCCTCGCTCTGGTACTTTGCCTTCCACTCCTCGTAGGGCATGCCGTAGACGGCCTCCCGGCTCTCGTCCTTGGTCACGTCGAGCCCGCGCTCGCCGGCCGCGTCGAGATACCAGTTGGACAGGCAATTGCGGCAGAAACCGGCCATGTTCATCAGGTCGATGTTCTGCACGTCCGTGCGCGTCTTGAGATGATCGACGAGGCGGCGGAAGGCGGCCGCCTGGAGTTCGATTTCCGTCTGGGGGTCGGGCTTGGTCACGATCTTCATTCCTGTGAAAGTGCTGTCGGCTGACTGTCGGTCTTGGAACCATGAAGCCGGACGTCGCGCAAGTCCTTCGCGCCGAGCAGCGGCGGCAGAAGACGAAGGAATCGCTCGGTCCAGACCGCAACGCCCTCGGCGTCGCCGATCAGATCCTGGCGGACCTCGACGAGCGCGTGGGCAAGACCGCGCATGGTGCCGTGGCGATACATCGTGTCGTTTTTGAGAGCCCCTAGATAGGGTTCGTTGTCGCCGACCACCAGTCCCGCCTCGCTTTCGAGTGCCTGGATCAGGGGCACAGCCAGCCTCGGATCCCTGTCCCAGAGGATGCCCGCGTGCCAGGGCCTGGCGAAAGTCTTCCAGAAGGGCGTAAAGCTGTGGATGGCGATGATCACCGGCACGGTTCCAAGCGCCAGCATTTCGTCCAGCATGGCGTCGATACGGAGATGATAGGGCCGGTGGAAGCGCTGGAGGCGCCGCTCGCGCTCGGCGGCATCGGCATACCGGTTGCCGGGAATGACCGCGCCGTCGGAAAGGCGCATCAAAAGGGTCGGATCGTCCTCGCCCCGGTTGGGATCGATGAGCAGCCGGGAATAGGTGGTCATGAGTGCCGGAGCCCCGAGACCGCGCGCAAGCGCCCGCGTCAGCGCGGCCGCGCCGATGTCGTAGGCGATATGGCGCGCGAACTCCGCCGCCGGCAGGCCGAGATCGCCATAGTCCGGCGGCAGGCGGTTGCTGGCATGATCGCAGAGCAGCAGCAGTCCGCGCGAAAGATCCCCCTCGATCACCTCGACCGGCTCGAACGCGGGCACACTCATCGAACGCTCCATTGTTGCTCCGACAGTCCGTCCGGCCAACACGCCGACGGCTGAAGACCTCCGTTCTTTCCGATCGCCGTGGACTTGGCAAGTCGCCGTTCGCCGTCCACGACTTGCCGCTGGCAACAGGCCGCCGGGCATGTCATAGGAAAGCGCACCTGCGTGAGCCGAAGCGGAACGGCCGCATGCGCGAAGGATCGGAATGACGGAAGTTGCGCCCCGGGCCGGGAACGAAGGCCTTGCCGGAATGCTGGCCATCCCTGCCCTTGTGGGCGGCGCCGTCGCCATGGGCATCTCGCCTGTCTTCGTGCGCGAGGCCGATGTCGGTCCCTTCGCCAGCGCCTTCTGGCGCATGGCGCTTGCCCTTCCCCCGCTTCTCGCCTGGGCGCTGGCCGAGGGCGGTCTTGCCGGGCTCCGCCGTGCCGCCGCGACGCCGGCGGTCTGGTTCGCCGGCCTCTTCTTTGCCGGCGACCTCTTCTTCTGGCATCTCGCCATCACCTATACGACGGTCGCCAACGCCACCTTCATGGCGACGCTGGCGCCGGTGTGGGTCGTGCTCTTCTCCCGCCTCGTCATCGGCGAGACGGTCGACAAGACGGTCTTCGCCGGGCTCGGCATCAGTCTCGTCGGCGCCGCCTGTCTGTTGGGGGGCAACTATCGCCTCAGCCCCGATCACCTGGTCGGCGACCTTTATGGCCTCGTCACGTCCTTCTTCTTCGGCATGTTCTTCCTCAGCGTCCGGGTGGCGCGGCGAAGCGTCGGCAGCGGGGCCCTCAGCATCCTCAGCGGCAGCGTGACGTGCGTCATCCTCTTCCTCGTCGCCGTTCCGCTGGAGCCGACCATGCTGCCCGCAAGCCTCTCCGGGCTCGGTGCCCTGGTGGCGCTCGGGCTGTTGTCACAAGTTGGTGGACAAGGTTTGCTAGCCTATGCGCTTGGGCATCTTTCTGCCGCATTCTCGTCCGTTGTGATCTTCCTGGAGGCGCTCGCCGCCGCCTTCTTCGGCTGGCTGCTGCTGGGAGAGGGCCTGCGCGGCGACCAGATGGCCGGAGGCGCGCTGATTCTGGTCGGCATCTGGTTCGCCCGCCCCAGGCGCCCTGCCCCGCAGATGGCCTGAGCGGCCGCCCTCGCCAACCAGTCCCCTCACCGGCGAGCCAGCGATTTGACAAAGGATTTTGCCGGTGATCGACTGCCACGCCGCGGAAAAACAGATTGCGCCGGACGAAGCATCGATAACAGGAATAGGCCGTTGACACTCCTAGTTGGTCGAAGCAAAAAGACGTGGCTCTGGCCGGTCGAAATGGTCGGAGCGGGAATGGGTCGGGATCACATCAATCGCAAGAGCAGGATAGCCCTGTTGCCGGGAAGACGGTTCACGGCGGCAGCTATGAAATGGGTTGCCGCGCGCCAGATCATGGCCGTCGCGGGGCTCGCCGCGATCGTCCTGACCTGCCTCACGTCTCAGCCGGCTCTGGCTGACCTGCGTCTTTGCAACAAGACGGAAACGACGGTCAGCATTTCGATCGGCTACAAGTCGAAGAAGGGATGGACCACGGAGGGCTGGTGGAACATACCGGGAGCCAAGTGCAACACGCTGATCCCCGGGCCCCTGGCCGCCCGCTACTACTACATCTATGCCGTCGACGCCAAACAGGGCGGTGAATGGGGCGGCAAGGCTTTCATGTGCACGCGCCGCAAGATGTTCACGATCCTCGGGACCGAGGATTGCGTGGCGCGCGGCTACGACCGAACAGGTTTTTTCGAGATCGACACGCAGGACCAGCGAAGTTGGACGGTCCAGCTGACGGAACCGACGCAAAAAGGAACGACCGCAAAATGAAGCGCAATCGGAAGGTCAAGATTCTTGCGACGCTGGGCCCTTCGTCCTCCGACGCCGAGACGATCGCGAAGCTGCACCGTGCCGGCGCGGACATTTTCCGCATCAACATGAGCCACACCAGCCACGACAAGCTCAACGAGTTTGTCGCGACGATCCGCCATGTCGAGAAGGAGGCCGGAAGGCCGATCTGCATCCTCGCCGACCTGCAGGGTCCGAAGCTGCGTGTCGGCACCTTTTCCTCCGGCCCGCAGATGCTGGAGATCGGCCAGGAATTCAGCTTCGTCTCGGACAAGGTCGACGGCGACAGGACCAAGGTCTATCTGCCGCATCCGGAAATCTTCGCCGCCCTGAAGGCTGGCGACACCATCCTCGTCGACGACGGCAAGGTGCGCCTGCGGACCGTCTCCTGCGACGGCCACGTCGCGGTGACCAAGGTGGAAGTGGCCGGCCGCATCTCCGACCGCAAGGGCGTCAGCCTGCCGGACACGACCATCGGCTCCTCCGCCCTTACTGACAAGGACCGCGCCGACCTCGTCGCCGCCCTTGCCGCCAAGGTCGACTGGATCGCCCTGTCCTTCGTCCAGCGTCCGGAGGACATGGACGAGGCCATCGAGATGATCGCCGGCAAGGCCGCTGTGATGGTCAAGGTCGAAAAGCCCCAGGCCATCGAGCATCTGGAAGAGATCACCCGCCGCTCCGACGGCCTGATGGTCGCCCGCGGCGACCTCGGCGTGGAACTTCCGCTGGAACAGGTGCCCGGTCTCCAGAAGCGCATGACCCGTCTCGGCCGCCGCTACGGCAAGCCGGTCGTCATCGCGACGCAGATGCTGGAATCGATGATCTCCTCCCCGGTGCCGACCCGCGCCGAGGTCTCCGACGTCGCGACCGGCGTCTACGAGGGCGCCGACGCGGTGATGCTCTCGGCCGAATCCGCCTCCGGCGCCTTCCCGGTCGAAGCCGTTGCGACCATGGACCGGATCGCCATCGAGGTCGAGCAGGACCGCAACTACACCAACATCGTCAACGCCCAGCGCGCCGAGCCGGAAGCAACCGGCGCCGACGTGATCAGCGAGGCGGCCCGCACCATCGCCGAGCGCATGGAACTGACCGCCATCGTCTGCTTCACCTCCTCGGGCGCCACCGGCATGCGCCTTGCCCGTGAGCGGCCGCTCAACCGCATCATCGCGCTGAGCCCCAAGCCCGAGACGGCTCGCCGCCTCCAGATGGCCTGGGGTCTCCACACCGTGATCTGCGAAGACGCGGAAAAGCTCGCCGACCTCGTCCAGATCGCGGCGCGGGTGGCCGGCGACGAGGGCTTCGCTGTGGCAGGCGACAAGATCATCCTGACGGCCGGCGTTCCGCTGCGCACGCCGGGCGCGACGAACCTGCTGCGCATCGCCACCGTCGGTCCGGACGGCCGCAGCGGCATCTGACCGGACGCAGCATCGTCTTTGAGAAATGGGACCGCCGGTGCCTTGCGCCGGCGGTCCTTTTTCATGAGGCGCCAGCGACCTGCGCAGCGTCGGCGATCACCTCCCGGACCGCGTCGACAACCGCCTGCGGGTGGGTGATGTGCAGCATGTGGCCCGCCCCCGGCAGCACCACGAGACGACTGCCGGCTATATCCCGGTAGAGCCCCAGCGAATGGATCGAGGGATAGACGACGCTGTCGTGGTCGCCTGTCAGGATCACCGTCGGCGCCTTGATCTCGTGATAGCGCTTCGACGTCCTCGTCACATTCTCGCTGAGATGGGCGACGTCACGCGCATTCGCCAGGAACTCCGATGGTCTCAGGACCATCCGGATGTGGGTTCTCTGAAGATAGTCCTCCGGCATGGCCTCCGGCGCGAAGGCCGACTTTGCGGCGGCCTCCATCATCGCCTCGCCCGCCGGCAGCGAGATCGACCAGGCGAAGAGATCGCCGACGACCGGCGTTGCCGCGACGGAATAGTACCAGGCAACGCCCCCCGGCCAGGGATGGGTCGCCGGCGCCACGAAGACCAGCCCCGCGACGAGATCGGGATGGCGGACGGCGAGCGCCGCAACGACAGCCGCGCCGAGCGAATGGCCGACGAAAACAGCCTTCTGGATGCCGAGTTGCCCGGCAAGCCCGGCGACAAGGTCCGCCTGCCGTTCGGGATCGGCCGAGGCCTCCCCACCCCGCTCGCTCCAGCCATGGCCGGGCCGATCGACGAAGACAACCCGTTGCCCGGGATCGAAGGCCTTGCCGAGGGAATAGAAGGGTTCGAGGAGATTGCCGCTCGCCCCGTGCACGACGATCACAGGCAGCGAGCCTGGCGCCTTCGTTGTCGAACCGCCGACATCGACATAGTGGAGGCTGACGCCGTCCACCTCCTCCATCGCACCGACCGGCGGATAGTCCGCCTCGATGGCAAGGGTTCCCGTCACGGTCAGCCCGAAGGGCAGCACCGCGACGAGAAAAAAGATCAGCGTCCAGAGGGTTTTTCGCGCGCGCAATATATCGGGACCGGAGCAACGTGAAGGGGACTGCCGGTAGCGGTCGGCGACCGCCACGCGGACTCATCCAGCCGCCATCGGACGACCCGGCGGCCGGACCCCGTCTGCGGCGTCAGATGTCGCGCCCGGCTACCTCCGGTGCCAGCTTCTCCATGGCACTACGCGCGTTGGGCAGGTTCGGATGAATCTGGAGAAGCTTTTGGTAGACCTCGTAGGCTTCCTTGTCCTCGCCGATCCGCTGCAGGATGCCGGCAAGGCCCGAGAGGGCCCCGAAATGGCGCGGCTCGAGCGCCAGCGCGTGTTCGATGTCCGCGACCGAATGGCCGTAGTCGTCGAGCAGGAAATAGACGGTGGCGCGCTTGTTGTAGGCCTCGGCGTAGTCGGGCTTCAGGATCAGGATCTGGTCGAGAAGATCGAGCGCCTCGCCATAGCGCTGCTTGGTCATGGCCGCGATCGTCCAGCCCATCATCAGGTTGACCGTATCGCTGTCGGTCTGGATGAGTCGCTTGAGGATTCGCTGCTCGTAAGGGTGCGCCTCGACCACCGAGCCGGCCGCCGCGAGCTTGGAAAAGAGATCGTTCAGCGTCTTGTCCGTCTTGTCCACGACGGCAGGCGCGTTCGGCTTGTCCGGCGAGAAGGGATTGGCCTCCTCCTCGTCCTCCAGCAGCGGCAGATCGGGCTTGGCCTGCGACGGAGCGATCGCGGCGGCAGGCGGCGTGGTCTTGGCCTGTCCGGCCACCGTCGCGGCGGCAAGGCAGGCAAGCACGGCCAGAGGAGTGAGCATGAGAAAGCGCATCCCGGGAGATTACCGCTCCCGGGATGCGCCGTCAAAGCCGTTGCCGAACGGAAACGCTCTTCGGATGTCATGCGGGCCGCCATGCGGCGGCTTTCCGGCCCTCCCCGCGGGGGACGGCGCATCACGCGAAGAACAGCCGCGCCCTAAGGCGCGGCGCGACTCAGCCCTGACGGGCCTTGTAGCGCGGGTTCTTCTTGTTGATGATGTAGATGCGGCCCTTGCGGCGGACCATGCGGTTGTTGCGGTCCCGGCCCATGAGGGCGCGCAGCGAATTCTTGATCTTCATTGGTCGTCCTTCCGAGGTGGGCAAGCCCGAAACGCTGCAACGCCCGTCCTCGTGAAGGCCCATCCCGTCGCGCGTATCCGTCCCGCCACGCCTCAATCGTCAAGAGAAGCACTCTCGTGCGAATGGTTCGGCAAGCGAATGGCGGGCGCCATGGTGTCGGCACCCGCCAGTTGGCGCGGACCTTACGGATTTCCGGGCGAATGTCAATGCGAAGCGGGCAAGATTGCTTGCCATTCTGTCGCGCATTGCAGAGAGGTCGCAGGACGTTGGCCGGCTAAGGCCGGCAAGGGCCGGAATCGTCCGCAAGGCGCCGCACCAAAGCTCACGGACGAGCCGGAAAAGCAAGCCCGCACAAGACCAAAAGACCCCGCCGGGCGGATGTGCCGGGCGGGGTCTTTTCGTTGCGGCGGTCGTCCGGGCTTTGCCGGGCCGGTGCCCATCCCCCGCGTGCGGCGGGGGCGGCGAGGCCGGTCAGAAGCCGCGGATGGCGTTGCGGGCGTTGAGGACGTCGCTGGGAACGCCGCCGTTGGTCGTCGACACGTTGTTGATGATGTCGAGGAACTTCGTCAGCTCGTAGGTCTTGGCGTTCGAGATGTAGATGATGTCCCTGTCGCGCATCGCGAACTTGCTGATCGCGAAATAGGCCGACGGATCGCGCAGGTTCGCCCGGTAGATCACCGGGATGTCGCTGCCGGCGAACTTCGTCATGTCGACGCCCATGCGCTGCAGCTGGTCGCGGCTCTCCTCGCGGTAGACGAAGACCTGGGCCGGATCGGCCTGGGTGTCGGAAAGGCCGCCCGCCTCGCCCAGCGCCTGGCCGAGCGTCAGGTTGGCGTCGTCGAAGTTGATCCGCCCCGTCGCCGACGCGGCGCCGAAGACCATGTAGGTGCGCCGCTCGCGGTTGACCGACAGGACGTCGTCGGGCGCGAGGTAAATGTTTTCCTTCGGCGTCTTGACGAGGGTATCGTAAAGCACCGTCGCCTCGCGGCCCCCGCGCAGGAGCGTGATGTAGGTCTCAAGGCTCGGGGTGGAGATGCCGCCGGCGTCCGCGATGGCGTCGAGCACGCGCTCGCCGTTCTGGGAAATCTCCACCTTCTTCGGGGCGTTGACGTCGCCGATCACCGAGACGAGGTTGGAGCGCGATTCCACCACGGTCACCACCACCTGCGGCTCGATGGCCCGGTTGGCGAGGCGCTCCTCGATCTGCCTGCGCACCACGTCGGCGGTCAGGCCCTCGACATGGACGTCGCCGGCATAGGGCACCGCGATGTTGCCCTTGCGGTCGACCTCCTGCTGCGGCAGCGTGACGTAGTTGCCCGGCCGGGCGCCGGCGTCGGCGGGAATGAACAGGCCGCCGGCCTGGGCCTCGAAGACCGAGAGCTGGAGGATGTCGCCGCGCCCGATCGTGATGTCGGGCGCCCCGCCGCGGCCGCCGCCGAAGCCCGCCTCGAAGGAGGCCGGCTCGTATCGTTCCAGATAGCTCATGATCGACTTGTCGAGGTCGACCAGCACGTAGTCGATGCCGACCTTCTGCGCGCCCTTGCCGATATGGGCCGTCGCCTCGCTCACGATCGCCCCTTCGTTGGGACCCGAACGCGGCAGCGCCGCGCAACTCGTCAGGACCGTCATCACGGCCAGCGCCGATACGCGCGAAAGAAGGGTAAAATGACTCATGAATACGCCAAGTCTCATTTCACTATGAACGGAGGGTCGGACCTTGTTTCAAACTGTTTTGCAAACCTCAAGAAGACATTAACATTGCGAAGTTCCTAACAGCCCGAGGACAAGACATAGTTAACGGAGACTAAATAGATTTTTCAGGACAACGTACCCCTAGACACAATATAGACATCAGAATGACACAGACATTTCTATTCCGGGCAGATAATCAACCCAGAGTAGATAAATTTCACTGGTTAAACCGGAAATAGTCCGCCAAGAACCGTGAATTTCGCCGTAAGTGATACTTTCCCCGTAGCCTGATGGCGAAACCCCGTTCCGCCAACAGGACACACCACCAAAGTAGCAAAGAATGCGGCGGAAACGTGCCGATTCTTAAAGGATGGTTAAAATTGTTCGGGTTGGGCGCCCGTCATGTCGACCGCACGCCGCCCCGGCAATCCCTCCGGCCGGCGCCTTTGCGCCCCCTGCGGCGAACCCGCGAATGATTAAGAAACAGCCTTGACAACAGCTTGGGCACATATTGAAACTTTGACCCGTTGAACAACAAATTTCGCCGGCTGCCATCTGTCCACAGGCGGACCGATGACATCGGTCGACAACGGGGAACAGCCGTCATGACCTTTTCGATGAACCGTCGCCAGATTCTGGCGGCGACCGCTGCCGGCGTTTCCACGCTGGCCCTGCCCCGCGCCTTCGCCGCCGAGAAGATCATGGTCGCCGGCGTCCACGCCTCGCCGGTCGAAAATGCCTGGAACTCGCGCATCCACGAGGCCCTCCTCGGCGCCGCCAAGGACGGCGTCATCGACTATGTCTTCTCCGAAGGCGTTTCCGGCACCGACTATGCCCGCGCCATGCGCGAATACGCCGACCAAGGCGCCAAGCTCGTCTGGGGCGAATCCTACGCGGTGGAGACCGAGGCCCGCCAGGTGGCCGAGGATTATCCCGACACGGCCTTCCTGATGGGCTCCTCCGGCGGCCCGCAGGGCGACAACTTCGGCGTTTTCGGCACCCGCAACCACGAAGCCGCCTATCTCTCCGGCATGCTCGCCGGCAAGATGTCGAAGACCGGCACCTTCGGCGCCGTCGGCGGCTACCCGATCCCCGAGGTCAACCTCCTCATCAACGCCTTCCGGGCCGGCGTGAAGGAAGTGAACCCGGACGCCAAGTTCCTCGTTGGCTTCATCGGCACCTGGTTCGACCCGCCGAAGGCCAAGGAAGCCGCCTTCGCCCAGGTCGACGCCGGCGCCGACATTCTCTTCGGCGAGCGCATCGGCACGGCGGACGCCGCCAAGGAGCGCGGCATCAAGGCGATCGGCTCGCTGATCGACTATACGCCCCGCTATCCCGACACGGTCTTCGCTAATGCCATGTGGTATTTCCGCCCGACCGTCGACGCGATCCTCGCCGACATCGCCGCCGGCAAGCCGACGGGGCGCGACTACACCGAATATTCCTTCATGAAATACGGCGGCAACGACATCCTCTTCACCGAGGCGATGGTGCCGGCCGACGCCATTCCGGCGATGCTGGAAAAGCAGAAGGCGATCAAGTCCGGCGAATTCGAGGTGCCGATCGACGAAAGCGAGCCGACGTAAGGATCGCTTGCCGGCGCATTGCGTGCCGTGAGACCGTGTGCCCCTCCCTCCGCCGCCGGCGACGCCGGACGATTGCGGCGGGAGGGGTAGCCTTTTGCCCCGACCAACGGCCAATTCGATGTCCCTGCCCCCCGACGCCCTCGCATTGGCCAACGCCATCAGGACAGGCAAGACGACGGCTCTCGCCGCGATGGAGGCCTCGATTGCCGCCGCCAGGGCCTTCGAGCCGCTCGGCGCCGTCCGCCATGTGGACGCAGCCATGGGCCGGGCCGCGGCGGAAGCCTTCGACGACCGGCTGAAATCGGGCGACGCAGATGCGGCGGACGCTCCCTTTGCCGGCCTGCCTTTCCTGATGAAAGACCTCGGCGCCAATGCGAAGGACCTTCCCAAGGTCGCCGGCAACGCATGGCTGAGGAAGAACGGCCTTCTGCCCTTTCGCGACGACGACCTGACGATCAGGATGCGCGCGGCAGGTCTCCTGCCCTTCGGCCTGACAACGGTGCCCGAATTCGGCGTCGCGCTGTCGAGCGAACCCGAGATCGGGCCGATTGCCCGCAATCCCCATGACGAAAGCCTGACGCCGGGCGGTTCCTCCGGCGGCGCGGCAGCGGCGGTCGCCGCCGGCATCGTTGCCATTGCCCACGCGACCGACGCGGGTGGCTCGACGCGCGTTCCGGCCGCCTGTTGCGGCCTCGTCGGGCTCAAGGCGAGCCGGGGCGCGATGCCCACCGGCCCGGAGTTTGGCAATCATCTGATGGGGATCGCCAGCGAACTGGTGGTGAGCCGATCCGTGCGCGACACGGCTGCCGCCCTCGATGCCCTGGCCGGCAACAATCGCGGCCCGCTGCCCGATCCCGCCCTCGGCCTGCCGGTCCTCGCCGCTCTCGACACCGCACCCGAACTGCTGCGAATCGGCATCCTGGCCGACGCGCCGAATGTCGAGGTGACGACGGAACGCCGCGAGGCCGTCGAGGAGACCGGACGCTGGCTGAAGAGCGAAGGCCATACCCTTGTCCCCCTCGATGCCGGCGACTTCAGAAAAGCCGTCGACGACGCCCAAGCCGTCTTCGCCACGATCATCCTCGCCAATTTCGCCCGCAACATGGGTCCGGTCGCCGGCGCCCTCAAGATGGGTGACACCTCGATCCTCTGCCGCAAGCTGATCGACGATGGCCTTGCCCTACCGGCCTCGGCGCTCTTCGAGGCCGATCTGATGATGGCGAGACTCTCGGCTGCGATGTGGAGGCACTTCGAGACGGTCGACGTCATCCTGACGCCGATGCTCTCCGGTCCGCCCCTGCCCATCGGCTCCTTCCCGCTCGACCATATGGACGTCGACCTGCACTGGCGGCGGATGGCGGAGTTTTCACCCTACGCCGCGCTCGCCAACGTGGCCGGCACGCCGGCCGTGACGGTGCCGGTCGGCGCGGACGCCAACGGCCTGCCCCTGCCCGTCCAGATCATCGGGCCCATCGCCTCGGACGGCCTGCTGCTGCGCCTTGCCCGCCGGCTCGAGACCAAGAGCACATGGCAGCATCGATTCCCGATCGCGGGGTTTGTCGAATGACGCAGCCCGTTCTGGAACTTCGCGGCATCACCAAGCGCTTCGGCGCGCTGACCGCCAACGACGACATCTCGCTCACCCTGCAAAAGGGCGAGTTGCTGGCGCTGTTGGGGGAGAATGGCGCTGGCAAGACGACGCTGATGAACATCCTCTTCGGCCACTATGAGGCGGACGAGGGCGAGGTCTTCGCCTTTGGTGAGGCGCTGCCGCCCGGACGCCCGCGCGCCGCCATCGAGGCCGGCATCGGCATGGTGCACCAGCATTTCACCCTGGCCGCCAACCTCACCGTCCTCGACAACGTCATTCTCGGCACCGAGCCGCTGGCAAAGCCCTGGTCCAACCGGTCGGCCGCCCGCCGCCGGCTCGTCGCGGCCGCGGAGAAATTCGGCCTTGTCGTCGATCCCGACGCCCGCGTCGGCGACCTCTCCGTCGGCGAGCAGCAGCGTGTCGAGATCCTGAAGAGCCTTTATCGCGACGCCCGCGTCCTCATCCTCGACGAGCCCACCGCCGTCCTGACCGCGCCGGAAGCCGAACGCCTGTTTGCGACGCTGAAGGTCATGGCGCGCGAGGGCCTGTCGCTGATCTTCATTTCCCACAAGCTCGGCGAGGTGATGGCCGCTGCCGACCGGATCGTCGTGCTGCGCGCGGGCAAGGTCGTCGCCGAACGCAAGGTCGGGGAGACCTCGCGGCAGGAACTCGCCGAACTGATGGTCGGCCGCCGGGTGCAGCGCCCGAAGCGCGAACCGCAAACACCGGGTGACGTGCGGCTTGCGGCGAGCGGCATCCACGTGGTCGAGAATGGCGCCAGGCGGCTCGACGGCATTTCCTTCGACGTCCGCTCCGGCGAGGTGCTCGGCATCATCGGCGTCTCGGGCAATGGACAGTCGACGCTCGGCGCCCTCGCCTCCGGCCTCATCGCGCCGGACGCTGGTGAGTTGCGGATCGCCGGCAAGGCAGTGCGGCATCCCTCGCCGCAATCCTTCGTGGCGCAAAAGATCGGCCGCGTGCCGGAGGATCGCCACGCCGAAGGCGCCGTCGGCGATCTTTCCGTCTGGGAAAATGCCGTGCTGGAGCGGCTCGGCGATCCGACCTTCGCGCGCGGCGGCTTCCTGAAAAAGGGCGCGGCACGGGACTTTGCAGCCCGGATCATCGAGCGCTTCGACGTGCGCGGCGCGGGGCCCGACACCCGCACGCGGCTCCTTTCCGGCGGCAACATGCAGAAGCTGATCCTCGGCCGCAACCTGATCGGCGAGCCGGACATCCTCGTCGTCAACCAGCCGACGCGCGGCCTCGACGAGGGGGCGGTCGCCGCCGTCCACGGCGAGATCCTCGCCGCACGGCGTGCCGGCGCGGCGGTGTTGCTCATCTCCGAAGACCTCGACGAGGTGATGGCGCTGGCCGACCGGGTGCAGGCCATCGTCAAGGGCCGCCTGTCGGCCCCGGTCGAGGCCGATCATCTCGATCCGCAAAAACTCGGCCTGATGATCGCCGGGCTCTGGAGCGAGGCCGATCATGCGGCTTGAGCGCAGAGCCGAGGTTCCCCTGACGCTGGTGCTGGTCGCGCCGCTTGTCGCCATCGTCGCGGCGCTGGCGATTGCCGGCATCCTGATCGCGCTCGCAGGCGTCAATCCGCTCGATGCCTACCGCCAGCTCTTCGTCAGCGCCTTCGGCTCGCGCCTCTCCCTCACCGAGACGCTGACCCGCGCGACGCCTCTAACCCTCACCGGCCTTGCCGCCGCCGTCGCCTTCCGGGCGCGGCTCTGGAACATCGGTGGCGAGGGCCAGTTCTATGCCGGCGCGCTTGCCGCCGCCTTCCTCGGCGCCCACGCCTTCGGCCTGCCGGCGCCGCTCCACATGCTGGTCATGATGGCCTTCGGCGCGCTCGCCGGCCTCATCCTGCTGCTCGGGCCATTGACGCTACGCATCCGCTTCGGCGTCGACGAGGTGGTGACGACGCTGCTTCTCAATTTCATCGTCCTGCTCTTCGTCTCGATGATGATCGAGGGGCCGATGAAGGATCCGATGGCCTTCGGCTGGCCGCAGTCGGTGCCGATTGCTCGCGATTTTGCCCTGCCGAAGCTGATGGCAAAATCCCGCGTCCATATCGGGCTCCTGATCGCCATCGGCCTTGCCCTCGTCGTCTGGCTGATCCAGGCCAAGGCCCGCTTCGGGCTGGAGGCGCGCGCCGTCGGCCTCAACACGAAGGCGGCGCGCTTTGCCGGCATTCCGGTGACGCGCGTTCTCGTCCTGACGGCCTTGCTCTCGGGCGGACTTGCCGGCCTTGCCGGCGCCATCGAGGTCATGGGCCTCAAGGGCTATGTCACGACGGATCTCTCGCCCGGCTACGGCTATTCCGGCATCGTCGTCGCCATGCTCGCGGGCCTTCATCCGGCCGGCGTCGTCGCGGCCGCTCTTTTCGTTGCCTCGGTCTTCGTCGGCGCCGACGGCATGAGCCGGGCGCTCGGCATCCCGAGCTTCATTGCCGACGTCATCGTGGCGCTCTCGCTGCTGACGATGCTGGTGGCGCTGCTTCTCGTGACCTACAGGGTGAGGCGGTGACCCGATGACCGAAGCCTTCGACATCCTCCTCACCGCCAGCCTCTGGGCCGCCGTGCTGCGCATTGCGACGCCGCTGATCTTCGGAACATTGGGTGCGCTCGTCTGCGAGCGGGCCGGCGTCCTCAACCTCGGCATCGAAGGCATCATGACCTTCGGCGCGATGATCGGTTGGCTCACGGTCTATGGCGGGCACGACCTTTGGCTCGGTCTGCTGGCGGCGGCGCTTGGCGGCGCGCTCTTCGGCCTCCTGCACGCGCTGCTGACCGTGCCACTGGGCCTCTCACAGCATGTCACGGGCCTCGGCATCACGCTGCTCGCCTCAAGCCTCACCTATTACGTCTTCCGGCTGGTGCTGCCGACCTCGGCGACGCCGCCGACAATCGAGCCCTTCGCGCCGATGCACATCCCCGGCCTGTCGGATCTGCCCTTTCTCGGTGAGGCGGTCTTCTCGCAGACGGCGCCGACCTATCTCGGTCTCGCCATGGCCGCCTTCCTCGCCTATCTGCTGGCCCGCACGCCGCTCGGCCTTGCGGTGCGCATGGTGGGCGAGAACCCGCATGGCGCGGAAGCACAGGGCATCGACCCGATCCGCGTGCGCATCGGCGCGGTGATGGCCGGAAGCGCGCTGATGGGCATCGGCGGCGCCTTCCTGACCCTCTCCGCCTTCAACTCCTTCTTCCCGACGATGGTGCAGGGTCGCGGCTGGGTCTCGATCGCGCTGGTGGTCTTTGCCTCCTGGCGGCCGGGCAAGGCCGTGCTCGGCGCCCTGCTCTTCGCGCTCTTCGACGCCTACCAGCTTCGGCTGCAGCATGTGGTCGGCGGCGCGGTGCCCTATCAGGTCTTCCTGATGATCCCCTACGTGATGTCGATCGTGGCGCTGACGATCATGTCGCGCCGCGCCCGCGTGCCGCAGGCGCTGATGCAGCCCTACCGGCGCGGCGAACGGTAGGGTCTACTCCGTCACCCCGACAGGACCGTTGTGGCCGCGAAGCGGCAGCTCCTTCATCATGAAGATGAGGCAGAGGGCCAGCACCTGCCCGAAGGCGGACAGGGCGAAGAGCGCCCGGAAGGCAACGCCGGCGTTGCTGTTGTCACCGGCGGCGGCGGCATGTTCCCCGATGCCTTCCACGACGCCATAGCCGAGTAGCACGGCGCCGAGCGCCGCCACCCCGATCACCGAGCCGAGCGAGCGCATGAAGGACAGCGTGCCGGTCGCAACGCCGATGTCGCGCTGCTCGACCGCGTTCTGCACCCCGATGGTGGCGACGGGAAACAGCGTGCCGACACCGGCGCCCGCCGTGAAGGTCAGCGCCTCGATCACCCAGAAATTGGCCCCGGCCGCAAGCAGCGACAGCAGCCCGAGCGAGATGATCGACAGGATGCCGCCGCCGACGGCAAGCCGGCGGTAGTGCACCATCTTGCCCATGTAGCGCCCGGTGGTGTTGGCGCCCGCAACGGTGCCGATCATCATGGCGACGAGCGCGACGCCAGCCAAGCCGGGCGTCAGTCCCTGCACCAGCACATGATAGAGCGGCACGTAGACCGAGAGGCCGACGAAGGACATCATCGAGAAGAAGACGGCCGCCGTCGCGGCGGAAACGACCGGGTTGCGCAGGACCCGGATCGGGATCAGCGGCTCGCTCACCTGCCCGAGCCAGACAGTGAAGACGACGAACAGCACGCCGGCGGCAATCAGAAGCGCCAGGATCGTCGACGATCCCCAGGCATAGGTCGTCCCGCCCCAGGTCAGCGCCAGCATCAGGCAGACGGTGGCGGACATGATGAGCACGGCGCCGGCAAGGTCGAGCTTGTGGTCGTGCAGCGACTGCGGCAGCTTCTTCAGCGCCCGGTCGGTCATGAAGATCGCGAAGGTCGCCAGCGGCAGGTTGATCCAGAAGATCATCGACCAGTGGACATGTTCGGCGAGCAGGCCGCCGACGACCGGCCCGGCAAGGCTGGCGAAGGCCCAGACGGCGGAAATGTAGACCATGTATTTCGGCCGCTCCTTGGGCGGCACCACGTCGGCGATGATCGTTTGGGCGAGAGCGATGAGGCCGCCGCCGCCAAGCCCCTGCACCGCGCGGCCAAGCACGAGCAGCAGCATGCTGGGCGCCAGCGCGCAAAGCAGCGAGCCGAAAATAAAGAGGCCGATGGCGAAGAAGAGTACGCCGCGCCGCCCCTTGATGTCGGCGAGCTTGCCATAAAGCGGTGTCACCGCCGTCGCGGTCAGGAAATAGGCCGAGATCACCCATGAAAGCCACTCGACGTCGCCGAGCGCCGAACCGATTGTCGGCAGGGCCGGCGCGACGATGGTCTGGTCGAGCGCGGCCAGCAGCATGGCGAGAAGCGCGCCGAGCACGATCTTCAGGCGGTCTTCTTCCGCCACGGCGGGTGGTGAGGCATTCATGTGAGAAAAGTATCCGGCGAGAAAGCAGGGTACGGCATCTCGGACCTGCCGCACGACACCAGCAACATAGTTCGGGATCCTTAAAAATCCAGATGCCGCCGTCAGGTCGCCGGCATCTCGGCGCGCTTGACCTCCTGCACGATCCCTCCTCGCGCCGGATAAAGCGGGATCAGGCAGGCCTGCAGCGCGTGGTAGATGTCGGGCTTGCCGACGAAAAGAGTCTCAGCCGGCTGAAGATCGACGCCGAGCTCCGCATGCCAGCCGTCGCAATCGAAATCGATGAAATGATTGGCGGTGAAGTTCCAGATCCGGCGGTACCAGTCCTCGTGGAAGGGATCGGGATCGAGCTCGGCGAGATAGGCCGCAGCCCCGATTGCCTCCGCGCAGGGCCACCAGAGCTTGAACGGCAGATGCGGCCGGTCGTCCCAGTCGAGCGTGTAGAAGAAGCCGCCCGCTGCCTCGTCCCAACCGGTTTCGATGGCCGTCCGGAACAGGGCGCGCGCGGCCGTCTTCATCCAGTCGTGGCGCCTGTCGCCGAGGACCCAGAGCTGTAACAGCAGCCTTGCCCATTCCAGCGAATGGCCAGGCGTGGTTCCGAAGGGCCGGAACATGTCGCCGTTGCGATAGTCCCGAACGAGCCGCCATTCGCTGTCGAAATGCTCCGGCAGCCGGTAGCGGTTGCCGGCCGCGTTCTTGGCGATGACGAGAGCCGCGATGCGTTCGGCCCGGGCGAGATAGAGCGGCTCGCCCGTCGCCTCGAAGGCCGCCATCAGCGCCTCGGTGAGGTGCATGTTGGAATTCTGGCCGCGATAGTCTCCGAGCGGCGACCAGTCGCGATCGAACTCCTCGGCCACCGCGCCGTGCCGTTCCTCCCAGAACCGCTCGTCGAGAACGACAGTCACGTCATCGAGAAGGCGGCGCGCCAGCGGATGGCCGAGCTGGCAACCGCTTGCTGCCGCAAGCAGCACGAAGGCATGGCCGTAGGCCTGCTTGCTGGCATCCACCGGACCGCCATCATCGAAGGACCAGACATACCCGCCGTGCTTGTCGTCCCGGTGCTGTTCCCACAGACAGGTCAGACCATGATCGACGATGTCGTCGGCGCCGGGTCGGCCCATCAGCGCGGCGATCGCGAAACAGTGCACCATGCGCGCGGTGGTGTGGATCTGGCGCAGGACATTGCCCCCGTCACGGGGCGCGCCTTCCACGGTCAGTTCGAAGAAGCCGCCGCGCGGATTGATCGAGGCGACCTGGAAGAAGTCGAAAAGCTGCTCCGCCTGACGGGCGAGAAAGCCGCGATGGCCAGCCCGCTTGCGCCACGGCAACAGACCCGCACCTGATTGATCCTGCATGCTGCACACTCACGCAAAGTGGACGATAGGCCGCCCGGAGCGCCTCAAGGCGCCACGGCCATGCGGACGGCATCGAGCCGCCGTTCGATAGGGGATAGCGCGAAGCGCCTGCAATTCAACAGGAAACTTGGCATGTTGCACCGCAAACAAACTTTGAAACAATTTGATGTAAACGGTAAGTCTTGACGAAGGCGACAACTTGCCCCATCATAATAAATACCACCCGGAACTTAATGTTACGGGCGAAACGACTGGCTTCCCCCTGGAAGCTGGCCTGACTTGGACTGACACGATCAGCAAGTCATTGCAAACAGGGCGCCACTACGGGTGGCGCCCTAGTTTTTTGACCATCCGAACACTATTCAGATCTGAAAGTACGTCGCAAACGACCACGTTTGGCGTGCATCGAGTTCGCGATCACGCATGGAGCGGCCAGAGCATGCCAGGAGCCGCTTCGCGCCTTGAGGTTCAAGGCGTTAGGGCATAAGGGATAGAGCATCGCCCGAACGAAAGCGGCTCGCAGTCCAGAGCTGCGTGAAATGGGAAGAGCCATGAGCCTCGATGCCGACCTGATCGTCGAACGGCGCCGCACAAGGCGCAAACTGGTCTTCTGGCGCGTCGGCGCCCTGCTGCTGCTGGCGATCCTCGCGGTCGGAGCGGTCGTGGTCGCGACCGGCGGCGATTTGGGCAACAAGAACCGCGACCAGATCGCGCGGGTGACCGTCTCCGGACTGATGGTCGGAGACCCCGACCTCATCTCGATGCTGGATAGGATCGCGAAGGATGACGCGGTAAAGGGCGTTCTGGTAGCGGTCGATTCGCCCGGCGGCGCGACCACGGCCGGTGAGATACTCTATTCGGCGCTCCGCAAGGTCTCCGACGAGAAACCGGTCGCCGCGTCGGTCGGCACGCTCGCCGCCTCCGCCGGCTACATGGCCGCGCTCGCGGCGGACCGCATCTTCGCGCACCGCACGTCGCTGGCCGGCTCGATCGGCGTCTTCATCGAGTTCGGCAACGTTGCCAAGCTTCTGGACAACCTCGGCGTCGAAGTCGACGCGGTCAAGTCGGCCCCCCTGAAGGGCGAGCCGTCGATGCTGACGCCGGAGGTACCCGGCGTGCGCGCCGCCCTCGCCTCGATTGTCGACGACACCTACCAGTGGTTCGTCGATGTCGTCGCGGAACGCCGCAACCTGCCTCGCGACGAGGCGCTGAAACTTGCCGACGGCCGCGTCTTCACCGGACGGCAGGCGCTTGACCTCAAGCTGGTCGACGAGATCGGCGGCGAGGACGAGGCGGTCACCTGGCTGAAGAGCCGGGAGGGGGTCGGCAAGAACCTGCCCGTTGTCGACTGGACGCCGGAGGGGGGATATGATGGCTTCGGTTTCCTCACACGCGCAGGCACATTCGTTCTCGGACGGCTCGGAATTGACATGTCGGCCTTCTGGGGGGCAAAGCCCGCGCTTGACGGGCTCGTTTCCCTTTGGCACCCTCAAGTCTTGGACTGACAATAAGAATTTGCCGGAGAATCGACATGATCAAGTCGGAACTGGTCCAGAGGATTGCTGCACAGAACCCGCATCTGTATCAGCGGGACATCGAGAACATCGTCAACACCATCCTCGACACGATTGCCGGCGCGATGGCGAACGGTGACCGCGTTGAACTGCGCGGCTTCGGCGCCTTCTCGGTCAAGAGCCGACCGGCCCGGACCGGGCGCAATCCGCGCACCGGCGCGAAGGTGGAGGTGGACGAGAAGCACGTTCCCTTCTTCAAGACCGGCAAGGAAATGCGGGAGCGGCTGAATACCGACTGATCCGGCGGGTGAGGCCGTCGCCGGTTCAGCAAATCGACGGCCAGCAGATCTGTCTCCTGCCTCCGGCATGACCGGGGCTGTTGAATGACGATCTGTCGAAGATTCGGCCGCAAACCGGCCGCATGGGAGATTGGGAATGCGTCTGTTGCTGTGGCTTCTGATCGGAGGACCGATCGCCGTGGTGATCATCGCCCTGGCGATGCTGAACAACCAGCCGGTGACGATCCTGCTTGACCCGGTGACGCCGCAGGCGCCCCTCATTCAGCCGCTGACCGTACCGCTCTATGGCGTCTTCTTCGTCATGCTGATGATCGGCGTCGCGATCGGTGGTTTGGCGACATGGGCCGGCCAGGGCCGCTTCCGCCGTGCCGCCCGGGTGAACCGCAAGGATGCGCTGCGCTGGCGGACCGAAGCGGAGAAGCTGCGCGAGGAAACGCAGCCGGCGATTTCCGCACCGGCGCTGCCGGTTCCGCGCAAGGCCGCGTAAGAGAAACGACCCCAAACTTTGGGGGTGTCGGGTCTGGAATTGGGCCCCGGACATCCTACCTTGATGGACGCAGGTTCATGCAAAGGCCGGCAAAGGTCGTGGTTTGCCCGATCTTCGCCGCAACTGCATGAAACCTTTGGCGGATCGACCCATAGCCCCTGAAATGAATTCGGGCGGTCGCAAGACCGCCGCGCCCTAGCCGGAGAGAATGAATCGTGCGCAATCTGACGATCGAAGAAGTTCGCGATCTCGCGACCGACGGCGAGATCATTCTGGTTGACGTGCGCGAGGATGATGAATGGATCGCGGGACGCATCGCCGGCGCGCTGCATGCGCCGCTCTCGCGCTTTGCAAATGTCGTCAGCGAAATTCCAACCGACAAACCCGTCGTCTTCTATTGCCTTGCCGGCGCACGCTCGGCCCAGGCCATCGGATACTGCCAGCGCATCGGGCTCGACCACGACAGCCACATGGCCGGGGGCATCAAGGCCTGGCTGAGCGCCGGATTTCCCATCGAGGGCTGAAGCCCCCGATAACCGCGCTGCCCCGGAGACGTCCGGTTATTCGTCCTCGTCAAGCTCGCGCGCCTCGTCGACGAGCATGATGGGAATGCCGTCGCGCACCGGAAAGGCAAGACGCGCGGCGCGCGACACCAGTTCCTGGCGCACCGGATCGTAGCTCAGCGTCGACTTGGTCAGCGGGCACACGAGCAGCTCCAGAAGCAGCGGATCGATGCCGCCGCGCCGCCGCTCAGGGCTCTGTTCCGTTCCCTCGGCCATCGAACCGCTTTCCTGTCCGTCTTCACCACCCATCAGGGTTCCTCTCCTCGGGGCCGTAAGCAGGCCGCCATTCGGCACATGCCTATTGCAGCGGCGGTGTGCCGTTGCCCTTCTGCCGCCCCAGCGCCATCTCGGTGATCGCCACCAGCGTATCCGCCCGGGTCTTGAGATCCGGCGCCTCCAGCAGCGCCTGCTTCTCGGCCGGTCCGAAGGGGCTCATCATTGAAAGCGCGTTGACGAGCGCCTCGTTGGACGCCTGCGACACGCCCTCCCAGTCGGCCTCCAGGTTGTTGGCATCGAGGAAGGCCTCGAAGGTACGCAGGAGCGTCTCCCGGTCCACCTCCCCTTCCCCGAGACTGACGCTGAAATCCGTTCCGAAGGGCTCGGCGTCGACCCGGCAGGTGCGATAGGGCGTGGACCGCGTCGTCTCTTCCAGCACCTTGAAACGCGTGATGCCGGTCAGCGTGATCAGATATCGCCCGTCGCCGGTTTCGCTGAACGACGTGATCCGCCCGGCACAGCCGACCCCGCACAGAAGCGCCGGATCGTCCTCCTCGGTCTGGATCATGCCAATCACGCGGTCCGACTGGAGCGCCGCGTCCACCATGGCCAGATAGCGCGGCTCGAAGATGTTGAGCGGCAACTGGCCACGCGGCAGAAGCAGCGCTCCATTCAGCGGAAAGACCGGGATTTCCGATGGCAGGTCGACCGGCCCGCCGTAGTTCACGTTGCCTATCCTCATCATCCTGTCCCATGCCCCGTCGCGTTGGTCCACGGCACCAGATCGGCCATGCGACGTGAAGTCCCCTACCTCTACCTAGCGCGAGCTATCAAAGCGGCGAGGCATTGGGCTCAACATTCGGATCATTACGGATGACGATTGGAAGGCTCAGGAAAACAGCACAGCAGACAGCCGACGCCGGCCATAGAGCGTGTTCTCGTCCTTCGGGCCCCAGGCATCGAAGAACTGCACCAGTTGCTTGCGGGCGGCATCTTCGTCCCAGGTCCGATCCCTGCGAACGATCTCGATGAGATTGTCGATCGCTCCCTTGGTGTCGCCCCGCGCATTGAGGGCGAGCGCCAGCTCGAAGCGGGCCTGATGGTCGGCCGGATCGGAATCGACCCGCAGCGCCAGATCGGCGACATCGCCCAGCTTCTCCGCCGTGCGGGCAAGCTCCAGCTCGGCCCGGGCACCGACGATCGACATGTCGGTTTCCTTGCCCTTGGGCGTCATCGCAAGCGTTGCCTCGGCGACATCGAGAGCCCCCTGGCCGATCTGCGCCCGTGCAAGGCCGCCAATGGCCACAAGATTTCCCTGGTCTTCTTCAAGCACCGCCACGAAACACTCGGCAGCCGTGCCGAAATCCTTCTCGGCAAGCGATTCCGCGCCCGCCGCCAGCATCTGGTCGATGTCCGAGGGACCCACCGGCCCGACCAGCTTTTCGATGAACTGCATGACCTGGGCTTCGGACTGTGCGCCCATGAAGCCGTCCAGCGGGCGGCCATCGACGAAGGCAATCACCGCCGGGATCGACTGGATGCCGAGCTGGCCGGCCACCTGCGGATGCTCGTCGATGTTCATCTTGACGAGCTTCACCTTGCCGCCGGCCGCCTTGACCACCTTTTCCAGAACCGGCGTCAGCTGCTTGCACGGGCCGCACCACGGCGCCCAGAAGTCGACCAGCACCGGCACGCTCTGCGATGCCTCGATGACATCCGGCACGAAGGTCTGGAAGGTGGTGTCCTTGATCAGGTCGCCCTGCCCCGCGGGCTTCGGCTCCGGAGCGGCGCCAAGTGCATTGCCGAGGGTGAAAGTGGGTTGGCTCATGTCCGTCAATCCGCTGTTGCCTGGGTGGCCCCGTGAGAAGGGAATGTTTTCAACTGGCGCATATTTGGCCCCGCCGGGTCGCAAATACAAACCCTCTTGAGCATGTTACGCAAAAGCGAGGACCGCCTTCGCGTCGGAAAATGCGTCGGCCGGGAGCAGGAGCGCGAACATTCCGGACCAGCCCTGTGCCGGTCCGGGTGCCAGAGCGCGCTACTCCGCCGCAGACTGTTCGGCGACCGGCAACTCGACGACCACCGGCTCATGCCCTGTCGCGCGCAGGAACTTGAAGAGGTCGTCCGAGGCGATCGTCGTCGTCGCGACATTCTCCATCGGGTGGAAATTCAGCGGATCGAAGGCAACGAGACCGGCATCCAGCACCACTGTGACGGCCTTCTCCGTGTCGTTGATCACGCCGAACGGCGTCACCGAGCCCGGCTTGACGCCGAGCAACTCGCCCATCTGTTCGGCCGAGCAGAAGGAGACCCGCCCCTGCCCGCCGATGAGGCCGTGTACGCGCTTGAGGTCGACCGGCAGGTCCTCGCGCGCGACGATCAGGAAGACGCGGCTCTTCTTGTCCTTGACCAGAAGGTTCTTGGCGTGCCCGCCCGCGAGCTCGCCGCGCAGCTCCCGGCTTTCCTCCACCGTATGCAACGGCGGATGCTCGATCGTCGCATGGCCGATGCCGAGATCATCGAGATAGGCAAACAGGTCGGCGCGGGTCTTGGGCATCGTCAGGCTGTCCGGAAAATAGCAAGAGGTTCCGCGGCGGTCAGCCACGGAACCTCCGGAAGGACCAAAAAATCAGTGCTCGACCTGGCTCACGTCGCGCACGGCGCCGCGGGCCGCCGACGTCGTCAGCGCCGCATAGGCCCTGAGAGCAGGGGTCACGTTGCGCTTGCGCGGCTCGGCAGGCTTCCAGCCCGAAGCGGGCTTCGCCGCGCGGCGTTCCGCCAGCACCTCGTCGGAGACGGCCACCCGGATCGACCGGTTCGGGATATCGATCTCGATGATGTCGCCCTCTTCCACCAGACCGATGTTGCCGCCCTCGGCCGCTTCAGGCGAGACGTGGCCGATCGAAAGGCCCGAGGAACCGCCCGAGAAGCGTCCGTCGGTGATGAGCGCGCAGGCCTTGCCCAGCCCCTTCGACTTCAGGTAGCTGGTCGGATAGAGCATCTCCTGCATGCCCGGACCGCCCTTCGGCCCCTCGTAGCGGATCAGCACCACGTCGCCGGCGGCAACGCCGCCGTTGAGGATGCCGTCGACCGCCGCGTCCTGGCTCTCGAAGATGCGCGCCGGACCGGAGAAGGTCAGGATGCTCTCGTCGACGCCCGCCGTCTTCACGATGCAGCCGTCGAGCGCGATGTTGCCATAAAGAACCGCAAGGCCGCCATCCTTGGAGAAGGGATGCTCGGCGTCGCGGATCGCACCGGATGCGCGGTCGAGGTCGAGGTCTTCCCAGCGCGCGTTCTGGCTAAAGGCAATCTGGGTCGGAACCCCGCCCGGCGCCGCGCGGTAGAAATCGCGCACGCTTTCGGAGCTGGTACGGCGAATGTCCCAGCGTCCGAGCGCTTCCGCCATCGAACTGGCATGGACCGTCGGCAACGAGGAATCGATCAGCCCGGCGCGCTCCAGCTCGCCAAGGATCGCCATGATGCCGCCGGCCCGGTGGACGTCCTCCATGTGGACGTCGTTCTTGGCCGGGGCGACCTTGCAGAGCACCGGAACGCGGCGCGACAGCCGGTCGATGTCGGCCATGGTGAAGTTGACCTCCGCCTCATGGGCCGCCGCCAGCAGGTGGAGCACGGTGTTGGTCGAGCCGCCCATGGCGATATCGAGCGTCATGGCGTTTTCGAACGCCCCGAATGAGGCGACCGAGCGCGGCAGCACCGTGTCGTCGTCCTGCTCGTAGTAGCGGCGGGCAAGATCGACGATCAGATGACCGGCCTCGACGAAGAGGCGCTCGCGGTCGGCATGGGTGGCGAGCGTCGAACCGTTGCCCGGCAGCGACAGCCCGAGCGCCTCGGTCAGGCAGTTCATCGAGTTGGCCGTGAACATGCCCGAGCAGGAGCCGCAGGTCGGACAGGCCGAGCGCTCGATGACGGCGACGTCCTCATCAGAGTTGCGGTCGTCGGCGGCGGCGACCATGGCGTCGATCAGGTCGAGGGAGCGGGTCTTGCCGTTGAGCACGACCTTGCCGGCCTCCATCGGCCCGCCGGAGACGAAGACCGTCGGGATGTTGAGCCGGAGCGCCGCCATCAGCATGCCGGGCGTGATCTTGTCGCAGTTGGAGATGCACACCAGCGCATCGGCGCAATGGGCATTGACCATATACTCGACGCTGTCGGCGATGATCTCGCGCGACGGCAGCGAATAGAGCATGCCGTCATGGCCCATCGCGATGCCGTCGTCGACGGCGATCGTGTTGAACTCCTTGGCGACACCGCCCGCCTTCTCCACTTCCCGGGCGACGAGCTGGCCGAGATCCTTCAGATGCACGTGGCCGGGCACGAACTGGGTGAAGGAGTTGGAAATGGCGATGATCGGCTTGCCGAAGTCGCCGTCCTTCATGCCGGTCGCGCGCCAGAGGCCGCGGGCGCCGGCCATGTTGCGGCCGTGGGTGGAGGTTCTCGAGCGGTATTTCGGCATGGGACTCAATCCATATCGGTCGGCGGGGCGATAATGCCCGCCGCATGACATTTCTTGCGCCGGCCGCATGGACCGGCGCCCTTTCGGGCTTCGCATATCATGTATGGCGCACGGGTGCGAGAACCAAGCGAAAGGATTGAATGCCGGAAAACCGACCGAATACGGATCTGTGAGGAAAGCTTTGCATCAACCCCTGAATGAAAAAGGGAGATGCTGCCGGACGGCAAGCGCACCGTACGCAAAACAACAAGCGGCGCCAGGCTGCCGTCCGGCATGATCGACGACGCACAACATTCTGTCGACGGGAGGAGATTGGCAAAGTTTGGTTGCCAAATGGTTTTCATCCGGGCGCCGGATCAAAGAAATCTGATTTTTTGCTTGGGCACGATGAACGATGACCCGAAAAGCGAATTAAGTATTGATTAAGTATTTGGAATTCAGCGCTTCAACTCGCTGTCGGCCGCGGAAAGAGCCGGCGGCACGGTGCCTTCCAGCCACAGATCCAGAAACCGGTTCAGCCAGGTGCGCACCGCCGCGTCGTGGATGGCCCGGCCGGCGAAATGATCCCGCCGGCTCTGCGCGCCCGGCATCGACATGCGCGAACTGCCGCGCACCGTCCAGCGGTTCATCATCGCGTAGGTGAGTTCGGCATGGAACTGGATGCCATAGGCCGCCTTGCCGTAGCGGAAGGCCTGATTGCGGAAGGAATCGCCCGTCGCGAGCAGCTCCCCGCCAGAGGGCATTTCAAACCCCTCGCGGTGCCACTGGTAGACGAAACCGGGCCACTCCATCATTTCCCGGCCGGCCTCGGTCGGGCGGATGCGATAGTAGCCGATCTCCGTCATGCCATCGACATGCGGCGCGACATGGGCCCCGAGCTGGCGCGCCAGCATCTGGGCGCCAAGGCAGATGCCGAGAAACGGGGCCTCCTCCTTGAGCGGCACCCGAATCCAGTCCGTCTCCCGCACGATGCCGGGATCGGGATCATTGGCGCTCATCGGACCGCCGAAGATGATCGCGCCGGCATGCCCGCGCATTGTGCCGGGCAGCGGATCGCCGAACCTTGGCCTCCTGATGTCGAGGGCATAGCCTCTTTTTTCCAGCAGCTGGCCGATGCGGCCGGGGCTGGACGTTTCCTGATGCAGCACGACGAGGATCTTCGGACGCCTTGCCGGCGAAAGTGCTTCTCCGCGTGCGAAAGTCTCGGTCTCGAACAGAATGGCCGGTTACTCCTCAAGGATTCGACGGCTCCTAGCGGGTGGGTCGAACGGAACCGGGAACAGCGTCCGAACCGCAATAACCCCGAAGCAGCGGGATTTTCGCCGAAACATCTTCAAAACCCAAGAGTCAATGATGGGCAGAAAGCTGCTTTCATTTCAAGCATGTTGCCGGGTTTGTGATATCAACTCGCGATCATGTTCAGGCTAAAGTCCTTTCCGATTGCCACCGGACAAGGGAAAATTGCTGCCGGCGCGCCGTCCCGAAGGCCTTGTCCGCCGCAGTCAAGTTGCCCTCCCCGAGGGCAATCGAATAAAGAAGTCCGCCATGCGGATTGTTTTGGGCAATTAAGGTCTGCTATTTGTTGAGTTAATTCCCTAGGAAAAGAGGCAGGCCCTCAATTCTCCGCCTTACGACAACACCGGGGTCTCAAGTGCCTGTGCTTCGGAGCGTCAAATGAAATTGGCCTATCAAATGGACAACGACAGTCATCAGCCGCTGCGCTCCGAAATCGCCGAGATGGAGAAGAAGGCATCCGACGTTGCAAGGCTTCTGTCCGCTCTCGGACAGTCGAAGCGGCTGATGGTGCTTTGCCTGCTGGCCGAAAAGGAAATGTCGGTTGGCGCGCTGGCCGAGGCCGTCAATCTCAGCCAGTCGGCCCTCTCGCAGCATCTGGCCAGAATGCGCGATCTCGGCATCGTGTCGACGCGCCGCGAGGCTCAGACGATCTACTATTGCCTTGCCTCCGCGGAGACCCGCAAGCTGATCGAAGTGCTCTACGAGACCTTCTGCAACACCGGCAAGAAGTGACAAAGCCCGACCCGACCGGGCGGTGATTCGCTGGCAGACGTGTCTGCCTGGTTAGCCGCTCGGGGCTGTTTCAAAGCCCGCAGAGCCGCGAGAGAGCGTCGAGCCCCGGCTTTCCGGCGCCCGTCACCCGCACCGTCTTGACCCGTGATGTCTGGCCCGCCGTCACGTTGCCGGCGGATTTCGGCATGCCCGCCGCCTTGGCGACAAGCGCGGCGATCGCGGCATTGGCCGCGCCATCCTCCGGAACCGCCCTCACTCTGGCCTGCACGACCTCGCGCCCGTCCGACATGGCCTTGACGCCGGCGATCTCGTCGCGCGGCGCACGCGGCGTCGCCCGGACGATGACGATGAGATCGTCGCCCTCCAGCCGAAGCGGGCCGTTCGCATCCATGACGGTCAGAAGGGCGCCAGCGGATAGGCGTAGCGGTAGATGATCTGCTGGATCAGGATGATGATCAGATAGAGAACGATCGGCGAAACATCGAGACCGCCGAAACTCGGCAGGAAATTCCGGATCGGCCGCAGTACCGGTTCGGTCATCTGGAAGAGCGCGTTGCCGATCATCGAGACGACCTGATTGCGCGGATTGACGACGTTGAACGCGTAGAGCCAGCTGAAGATAGCCGAGGCAATCACGATCCACATGTAAAGATTGAGCGCGATCGTGATCACATCGAGAATGGCGCGCATGGCCTCTTCAATCTCCGTCTTAAGGGAGCATCAGGAAAGACGAAGGCCGCTGCCGGCCCGGTCCGATGCCCGGATAAAGGAATGAGGCCGCGCGGATGTCGATCCGGCGCGATCCCCGGCCATGGCGCCCGTCGCTGCCCGCCGCCCGAACGATATCCCCGGCCCCATGTGAGCCAGAAAAATCGGCAAACCGGCGAACACCGATGGCAAGGAACCCGGCCCGCGCTGCACCATTGCCCCGCCGAAACGGCCCGGTCAAGCCCTCGCACGGTCTCCTCTGCGCCTGCCATCGGCAGATTTGGCGAGCGGCGCGCGAAGTTGCAAGACCGGCGGCGGCGCGGCCGCCTCTGTTCCCGCGCTCCCGGCGCCTTTCATCCGCCGCTTCGGGCGCTTGACAGACGCCCTGCCCTCGACTAAATCGCTGGCATCGAAGAAGGGGCCGTAGCTCAGTTGGGAGAGCGCGTCGTTCGCAATGACGAGGTCAGCGGTTCGATCCCGCTCGGCTCCACCAATTCTCCGAACAAGGCCATTGGCAACACGCCCAGACTGAGCGGCGGCGCCAATCTGGCTGACATCTCCCCCCAAGAACTGTATTGGCTTCGCCCTTTCCGACACAGCAACGCCCCTGGGCCTGCGTCGGTGGACCATTCGCAAGCGGGCGGAAAGTCCATTGGCAACAAGGGCCGATGAACCGTTGCGAATAACGGGAACTCTTGCCCGGCCGCGGGCAGCTTGGCATTGACCTTCGGCCAACGGGACGCCTACCTTCCAGCGAGATCGGGCGCGGGCTCTCAACGAGCCGGCGCATCAGGCACGCCAACGAACGAAGCTGCCGGCAGGGCATCGAGGCCCGCCATCCCGGCGCGTGGCACATAGGGACGAAGCGGAACCGCAATGGAAAGCTCTTACTTCGACGTGGACTTGAACCGTGAGGGCGTAGCCGCCGGCAAGCATCGAATCCTGGTAGGAGGCCTTTGGGAAGAAGTCGGCAAGCTCCAGTTCGAGCGCCTGAAACAGGATGGCCTTCGCCCGGACGATGTGCTGCTCGACGTCGGATGCGGCTCGCTGCGAGGGGGCGTGCACTTCGTCGACTATCTGGCTCCGGGACATTACTACGGCATCGACATCAATCAATCATTCCTGGACGCTGGCTACGACATCGAGCTTGCCGAGGCCGGCTTGCAGGAGCGGATGCCGAGAGAAAATCTCGCCTGCACCACCGAGTTCGAACTGCCGTGGGACGGCGTCAAGTTCGATTTTGCCATTGCGCAATCGGTCTTCACGCATCTGATGCTCAATCGCATCCGGCAGTGTCTGACCCGACTGGCTCCCCATATGAAGCCGAATGGCGTCTTCTACGCGACCTTCTTCGAGCGCCCGGAGAATGCCCCGTCGGACCAGCCGTTGAGCCATCAACCGGGCGGCGTTGTGACCTACGACGTCAAGGACCCCTATCACTACTCGCTGGACGATCTCGCCTTCGCGATACGCGGCCTGCCCTGGCGGATGCGCTATATCGGAACTTGGGACCATCCTCGGGCGCAGAGACTGGTCGCCTTCGAACATCTGGCGGCCGACGCCGCGCCGGCCAATGCAGGTGCGGATATGCGATCACTTTCCGTCGAGGAGGCCGGCCGACTGGGTCCAGGTGCCAATCACTACCGCGCCTACGTCGGGCCTCCCGACCGGTTCGACTTCATGAGCGCGACCCAGTTCAGCCTCCTTTTCCAGTGCGGTCTGCGCGATCATCATCACGTGCTGGATTTTGGAGCCGGATCGCTGCGCCTGGGGCGTCTGCTCATCCCCTATCTTCAGCCAGAACGCTATTTCGCGATCGATCCCAATACCTGGCTGATCGACGAGGCGATCCGGAAGGAGTTGGGACAGAGCGCCGTGGAGTTGAAGCGCCCCGTCTTTTCCGCGTCAGACACATTCGACTGCACGGTTTTCGGACGGAATTTCGATTTCGTGATGGCGCAGTCGATCGTCACGCACTGCGGGCCCGCGCTGTTCCGCCAACTCATGAGCAGCGTCGCATCCGTGCTGGAGCCTCACGGGCTGTTCCTGTTCTCCTATCTGAACACGGCCGAGCCGGTGCCGCATCCAGAGGGTGAAGGATGGGTCTATCCGCATTGCGTGACCTATACCGAGGACGAGGTTCTTGGCTTCGTGCAGGAAGCCGGCATGGCCGGTATGCCGATCCCCTGGTATCACCCCGGGGCCAGCTGGTTCATGGTTGCGCGATCCGAGGCGCAGCTTCCGTCCAAAGCCGAAAGCAGTCTGCTCAACGGGGCTGTCCTGTTTGACCCGCAGTTTGCGCGCAGCCGGATGAACCCGCCCGCCTGATTCGCCAGCACCCATACCAAGACTGGGTCATTCGGGCGCTACACGCCCGCGAGCCGCACGACCGCCTCGAAGCCATCCGCCCGGCCCGTCGCCGGTGACTTGAGTTCGAGGTTGCTCCCCGCCCCGCGTGCGATGGCATCGATGATCGCAAGGCCAAGGCCGGAGCCCTCAGCCTCGGTCGAGGCGCGTTCGAAGGGACGCGTGAGCTGAGCCAGCCGCTCGGCGGGAATGACGGGGCCGCCGTTGACGACGCGAAGAACGCCGTCTTGCGTCAGCGTCACCACGACCGGCTCGTCGGCCGCCCCGTATTTCAGGGCATTCTCGAGGAGATTGCGAACGAGGATCGACAAGGCATCCGGGTCCACGCGGGAGTTGACCTTTGCCGATGGCAGGTCAAGGTCGAGCCGGTCCGGCCTCGACTGCGTGCGGCCGATATCCTCGCAGACAAGCCCGATCACAGGCACGATGTCATAGGGCGTCTTGGCAAACAGCCGTCCGCCTTCGGCGCGCGCCAGCTGCATAAGCTTCTCCGCCAGCCGGGCGAGCGTCTTCAGCGTCGCCTCGATCTGGCGCGCGCGCGCGCCGGTCTGCCCCTCCTTTGTTTCCGCCAGCAGGCGCTGGGTCTGGGCCAGCGCCGCCGCAATCGGCGTGCGCAACTCGTGCGCGCTGTTGGCGGTGAAGCTGCGCTCGGCCTCCAGCGTGCGGCGCAGGCGCGCCATCAGGTGGTTGACGGCCGTGGCAATGGGCGTGATTTCGCTCGGCAGACGGTCCGAACCGAGCGGCGTCAGGTCACCGCCGCCGCGCGTCTCGATCTCCGAACAAAGGCGCCGGATCGGCCGCATGCCGCCACGCACCAGAAGCCAGACGCCGCCGAAACTCAGCGGCACGAGCACGAGAAGCGGCATGATCAGCGCCTCGGCGGCCTCGTGCGAGGCCTTGCTCCGGACGTCCCAGGGTTCGGCGACGAAGATCGTCAGCGATCCCTGCAGCGCGCTTTCGGCGTAAATGCGATGCGTCTTGGTGGAGGAAAGACCGTCGTGGGCCGACTGCGGGAAGATCGCCGGGTCGGCGTCATGGGAGGCAAGGACGACGCTGCCCGCCTGATTGCGGACGATATAGGTCAGAAGCTCGTGGTGCGAGCGCACCGGCGCGATCCTCAGGACGTCCTCCGGCTCGCGGTCGATGATTTCCATTACCGCAAGCGGCAGGAGACGCTGCGCGGTTTCCTGCAGCGCACTGTCGAAGACGCGGTCCATCTCCTGCCGCAGCACGGTGTAGGCCGCCCCCGCCGCCACCGCCCAGAAGAGCGCAAGGCCGACCGAGAGCCCGAGCGCAAGGCGGACCTGCAGGCTGCGCGGCAGGATCATGACGCCCCCAGCCTGTAGCCAAGGCCGCGGACGGTCTCGATGGCGTCGGCGCCGAGCTTCTTGCGCAGCCGGCTGACATGCACCTCGATTGTGTTGCTGTCGACGTCCTGGTCGAAGGAATAAAGCCGCTCCTCAAGCTGGCTCTTGGAAATGATCGTGCCGGGGCGCTGCACGAAGGCCTCGAACAGCGCCCACTCGCGAGCCGTCAGATTCACCGGCTTGCCCTCCCTTCGGATGGCGCGGGCGGCAAGGTCGACCGAAAGCGGCCCGATCGTCACCAGTGGATTGGGATTGCCGTGATAACGCCGCGAGACGGCGGCAAGCCGGGCCGTGAGTTCGTGGAGATCGAAGGGCTTGACCAGATAGTCGTCGGCGCCGGCGTTGAGCCCGGCGATCCGGTCGGAGATCTGGTCCATCGCGGTGAGGATGATGACCGGCGTCACGTCCCCGGCCGAGCGGATCGTCTTGAGGAAATCGATCCCGCGTCCGTCCGGCAGCATGAGGTCGAGAAGGACGAGGTCATAGGGCGCGGCATGGATATGGTCGCGCGCTTCGTCCAGCCGCTGGACCCAGTCGACGGAATGACCGTCGGCATTCACCTGGTCTCGGACCGCCGATCCGAGGACCCGGTCGTCTTCGATGAGCAGCACACGCACGTCTCGCCCCCTTTTCACACTCCATACCTGCATCACGAACCTGACAGCAAGCTGAAGGACTTTCTGGTCTTTCTTCAGCAAGCCGTCAGGTTCGGGAGCGAGGGTCGGCCAATCCAAACGAGGAAGGAGACCCGACATGAAGACCCGATACCTGATTGCCACCGCCGCAATTGTGTTGATTGCAAGCGCCGGCATGGTCGCCGCGGAGCAGGACTGCGAGGTCCGGATCGGCGACTGGCAGCCGCGCAGCGCCGTCGTGAAGATGGCCGAAGAGCGTGGCTGGACCGTCCAGCGCATCAAGACGGACGACGGCTGCTACGAGATCCGGTGCACCGACCAGGACGGCCGCAGGATGGCCGTGAAGGTCGACCCCGGCACTCTCCAGGTGCTGGCAATGGACTATCGCGACGGCGACGACGACCACGGGCGGCGCGGCGAAAGCTACCGGGGAGACGACGATCACGGTCGCGACGGCGGCCGCCGCGGCGAGCACGAAGATGACGACGACGATGATGACGAGGGCGGCATGATGGTTCCGCAGAACGGGCCTGTCGATCCCAACGCTCCCGTTCCCGACAACGGCCTCTTCAACGGCAAGACCCGCCCGAAAGTCCAGGTGCAGTAAGCGCCTCGGACCACTCAGCCAGAAGGAATTTCCCATGAAACTCTTCGCACCGGCGATCGCCGCCGCCGCGGTTCTTGCCGCTCCCGGTCTCGCCTCCGCACGCGAGGTCACGTTCGAGACCACGCTGGCCAACTACGGCGGCGACGGCGCCTATGTCGTCATCTATGTCACCGACAAGTCCGGCGCCTATGTCGGCACGCTCTGGATGGCGGGCGGCAGGTCCAAATATTACCGCCATCTGCCCGAATGGCTGCGGGCCTCTCGCGGCCGGCTTTCCGAAGTCGACGGCATCACGGGAGCGAGCGTCGGCGCCGGCCGCACGCTGAAAATCTCGGTCGATCTCGCCGACACGATCATCGACGGGGGCTATGAGGTCCACGTCGACACCGCCGTGGAGAACATGCGCGAGAACCCCGGCGATGTCGTCGTGCCCCTGACGAGCGACGGCAACGGCAAGCCCGTTGGCGGGCGCGGCTACGTCAAGTCCTTCACCTACAGCTTCTGAGCGGACCTCCCCCATGTTTCGCACCATCCACTCGATCCCCGGCCTGATCGCCGCGCTTCTCGTCGCGCTCATCGCGGCGACGGGCGCGGTGCTCTCGGTCAACCCGGCACTGGAGCGCATGCAGGCGGCAGTGCCTGCGCGCGGCGAGGTCAGCGTCGCGGATCTTGCCGGCAAGGTTCAGGCGAACATCCCGGGCGTGGAAAACATCAAGCGCAAGCCGTCCGGCGAGATCGTCGTCACCTATTTCGATCCCGATCGTCCGGGCGTGGTGACGGTCGATCCTCGCTCGGGGGCGTCGACCGGCGCCTATGAGCCGTCCGCCTTTACGCTCTGGATCACCAATCTCCACCGCAAGCTCCTGCTCGGCGACACCGGCCGCGCCTTTGCCGGAGCCGGCGCGGCGGCGATGCTGATCCTCAGCCTGTCCGGCGCGGTTATGCTCGCCCAGCGGCTCGGCGGCTGGAAGAAGCTTCTCGGGCGTATCCACGGTACGCCGAGCCAGCGACTGCATGGCGAACTCGGCCGCGCCGCGGTCGCCGGACTGGTGCTTTCGGCGGCGACCGGCCTTTTCCTGTCCCTCTCGACCTTCGAAATCCTGCCCGACGGTTCGCCCGCCGAAGCGCCCTTCGCTTCGGCAAGCGGCGGCCAGACGCTTCCCGTCGGCGATCTTGCCGCCCTGAAGGCGGTGGACCTCAACGACCTTCGGCAGCTGACCTTCCCCTATCCGGACGACCCGTCGGATGTCTTCACCCTGACGACGGACAGCGGCGAGATGACCGTCGATCCGGCCACCGGCACCGTGCAGACCGCCGCCACGAACACGCCCTTCCAGACCGCCTACCAGTGGATCTATGCCCTCCACACCGGCGAGGGTCTCTGGTGGCTCGCGCTCGTCCTTGGCGCCAGCGCTTCGATCGTCCCGATCATGACCGGAACGGGTCTCGTGATCTGGGTCGCCCGCCGGCGCGCCCGGCCGCGCATCGCGCACAATGTCGGCGCCCAGTCGGCGGACACGGTGATCCTCGTCGGCAGCGAGGGCAACAGCACCTGGGGCTTTGCCGGAACGCTGCATGCGGCGCTGACCAAGGCCGGACACCGGGTCCACACCGGCGCGATGAACGACGTCACCGTCTATCGCCATGCCGACCGCCTGATCGTCCTGACCGCGACCTATGGCGACGGCGAGGCGCCCTCCTCGGCCCGGCGCTTCCTGGATCGCCTCGCAAACCTGAAGTCGGCACCGGCTCGGACCTACTACGTGCTCGGTTTCGGCGACCGTCAGTTCGCCCACTATTGCCGCTTTGCGGACATGGCCGACCGGGCCCTTGCCGCCAAGGGGGCGGAGCGCCTGCTCGACACCGCCCGGATCGATCGCCAGTCGGCCCAGGCCTTCGCCAAGTGGGGCGTCGATCTCGGCCACGTGCTCGGTACGCCGCTAGACCTTCACCACGTGCCGACCCGGCCGCGCACCTGCCGCCTGCGCCTCATCGAGCGGCGGGACTATGGGATCGACGTCGACGCCCATACGGCCGTGCTGCGGTTCGGTGTCGGCGAAGTCCGCCCGTCGCTGCACCGCAGGCTGTTCGGCGCGCGCCTGCCGCGCTTCGAGGCCGGCGACCTCGTCGGCATCCTGCCGCCCGGGAACAATGTCGCCCGCTTCTATTCGCTCGCCTCCGCGTCCCGTGACGGGATCCTGGAAATCTGCGTGCGCAAGCATCCGGGCGGGCTCTGCTCCACCTTCCTGACCGGACTTGAGGTCGGCGAGGAAATCGACGCCTTCGTGCGCGGCAACCCCGGCTTCCGCCCCCAGCCCGGCATGGCGCCGGTCATCATGGTGGGCGCGGGGACGGGCATCGGCCCTCTCGCCGGCTTCATCCGCCGCAACGAGACCCACCGGCCGATCCACCTCTGGTTCGGCGCCCGCAATCCGGCCTCGGACTTCCTCTACGAGCCGGACCTGAAGAACTGGCTGACCGACCGCCGGCTGACCGGTCTTCACACGGCCTTCTCGCGCCTGCCCGCCGGATCGCACGTCCAGGACCGCCTCGCCGCCGACGCAGAAACTGTTCGCGGCCTGATCGCTACGGGCGCTCAGGTGATGGTCTGCGGCGGACGCGACATGGCCGCCGGCGTCGCGGAGGTTTTCTCCGGCGTGCTGGGGCCCCTCGGGCTCACCGTCGAGGCCCTCAGAAAGGAAGGACGTTATGTCGAAGACGTCTATTGATCACAACGAGACTGCCGAGCCCCGGCGCGTCAGCCTCAACGGCCCGACCATGGGAAGCCGCTGGACCGCCGTCTGGTTCGACGACGGGCTGGACGATCCGCTGGAGATCGGCGCCGACCTGATTGCCGCCGTCGGCGCGGTCGACAACCAGATGTCGACCTGGAAGCCGGGCTCCGATCTCATGCGCCTCAACCGCGCCGGAACCGGATCGTGGATCGAGGTGCCCGCCAACCTGGCGACCGTCCTCGACGTCTCGCTCCGGATTGGCCGGGCAAGCGGCGGCGCCTTCAACATCGGTGTCGGCCGCGCGGTCGCCGAATGGGGCTTCGGCTCCCATGCCGGACGTCCCGGCGATCTTGCCGGAACGCCCGCGACCTTGAGCATGGACCTGCTGGACGTGGACGCGCTGCGAAGCCGGGTCCTCAAGCATGGGCCGATGTCCCTCGACCTGTCGGGTATCGCCAAGGGCTTCGGCGTCGACGAGCTCGCCCGCGTCCTGGACGAGGCCGGCATCGCCTCCTATCTCGTCGGGATCGACGGCGAGATGCGGGCGCGCGGCGAAAAGCCGGACGGCTCGCCGTGGTCGGTCGCCCTCGAACGGCCCGATCCGGCGGTCCGAGCCATCCACGGCGTCGTCACGCTGTCGGACTGCGCCGTCGCGACCTCGGGCGACTATCGCCACTGGCGCGAGGACGAGACGGGCCGCATCTCCCATACCGTCGACCCGAGAACCGGCCAGCCGGTCTGCAGCCGGCTTGCCTCGGTCACCGTTCTGGCGCCAAGCGCGATGGCCGCCGATGCGGCCGCGACCGCCCTGATGGTGATGGGCGAGGACGAGGGGCTCGCCTATGCGGAGCGTCAGGGTCTTGAGGCGCTGATGATCGTGCGCACCGAAACCGGAGAACTTGCCGAGCACGGCACCGGACGTTTCGCGCCCGAAGCAGCCCCATCTACGGGAATCCACGCTCGACAGGCCTCCCTGGAGGCTTGATAGGCTCTCACTGGCAATCCAAATCCGGAGATAAAACGTGCCGCGTCTGCATCTTCATCCCGAGAGCCACCTGGTCTCGCGCATCGGCTGGCTGCGCGCCGCCGTGCTGGGCGCCAACGACGGCATCGTCTCCACCGCAAGCCTTGTCGTGGGCGTTGCCGCCGCCGCCACGTCCACCGGCGAAATTCTGCTGGCCGGGACGGCCGGCCTGGTTGCCGGCGCGATGTCGATGGCGGCCGGCGAGTATGTCTCGGTGAGTTCCCAGTCCGACACCGAAGAGGCCGACCTTGCCCGCGAACGCCGCGAACTCATCGAACAGCCGGAGTTCGAGCTGAAGGAGCTTGCCGACATCTATGTCGCCCGGGGTCTTGAGCCGAAACTGGCCCTTGAGGTGGCAAGGCAGCTGACGGAAAAGGACGCGCTCGGCAGCCACGCCCGAGACGAACTGGGCATCGTGGAGGCAACGGCGGCCCGCCCCGTCGAGGCTGCGCTCACCTCCGCCGCCACCTTTGCCATCGGCGCGTCGCTGCCTCTGGCGAGCGCCCTGCTGTCCCCCGCCGATCTGATCGTTCCGCTCGTGTCAGGCGCGTCTCTCGTCTTCCTCGCAGCTCTCGGCGCGGTTGGCGCCAGAGCGGGCGGCGCCAACGTCGGCAAGGCCACGGCCCGCGTCACCTTCTGGGGCGCACTCGCGATGGCGGCAACAGCAGGCATCGGCACGATCTTCGGAACGACGATCGCCTGAGCGGGTCCGCATGACCGGAAGCCCTCGCCCGGCAGCCCTCGCACCCGAGGCAGCTTGCAGGAAAATCCGGCCAATCCCGGACGAAGACCGCGGCAAGGATCAGGGCACTCGCCGAGTGCCGCCGGGACGGCCTAGAAGCCAAATTGTCGAATGGAAAGAATGGCGGACAGAGAGACCGCTATTGGTATCGAACTGCGCACGAGTTCAGCAGATTATAGCACTGCCGGAAGACGACGATCTCGCGGCACCAAAGCTCTTGCGTGACAGACGTTCGGGGCATATTTTCGCCAGATGCTTGACCATTCGTCCCGGCATTTGTCGCCATCACATATCCCGATGGATGCGCTCAGCGAAGTCCTGCAGGACTTTCGTCTGAGCGGGGTCAGTTATGGGCGCTGCGAACTCCAGCACCCCTGGAGCATCACCTTTCCGCACCAGCAACTGCTTCGCTTTCACTTCATCGGTCAGGGTCCGTGCTGGATTCACACCGATGTCCAGGGATGGCAGCAGTTGAACGATGGCGATCTGGTGCTGCTGCCGCAAGGCACCGCGCATCGATTGGCAAGCGCGCCCGATGTTGAAGGCGAGTCGCTGAAAAGCTGTCACATAACAAAGCTCGGCAGCAATGTTTGCGAAGTGGTGCGGGAAGGAACGGGTGTGACCAACACCCTTTTCTGCGGCTCCATGACTTTGACAGCGCATGCCCTTGACCCTTTGATCGCCCTGATGCCGCCGATCATCAAGGGCTGCGATGTGGCCGGGAATGATCCAATCGTCGGCCCCCTGCTGACGGCCATGACGGCAGAGGCCTCACAGCCCCAGATCGGAAGCGCGACAGTCCTGTCCCGTATGGCCGACCTGCTCGCGGCAAGGCTCATACGCTGCTGGGTCAACTGCAGCGGAACGGCGACCACCGGTTGGCTTGCCGCCATCCGCGATCCCCACCTTGGGCGTGTCCTGGCGGCCATGCACCGGGAACCTGGCCATAATTGGACTCTTGAAAGCCTCGCCGGTGTGGCAGGCCAGTCGCGCTCGATCTTTGCCAAACGCTTCAGCGATGTCTTGGGCGAAGGCGCGGCACACTATCTGACCCGTCTGCGCATGCAGCTCGCTCATGAATTGCTGGAGCAAGGCGGCATATCGGTTGCCGAGGTCGCCTCACGCCTCGGCTATGAGTCCGAAGCATCCTTTGCTCGTGCCTTCAAGCGCACCACCAAAGTCTCCCCCGGTGTGGTGCGTCGCACCATTTCCGGACGAACGGCCATGGATTTCGGATTTTAAGCTACATACCGTCCCATATTGCGCCTCTATGAAGTGTCTCTGTCCTTCGGAGATACTTCTATGACCGACACATCATCCTCCCTTACCAGCGCTGAGCTGGATCTCGAGAACACCGAACCGGCCGCGTGGAGCCCTGCCACCTGGTTCGCGGTTCTTTCGCTGGCGGCCACCAGTTTCGCGCTTGTATCGGCAGAATTTTTGCCGGCGGGCCTGCTGACGCCCATGGCACGCGACCTCGCGATCAGCGAGGGAACAGCCGGACAGGTCGTTACCGCCACTGCTTCCGTGGGCGCCGTCACAGCCTTGCTCAGCAATGTCCTGATCGGCAAACTGAACCGCAAGACGGTGCTCGTGGGCCTCAGTGCGTTGGCGATTGGCTCCAATATTCTTGCAGCCTTCGCCGCGGATTTCTGGCTACTGCTTTTGGGACGCGCCGGGCTCGGCATTGCGCTGAGCGGCTTTTGGGCGCTTTCGGTTGCGGTCGTCTCCAGACTGGTCGGCGCCAATGCCACAGGTCGAGGGATGGCCATCGTCACGCTCGGCGTCTCTCTGGCCACGATCGCGGCGCCTTCGATTGGTGCAGTGATCAGCGACTGGATAGGCTGGCGTAGTGCCATGACGATGACAGCCGGGCTGGCCGCGATTGCCATGCTGTTGCAGATCGTGAGCTTGCCAACGCTGCCTGCTAGTAAAAGCAACAGTCTTTCCGACGTTTTCCGGCTGACCCGGCGGCGTGGAGTTCAGCTGGGAATGCTGGCAATTCTTCTTTTGATGACGGGGCATTTCGCCGGCTCGGTCTATGTACGGCCTTTCCTCGAGCAGGTGACGCTACTTGAAACCGGTCCCATTGCTCTCGCGCTGCTTGGATTTGGCATTGCCTCCGTCGTCGGCAACGTTGCTGGCGGGCGGCTGGCGGACGCCAGTATTCACATGGCGCTCGCTGTCAACGCGGTGCTGATGACGTCTGCATCGTTCGCCCTGGTGCTTTGGGGCACGCATATCGGCGTCGCCTTCATCCTCGTCACGCTTTGGGGCTTCGCCTTCGGAATGGCACCGGTCGTCCTTCCGACCAACCTGTCCCGTAGTGCCCCAGACGCCTTGGAGGCAGCCGGCAGCCTGATGGTCGTCTCGTTTCAGGTCGCGATCACCATCGGCGCGGTCTTGGGCGGCTTTATCGTCGATCGCTATGGCGCGATCGGGCCCCTGACTCTTACTGCGGCCCTCGCCGCTTCCACGGTCGCCTTAGCGCTCACACAGCCGCGCACATGATCTTTGTTCTCGGTCCGGTTCCCAGGCATCCATCAAGCGGACGACACCGTAAGTCTTGCCCCCGTCCAAAGCAGCAGTTGGTCGCAACGTGCTGACAGAACAGCGCGTTGCAAATATTGCTGCCGGTAATCGCAGGTATCATCGATTTGCCAGTCTATATATGCGGCTCTGCCTTCAGCGTGTTTCCCGCCATGATGGCTGTGCCTCAATAGCGTGATGTCCATCAAGACTCGGCGCCAATCGGCGCCGAACGCTTGCCGCTTCACAATGCGTGCCGTCCAAGTGGAGGGGGTGGTTGCCTCAACCGGAATCGAACCGCTATGGCCACGATCTGAAAACAAATCATTCAAATCTTGAAGCAATTCTCTCGATGCCACTGGAGAAAATGCGGGTGAGGCCGCTCGTATGGTCGCGATGGCATAATCGCCCTGCCGGACTTGTTGATCAGACCCTCTATGCTCTCACGATCACTGGTTTGTCGCGAAATCAAAATATCCAGGTCATCCGAAAGGCCGATCAGGCCGCGATCGAACATCCAATGCGCCGTTCCGGATAGAGCGATGCCATTGCCGAAAAGATCAGGGCCATTTGCCTCTACAGGTCGGACACCCGTGCGCTGCGCACAGTCTCTCAGGGCAGATGAAACATCTTCGTGAGCGGAACCTCGACCGGCCGGTTGCCCGGTTCGACCGCCATGATGTCGGCCATGTAGTCCCACCATTTGCGCACGATGGCATTGGATGGGATCGAGGCCATGTCGTGATCCGGCGAGCGCTTCAGGACGGAGAAGAGGTGGTTCGTCTCCTCGTCGAGCCAGATGGAATAGTCGAAAACGCCGGCGTCCTTCAGAACCTTGGAAAGGTCCGGCCAGATGTCGTCATGGCGGCGCTTGTATTCCTCCGCCATGCCCGGATGGAGGATCATCCGGAAGGCAATCGTCTCCATGTCCCGTCTCCGTTTGCCGTTCAGACGATTCCGCCACCGCCGCTCGTGACCGCCGGGCGTTCCGCCGCGACTTTGGCGCGATAGCCGCTAGCGCGGTAGCAGGCGACCGGATCGATGGCGCCGCCGCTTTCCAGCCGTGCCATGGCGAGGATTGGCTCAACGTCGGTGCGGAAAGCCGCCTTCAGCGTCTGCGAAGCCATGAGAGCGTCGTTGTCCTGCTGGTAGCCGCCAAGGGCCTTGCGGTCGACGAGCAGGCCCTGCGCATAGGCGCGGGCAACTTCCGTCGCGCTCACCATCAGGCTCTCGATCGGATCGGTGACATTATGCGATTGGTCGAGCATATGGGCGGGATCGAAACCCGGGGCTCCGCTCACCTCCGCGTCCACCAGTTCGTTGAAGACGAGGAACAGGCGGTAGGGATCGATCGAGCCGGTATCGAGATCGTCGTCGCCGTATTTGCTGTCGTTGAAGTGGAAGCCGCCAAGCTTCTTGAACTGAATGAGGCGAGCAACGATCATCTCGATATTGGTGTTCGGCGCATGGTGGCCGAGGTCGACGAGACAGAATGCCTTGGGCCCCAATTCCTGCGCGATCAGGTAGTTGGTGCCCCAGTCCTGAACGACGGTCGAATAGAAGGCCGGCTCGAACATCTTGTGCTCGGTGAAGATGCGCCAATCATCCGGCAACGCCGCGTAGATCGACTTCATCGCGTCGAGATAGCGTTCGAAGGCACGGATGAAATGGCTCTGGCCGGGGAAATTGGAGCCATCGCCGACCCAGACCGTGAGCGCTTTCGACCCGAGCGCCTTGCCGATCTCGATGCACTCAAGATTATGCTCGACGGCCTGCGCGCGCGTTGCCGCGTCGGTGTGCGACAGCGAGCCGAACTTATAGGAGCGGCCCTGCCCCGGCTGGTCCTGAAAGGTGTTGGAATTCATGGCATCGAAGCCGAGACCGAGGTCGTCGCCGCGTTGCTTCAACGCCGAAAGGTCGCCCACCTTGTCCCACGGAATGTGCAGGGACACTGTCGGCGTTGCCCGCGTCAGTTCGTGAATGACAGCGCAGTCTTCCAGCTTGTCGAAGATGCCGCGCGGCTCGCCTGCCCCTGGAAAGCGGGCAAAGCGGGTTCCGCCCGTTCCAACGCCCCAGGACGGGATGGCAACGCCATAGGCCGCGACCTTCCGCTTGATGTCATCAATGGCGATCCCGCGCCGGGCAAGTGTCTCGCCGAGGCGGTCGTAGTCGGTACGAAGGGCGGCAAGACGGCCCTCGTTGTCAGCGTCGATCACGCTGGCGGAAATCATGCTGGTCATCTTATCCCGCCCTCAACGCGTGAAGGACTGGGCGTTGCCCGCGTCGACGTTGACGATGTTGCCGGTCGATTTGGCCGACATGTCGGAGGCGAAGAAGTAGATCGCCTCGGCGATGTCCTCCGGATAGACGCTGCGCTTCAGCATCGAGCGGTCGCGGTAGTGCGCCTCCAGTTCGTCGACACCCATGTTGTAGGCCGCCGCGCGCTGCTCCTTCCATTCGCCGGTCCAGATCTTGGAGCCGCGCAACACAGCGTCCGGGTTCACCACGTTGACACGGATGCCGGCCGACGCCCCTTCCAGGGCCAGACAGCGGGCAAGGTGGATTTCGGCCGCCTTGGCGGTGCAATAGGCCGAAGCGCCGGGCGAGGCGGCAAGACCGTTCTTGGAGGCAACGAAGACGACGTTGCCGCCAATCTTCTGCGTGCGGAAAAGCTTGAAGGCCTCGCGCGAGACGAGGAAATAGCCCGTAGCGAGAATGTCGATGTTCTTGTTCCACAGCGCCAGCGAGGTTTCCTCGATGGGGGCGGACGATGCCAGCCCGGCATTGGAGACGAGGATATCGAGGCCACCGAATTCGACGATGCAATCCTTGTAGCCGGTCTCGATCGCGTCTTCCGAGACGACATTCATGACGACGCTGCGCACGTTGTCAGCCCCGAAGGCCGAGGTGAGTTCGTCCTTGGCGGCATCCAGCGCCGGCTCGTCGATGTCGGCGAGCATGACGCAGGCGCCCTCGCGGGCGAGCCGTGCCGCCGTTGCCTTGCCTATGCCGCCTGCCCCGCCGGTGACGAGCGCGATCTTGCCGGCAAGCGCCTTCGGCTTCGGCATGCGCTGGAGCTTTGCTTCCTCCAGCAGCCAGTATTCGATGTCGAAGGCCTCCTGCTCCGGCAGGCCGCAATAGGTGGAGACCGAGGAGGCGCCGCGCATGACGTTGATGGCGTTGACATAGAACTCGCCGGAAATGCGCGCCGTTGCCTTGTCCTTGGCGAAGGTGATCATGCCGACGCCGGGCACGAGATAGACGACGGCATTCGGGTCGCGCATCGCCGGGCTCGTCTCGCGCTTGCAGCGCTCGTAATAGGCCGCATAGTCCGCCCGGTAAGCCTCGATGGCGGCGGGAAGGCCGACGACGGTCTTCTCGATATCCGGGTGTGCGGGATCGAAATCGATCACCAGCGGGCGGATCTTGGTGCGCAGGAAATGGTCGGGGCAGCTCGTGCCCAGCGCCGCGAGGCTCTCCAGCGCATTGGAACCGACGAATTCGAGCACGGCAGCGCTGTCGTCGAAATGGCCGAGCTTGCCCTCGTCTGCCCCAATTAACCCGCGGATCACCGGCATCAGGCGGCTCGCGACGCTGCGGCGCTCGGCGGGCTCCAACGTCGGGACCTTCTGGCCGCCGAAGACCTCGCCGGTGATTTCTTCCTCGAACCAGGCGATCGCCTTGTTGATGATCTCGATCGTCGTCTCGTAGCTTTCCCTTGCGGTGTCGCCCCAGGTGAAAAGCCCGTGGCTTTCCAGCACGAGGCCGCGCGCGTCTGGGTTCTCCAGGCAGAATTTTTCAAGCCAGAGGCCCAGTTCGTAGCCGGGACGCTTCCAGGGCAGCCAGCCGATCTCGTCGCCGAAGATCTTCTGCGTCAGTTCCCGGCTGTTGGCGGAGGCGGCAATCGCGATGATCGCATCGGGGTGCATGTGATCGACGTGCGGCTTCGGCACATAGGCATGCAGCGGCGTATCGATGGAGGCGGCACGCGGATTGAGATTGAAGGTGCAGTGGGGCAGATAGCCGACCATCTCGTCTTCGAAGTCGACACCGCGGTAGACGTCCTTCAGCGCGCGCAGCTTGTCCATGTAGAGGGTCGAAAAGCCGTCGCGCTTGATGGTGCCAACGTCGCCGCCCGAGCCCTTGACCCAGAGCACCTCGACCTCCCCGCCCGTCAGCGGGTCCTTTTCCATAACCTTGGCCGACGTGTTGCCGCCGCCGTAATTCGTGACTCGCTTGTCGGAGCCGAGAAGATTGGAGCGGTAGATCAGCCGTTCGGCCTCCGTCATGCTCGCCGCCCTTGCCTCGTCCCAGAGGTTCTCAAGACGGGCACCCGGATTTCTCGTCAGCATCGCTGCATTCCTTCAAGATCGTTCGAACGGCAAGACGTCGCTCACCGGCAGAACGCCGGCCGACATCGCGGCTCCCAGGAAGATTGAAACCATGGCGGAATTTCTTGCTTCGAATGGACCGGCCGATGCCGATCGCTTCTGTCTCCGCCGCCCTCCACGCCGCCAAAATCCGCCAAACATGGCACCATGTCAATCACAAACAATCATTTTCAGTCATATTGCGGCGCAATAAAGCGATTTAGTGATTGTTTGTGATTGACAGTGCTCGAAACAGATGCCTAGATGATCGAAATGGGAGGTGTCATGCACGAACGTGAGCGTCATCGGATCATTCTGTCGGCCGTCCAGGAAAAGCCGATGGTGACGGTCGCCGAACTGGTCGATCTGACCGAAAGCTCGGAAGCCACGATCCGGCGCGACATCGCCGCGCTGCACGTGCAAAAGCGCCTGCGCCGGGTGCGCGGCGGTGCGGAGGCGCTCAGTCCGCCGCAGTTCGTCGGACTGGCCGGCCGGCCCTTCTCGGTCAATGCAACCAAGCACGCGAGGGAAAAGCAGGCGATCGCACGCGAAGCGGTGGCTCTTTGCGAGGATGGCGAGTCGATCATCATCAACGGCGGGACGACGACCTTCCAGATGGTGCATTTCCTCGCGAACCGGCGGCTTCAGGTCTTCACCAACTCGTTCCCGATCGCCGAGCACCTTTTGAAGCATTCGAAGAACACGGTGATGCTCTCCGGCGGGGTGATCTACCGCGAGCAGAACATCATCCTGAGCCCCTTCGAGAATGACGTAACGCGCAATTTCTGGGCGCGGCGGATGTTCATGGGCGCGCAGGGCCTCGGGCCGCTCGGATTGATGGAAACCGATCCGCTGCTGATCCAGGCGGAGCAGAAGCTGGTCGACCAAGCCGACGAACTGGTGGTTCTGGCCGATTCCTCGAAGTTCCGGCAGCGCTCGAGCCTCATTCTCTGCGGTCTGAAACGGATCGCAACCGTCATTACGGATTCGGGGATCGAGGACCGCGATGCCGCGATGCTGGAAAACGCCGGCTGCAGCCTGATTGTCGCCGATGCGCAGAGTGTGCCGGAGGTCAGAAGCGAACCGGCCTGACAGGAAAAACCAAAAAGCCAACGGGCAAATGACCCGCCAGAGGGAGGAAAAAGGATGAAACTCGCCAAATTGTTGCTGGCAACCGTCGCGGTTGCCTCCGTCATGACTGTCAACGTGGCCGAGGCCGCCGACAAGAAGATCGCCCTTGTCGTCAAAGCGCTCGGCATCGGTTTCTTCGAGGCCGCAGCCAAGGGCGCCAACGAGGCGGCCAAGGAACTCGGCGACGTCGAGGTGATCTACACCGGCCCGACCGACACGACCGCCGAGGGCCAGATCGAGGTGATCAACGCCCTGATCGCCCAGAAGGTGGACGCCATCGCCGTCTCGGCCAATGACCAGGACGCGCTGGTGCCGACCCTGAAGAAAGCCATGCAGCGCGGGATCAAGGTCATTTCCTGGGATTCGGGCGTCGCGCCGGAAGGGCGCATGATGCACCTCAACCCCTCGTCCAATCCCCTCATCGGCAACATGATCATCAAGCTGGCCGCCGACAATCTGCCGGACGGCGGTGACGTCGCTGTGCTCTCGGCCTCCGCCACGGCGACCAACCAGAACACCTGGATCGCCGAGATGAACAAGGTGATGCCGAACTATCCGGGCATCAACGTGGTGGCGACCGTCTATGGCGACGACCTCGCCGACAAGTCCTACCGCGAGGCGGAAGGCCTGATGAAGACTTACCCGAACCTGAAGGCGATCATCGCGCCGACCTCAGTCGGCATCGTTGCCGCGGCGCAGGCGGTGGAAGACGCCGGCATGGTCGGCAAGGTCAACGTCACGGGCCTCGGCCTTCCCTCCGAAATGGCCGGCCACGTTCACGCCGGGTCCTCCAAGTCCTTCGCGATCTGGAACCCGATCGACCTTGGCTATGCGGCAACCATGATCGCCAACGACCTGATCGGCGGCGCAGAGGCCAAGCCCAGCGCCGAGCTCAACATGGGACGCATCGGCAAGGTGACGCTCGACGACACCAATTCCGGCGCCATGTCCGACCCGTTCATCTACGACGCCAGCAACGTCGACGAGTTCGCCAAGATCTTCTGATCGGCCGCGATTGCGAGACCGGCCGGCGGAACGCACCGCCGGCCGGCAGCAAGGACGCTTGGGAGCCAAACGCCTCTCGCCCTGATCCTCGAACGCCCTTTGTCGTCATTCCCGCGAAAGCGGGAATGACGACGGAGAGGCCGGGAACGTCGCAAATGCAGAGGCGGACGGCGAACCGACCTCGCCCTAACCAAACTTAGACGCGAAACCGACTGGATAGCCCCCGTGTTGCAGCGACAGACAGTCCTCCATGTCGACAGCGACGCCGCTCCGGCGATCAGCCTTGAAGGCATCTCCAAGAGCTTTCCCGGTGTGAAGGCCTTGTGCGACGTCTCGCTCGACCTCTTTCCCGGGCAGGTGACCGCGCTGGTGGGCGAAAACGGCGCGGGCAAGTCGACGCTCGTCAAGATCCTCACTGGCATCTACCAGCCGGATGAAGGCGCGATCCGCGTCGGCGGCAAGGTCCGGACCTTCCCGAGCGCGCAGGCCGCGGCCGATGCCGGTGTCACGGCGATCCACCAGGAAACCGTGCTCTTCGACGAGCTGTCCGTCGCGGAGAACATCTTTCTAGGCCATGCACCGCGCGGCCGCTTCGGCCTCATCGACTGGCGCGAGATGAACCGCCGCGCCAGGGAGCTTTTGAAACGCATCGGCGCGAACATCGATCCGGGACACCGCCTGCGCGACCTCGGCATCGCCAACCGTCATCTCGTGGCCCTCGCGCGGGCGCTTTCGGTCAACGCCAGCGTCGTCATCATGGATGAGCCGACGGCCGCCCTTTCGCACAAGGAAATCGAGGAACTCTACGACCTCGTGGAGCGGCTGAAGTCCGAAGGCAAGGCCATCCTCTTCATCAGCCACAAGTTCGATGAAATCTTCCGCATCGCTGACCGCTACACCGTCTTCCGCGACGGCCAGATGGTCGACGCGGGTCTCATCGCCGAGACGGGGCCGGATGAACTCGTGCGGCTGATGGTCGGCCGCGAGGTCGGCGCCGTCTTCCCGAAGATCGATGTCAAAATTGGCGGGCCGGTGCTCACCGTCGCCGGATACCGGCATCCGACGGAATTCGAGGACATCAACTTCACGCTAAGGCGCGGCGAGATCCTCGGCTTCTACGGCCTTGTCGGCGCCGGGCGGTCGGAATTCATGCAGGCGCTCATCGGCGTCACGAAACCCGCCGCCGGCGCGGTGCGCATTGACGACGAAATTGCGGTCATCCGCTCGCCCGACGAGGCGATCCGGCAGGGCATCGTCTATGTGCCCGAGGAGCGCGGCAAGCAGGGTGCGATCGGTGCGATGCCGATCTTCCAGAACGTGACGCTGCCCTCGCTCGCCCGCACCTCGAGGAACGGCTTCCTGCGCCTTGCCGAGGAATTTTCCCTCGCCCGCGAATACACCGAGCGTCTCGACCTTCGCGCCGCCTCGCTCGACCAGCCGGTCGGAACGCTTTCCGGCGGCAACCAGCAGAAGGTGGTGATCGCCAAGTGGCTGGCAACGAAGCCGAAGGTGATCATCCTCGACGAGCCGACCAAGGGCATCGACATCGGGTCCAAGTCCGCCGTTCACGCCTTCATGAGCGAACTGGCCAGCGAAGGGCTCAGCGTCATCATGGTGTCCTCCGAAATCCCTGAAATCATGGGCATGTCGGACCGCGTCATCGTCATGCGCGGGGGGCGGATCGCGGCGACCTTCGAGCGCGACGAGTTGTCGGCCGAAAAGCTGGTGCGGGCCGCCGCCGGCATCGGGGAGGCCGCCTGATGACACAACGCCTGTTCAAATCCCGCGAATTCCTGCTGCTGATCGCCATCGGCGCGCTCGTCGCGCTGATCGCGACACGGTTTCCCGCCTTCATTGCGCCCGGCAACCTTCTCAACGTCTACAACGACACGGCGATCCTCATTATCCTGGCGCTCGCGCAGACCGCGGTGATCCTGACCAAGGGCATCGATCTTTCCATCGCGGCCAATCTGGCCCTTTGCGGCATGGTCGCGGCGATGATCAATTCCGCGATGCCGGACGTTCCCGTCGTTGCGCTCATCCTCGTCGCGATCGCGGTCGGTACGCTGCTCGGCGCGATCAACGGGCTCCTCGTCTGGAAGGTCGACATTCCGCCGATTGTCGTCACCCTCGGCACGATGACCATCTTCCGGGGCGTGATCTTCCTCCTGACCGATGGCGCGTGGATCAACGCCCACGAGATGAGCGACGCCTTCAAGGCCTTCGCCCGGACCGACATCGGCCCCCTGCCCGTCCTTTCCTGGATGTCAATTGTCGTCATCGTGATCATGGCGGTGGTGCTTACACGCACGGCCATCGGCCGGGCCTTCTATGCGGTCGGCGGCAACCCGCATGCCTCCGTCTATGCCGGCATCAGCGTCGGGCGCACGCAGTTCATCGCCTATGTGCTGGCGGGCGCGCTGGCGGGGCTTTCCGGTTACCTCTGGGTCTCGCGCTATGCGGTCGCCTATGTCGACATCGCGGGCGGCTTCGAACTCGACGTGGTTGCCGCCTGCGTCATCGGTGGCGTCTCGATCGCCGGCGGCGTCGGCTCGGTTCCGGGCGCGGTGCTCGGCGCGCTCTTCCTCGGCATCATCAAGAACGCCCTGCCTGTGATCGACATCTCGCCCTTCTGGCAGCTCGCGATCTCCGGCACCGTCATCATCATCGCCGTCGCCGTCAACGCGCGCAGCGAGCGGCGCACGGGCCGCGTGATCCTGAAAAAGGCGGAGCACGCCACATGACGACCAGCGCAACGCCTGCCCGGACCGTTCCCGACCGCCTGCACAGCCCGCTGTCGCGCTGGCTGAAGAGCTGGGAAAGCCTGCTCATCGTGGTGGCGATCCTCGCCTTCATCGCCAACTCGCTGGCCTCGCCCTATTTCCTCGATCCATGGAACCTTTCGGACGCGACCTTCAACTTCACCGAAAAGGCCCTCATCGCCTTCGCCATGGCGCTGGTGATCATTTCCGGCGAGATCGATCTTTCCGTCGCCTCCATCATCGCTCTCGCCTCGACCGCGATGGGCTTTGCCGTCCAGCTCGGCTTCGATACGCCGATGCTGGTGCTCATCGGCCTTGCCACCGGGCTCGCCTGCGGCGCGGTCAACGGACTTCTGGTGACCGGGCTCTGCCTTCCGTCCATCGTGGTGACCATCGGCACCATGAGCCTCTTTCGCGGCATCGCCTATATTGTCCTCGGCGATCAGGCCTACACGGGCTATCCGGCCAGCTTTGCCTATTTCGGCCAGGGTTACGTCTGGTGGGTCTTTTCCTTCGAATTCGTCCTTTTCGCCGTCATGGCCGTCGTCTACGCGGTGCTGCTCCAGATGACGAGCTTTGGCCGCGTCGTGCTCGCCATCGGCAACAACCCGGTCGCCGCCACCTTCTCCGGCGTGCGGGTCGGACGGGTGAAATTCCTGCTCTTTCTCCTCACCGGCGTCATGTCGGGGCTTGCCGCGGTCTGCCTGACCTCACGGCTCGGCTCGACCCGGCCCTCGATCGCCGTTGGCTGGGAACTCGAGGTGGTGACGATGGTGGTTCTCGGCGGCGTCAGCATCCTCGGCGGCTCCGGCACAATCGTCGGCGTCGTGATCGCCGCCTTCATCATGGGCATGGTGACCTTCGGCTTCGGGCTGCTGAACGTTCCCGGCATCGTCATGTCGATCTTCATCGGCCTGATGCTGATCGGGGTGATCGCGCTGCCGATCCTCTATGGGCGAGCGAAGACGCGCCTTGCTGGCCGGACCGCCTGAGCCATGCCTTCCGAACCCAAGGCCCTTCGGCGCGTCGCCGTCATCGACATCGGCAAGACGAACGCCAAGGTTGTTCTGGTCGACCTGAAGGCCGGGGCCGAGCTTCTGCACCGATCCATGCCCAACAGGCCCGTCGATGTAGCGCCCTACCCCCATGCAGACGTCGAGAGCCTCTGGCCCTTCATCCTGTCGTCGCTTGGCGAGATCAACCGCGAGGCGGGTGTCGACGCCATCTCCATCACCACCCATGGCGCGACGGCCGTGCTGCTGGACGAGACGGGAGGGCTGGCCCTGCCCGTTCTCGACTATGAGTTCGCCGGCCCGGATACGCTGGCGGAGGCTTATGCGGCTGCTCGCCCGCCCTTTGCCGAGACCGGCTCACCGCGCCTCCCCGCCGGCCTCAATATCGGCGCGCAGCTTTTCTGGCTGCAGGCCAGCTTTCCAGACGAGTTTGCGAAGACGGCGACCATCCTGCCGTATCCGCAATACTGGGCCTTCCGCCTGACAGGCGTCCTCGCCTCCGAGGTGACGAGCTGGGGCTGCCACACGGATCTCTGGGCGCCCGGTAAACGCGACTATTCCTCGCTCGTCGACCGCGAGCGCTGGCGCGGAAAAATGGCGCCCATGCGCAAGGCCGGCGATGTCCTCGGTGCCATCTTGCCGGACGTCGCCAATGCCACCGGTCTTTCCCCCGCAACGCCCGTTTTCTGCGGCATCCACGATTCCAACGCCTCGCTGCTGCCGCATCTGAAATCGGCGGAGGCACCCTTCGCCGTCGTCTCGACAGGCACCTGGGTCATTTCGATGGCGATCGGTGCAGAGGCGAAACTGCTCGACGAGGTGCGGGACACACTGATCAATGTCAATGCCTTCGGTGACCCGGTTCCGTCAGCCCGCTTCATGGGCGGGCGGTGCTATGAGCTCTTGAGACCGCAAGACGACACCCCGATCAGCGAGGACGATCGCACCCGCGTCGTCCACGAGGCGGTCATGCTGATGCCCTCGGTCCCGCAGGGCTCCGGGCCGTTTCCGAACGCCGAGGGGCATTGGACCGTTCCGGAGGAAACACTGACGCCGGGCACTCGGCTGCTTGCCCTCTCCTACCACCTCGCCCTCATGACCGCGACCTGCCTCGACCTCATCGGTGCTGCAGGTCCGGTCATCGCCGAGGGACCGTTCGCCGCCAATGCCGACTACCTGAAGATGCTGCGTGCGGCCGTCGGGCGGCCCGTTTTCGCCAGTCTCGGGCGAACCGGAACCAGTCTCGGCGCGGCAGGTCTGGCAGCGTCCCGCCAGCCATCTTCTGCGCACTCACAGACCGGTACAGTTGTTCCGCTGGAGATGAAACTCGCCGATTATGCGCGGCAGTGGCGGGCGCATGCCGAACCTGCGCTTTCCCTGTCCGACTAGAGCATTTTCATCGAATTCGGAATCCGTTGGGGGATGCCGTGTCAAACAGCGCGCAAACTTGACCCCGTCGTGGAGTGCCCCCCTATCGCCGAACAGAATTCATGCGGCTGGTTTGGCAGTGACCCGGGTGGACGGGTTCAACATTCGCCGGCTGCAGGAGCCCATCGGCTATATCCCGCCGGCCGAAGCCGAGGACCGCTTCTACGCCAAGCTCGCTGAGCCGGAGATGGCGGCGTAACTTAGGACAAACGGCCTCCGGCAATCCCGGGGCGGTTCAAATCGTCACTGTCCGCAAGGCGCAACTCGACCAGATCAAGCTCCCGTACCATCTGCCGGGCAAGGCTATCCGACAAGCGGCCGGCACGGGCGCATTCATAGATCGTGCGCCGCTCGGCACGGATTGCCGCGAGCCAAAACGCATGTTCGAGCCTGCTCACATGATCGCTTGCGCCCGGGATGCCGGCCGTCAGTCCCGCGATACGGCGCTCGTAAAAGCTCAGGACAGGCTCCGCTGCCGCCGTGTGAAAGCCGGGGCCGCCTTCCACGCTGGCATGGCCGTCCCGGGTTCGAATGACAGCCGCGATCGCATCACGCGCCGCCGCAAGACGCGCCGCCGCTTCGCCCTCATCCTCCGCTGCAGCCGGCAGCGCCAACCCGCGGAGCAGGAGCGGCAAGCCGACGCTCGCCGCGATCAGCGACATCAGAATGAGGCCTGCGGCGATCAGCACGACGAGGTTGCGGCCCGGAAAAGGTGCGCCGGTGGCATCGCTCAAGGGGAGCGTGAGAATGCCGGCCAGCGTCACCGCGCCGCGCACGCCTGCAAGCGCTGTTGCCGCAACCAGCCGCAGCCCCGGGACATGAGCTGCGCCCAGACCATTCCGGGCGCGAAAAAGCACGAGCCGGAGCGAGGCCCAAACCCAAAGAAACCGCAACGCGGTGAGGGCAATGCCGATCGCGATCACGTAGACGAGTAGCCAGATGGGAGACCTGTGATCGAGACTTCGCATGGTCGCGCTGGCATTCTCGACGAGCTCCGGGAGTTGCTCCCCGAGCAAGACAAACATAACCCCATTGGCGGCAAAGCCGATCGTCGTCCAGACGGCCGCGCGCCGGATCCGGGTCAACGGCAGGGCCTTGCCCGACTGCTCTGCCCGGCTCATCGCCAGGCCGGCGGCGACGGCGGCGAGAATGGCCGAGGCGCCGATCCGGTCCGCGATCAGATAGGCCCCAAATGGCAGGAGCAGACTGATCAGAATCTGAGCGTCGGCCTCCTCGCCGAGCCGGCGGGAAACCTGGTTCTTCAACCCGACCACGGCCCAGGTCAGGCAAAACCCGATGCCAAGCCCCCCGACCACCAGCCAGAGAAAACCGAGGCCGGCCCGCGATAGCGAGACCGGATCGGTCATCGCCGCGGCGACGGCGAAGCGCATCGCGACCAGACCGGAGGCATCGTTCAGCAGCGCCTCCCCCTCCAGGATGGCAAGCAGGCGCGGCGGAACCGGCACGCGCTGAGCGATCGCGGTAACCGCCACCGGATCGGTCGGCGAGACCGCGGCGGCGAGCGCGAAGGCAACAGAAAGCGGCACCGCGGGCAGGATCGCATGGACGAAGACGCCGAGCCCGAACACTGTGAAGAAGACCAGTCCGAAGGCCAAAGCGACAATGGTTCCGCGATCACGCCGCAGCCCGGCTTTCGGGATGCGCCAGCCATCGAGGAAAAGCAGCGGGGGCAGGAAGAGCAGAAAGAAGACGTCAGGATTGAGCGTGAACCCGAGAGGCGCCACCGCGGCGATTGCGGCGCCGAGCGCGATCTGCACCAGCGGCCGTGGCATCGCCAGCCCGGGGGCCCGGCCGAGTCCGGCGCTCAGCACCACCGCAGCCAAAAGGACGAGGGAGTTGGTGACGATGTCCATGCGGCGCTCCTCGGATGCGACGCGTGGAAGATTGCCTGAAACCGCGATCCGATCCAGCGGCAGTCCAGGCGTCCAACAAAGTCCAACAACAGCCAACATGCGCTGCCGTGCGCTTGGGTGGATATAGCAGATGCACCATTTCGATCGGGCCGTCTGACCCAAGCCGCCCGGCCGGGTCGCGCCCCGCTTCCGACTTCGCTGGAGACCCCGATGCCCCTCTCGCGCCCGATCGTCACCGCCCCGCAGCCTGCCGCCCCCGCCGCGAATGTCCAGCTGATTGCCGACCTGAAGCGGATCGTTGGCGCGGCCCATGTGCTGACCAAACCCTCAAGCACCCGCCGGTTCCGCAGGGGCTTCCGCTTCGGCGAGGGCCCGGCGCTTGCCGTCGTGCGGCCGGGCAGCCTGATCGAGCAGTGGCGTGTGCTGAATGCCTGCGTCGCCGCCGGAAAGATCGTGCTGATGCAGGCGGCCAACACCGGGATCACCGGCGGCTCGACACCCGACGGCGACACCTATGACCGCGAGATCGTCATTATCAGCACGCTGCGGATGGACCGCATTCATGTCATCAAGGGTGGCGCGCAGGTTGTTTGTCTGCCAGGTGCGACGCTCTTCAAGCTGGAAAAGACGCTCGCGCCGCTTGGCCGCAACCCGCATTCGGTGATCGGTTCGTCCTGCATCGGCTCATCGGTCTTCGGCGGTGTGTGCAACAACTCGGGCGGCGCGCTGATCCATCGCGGGCCCGCGTTCACCCAGATGACGCTTTATGCGCAGGTGACGGCGGAGGGTCAGGTCGAGCTGATAAACCACCTCGGCATCCGGATCGCCGGCGATCCCGAAGCGATCCTCGCCCGCGTCGAAAAGGGGGACTTTGCCCTCGCTGATATCGAGGACGACCCGCACCGCTTCTGTTCCGATCACGGCTATCAGGACCATGTTCGCGACATCGACTCGCCGACCCCGGCGCGATTCAATGCCGATCCGAAACGGCTGTTCGAGAGCGCCGGGAGCGCCGGCAAGGTGATGATCCTGGCAGTCCGCCTCGACACCTTTCCGAAGGAGGACCGGACACAGGTATTCTACATCGGCACCAACGATCCTGCCGAACTGACAGAGATCCGGCGGCATATCCTTGCCAACTTCAAGAACCTGCCGATCGAGGGCGAATACATCCACCGCGACGCCTTCGATATCGCCGAGAAATACGGCAAGGACACTTTTCTCGCGATCGAGATCCTTGGCACGGACCGCCTGCCGCTGATGTTCGCGCTCAAGGGTCGGTTCGACGCCCTCTGCGCCCAGATCGGCCTGCCCGCGGACCTGTCCGACCGGATCATGCAGTTCGGCAGCACGTTCTTCCCGCGTCATCTGCCCAAACGTATGTATGACTACCGCAAGCGTTACGAGCACCACCTGATGCTGCGCATGGCCGATGACGGGATCGCTGAGGCCGAGGCCTATCTGGCTCGCATCCTGCCAAGCGCAAACGGTGCCTATTTCACCTGCACGAAGACGGAAGGCGAAAAGGCGTTCCTGCACCGCTTCGCCGCCGCAGGTGCGGCGATCCGCTACCGGGCGATCCATCACCGCGAGGTCGAGGATATTGTCGCCCTCGACCTCGCCCTGCCGCGCAACGAGCTGAACTGGATGGAAACCCTGCCCGAAGCCATCACGAAGGGCATCCTCCACAAGCTCTACTACGGGCATTTCTTCTGCCACGTCTTCCATCAGGATTATGTCGTGAAAAAGGGCTTCAAGCCCGACGACATCGAACATGCGATGTGGAAGCTGCTCGACGCGCGCGGCGCGGAATACCCGGCAGAGCACAATGTCGGCCACCTCTACATCGCAAAGCCTGCGCTGGTGGACCACTACCACAGCCTCGATCCCACCAATTCCTTCAACCCCGGGGTCGGCCATACCTCCAAGCTGGCCAACTGGAAGTAGGCGCGGCCCCTCGCCGCGCCGGGAACAGGAGAAACGACATGCCGGACCAGATCCAACCGCGCGGCTATTGCGTGCCACTTTCGCCCGAAGGCAAGTCCTCGCTCAACCCGACGCCGCCCTGGCATTACGCCAGCGATTGCATCGCGGTCGAATACTGGGCCGATCCCGCCGCGGTCGCAGCCCTGCTTCCGCCTTGCATGACGCTGGACGACAGCAGCGCAGGCCGCGCGTTCTGCTGGTTTCTCGACTGGCAATTCACCGGCGAACAGGACGAGCTGACCGATCCCGCGCGCTATCAGTACCGCGAGGCGTTCATCCTGCTCGACGCCGTGTTCGAAGGCATGCCGGTCACCTATTGCCCTTACATCTTCGTCGACAATGACGCCGCCCTGGCACGCGGCTGGACGCAAGGCTTCCCAAAGAAGATCGGCAGCGTGTTCCAGACCCGCAGCTTCCCGGTGCCCAGCCTTGCCGCCGCACCGCTGGCGCCCGGCAGCCGCTTCGGCGCCAGCGTCTCGGCGCATGGCGAACGGATCGCCACCGCGCGCATCCAGCTTGAGGAAGAGGTCGACGATCCGGCCACCGTCTTCAATCGGCCAACCACCATCCGGCGGTATTTCCCCAACCTCGTCGCGGGTCTGCAAGGCACACCCGCGGTCGATGAGCTTACCCTGTCGCTGGTCGACGACCCGGCCATGGTCGGCATGTGGGCAGGCTCGGCCGAACTGCGCATTCCAGAGGTCGAGGGCGAAGAGATTCACCTCATCGCCCCGCTGCGCGTCGGCTGCGGCTATCGCTTCAGCTTCGCCTATTCCGTCTCCGACCTTCGCGTCCTCAGAAACTACCTCGCGTGAAGCCGGCGGGCCCGCGCGCGGCCCCGCCGGCTTCACGCCAATGCAGGAGCAGACCATGGCCCTTACCGTCGCCCAGCAACTCGTCGAAACGCTTCAGGCCGCCGGCATCAGACGCATCTATGGCGTTGTCGGCGACAGCCTGAACGGCATCACAGATGCGGTCCGCAAGCAGACCCAGATCGAGTGGATCCATGTCCGCAACGAAGAAGCCGGTGCCTTCGCTGCTGGCGCCGAGGCCCATCTGACCGGCGATCTCGTGGTCTGCGCGGGCAGCTGCGGGCCCGGCAACCTGCACCTGATCAACGGCCTTTTCGACTGCCACCGCTCGCATGTCCCGGTGCTGGCGATCGCCGCCCACATCCCCTCCGCCGAGATCGGCTCGGGCTATTTCCAGGAAACCCATCCGCAGGAGCTGTTTCGCGAATGCAGCCATTTCTGCGAACTCGTCTCGGACCCGGCGCAGATGCCGCGCAGCCTCGAAACCGCGATCCGCACCGCCGTCGGCCAGCGGGGCGTCTCGGTGCTGGTGGTTCCCGGCGACGTGGCACTGAAGCCCGCCGCAACCGAGGCCAGATCGAAATCCTCCGGGCTGCTGCCGAAGGCCCCGGTCGTGGTGCCCCCCGCCGAAGAGGTCGAGGCGCTGGCCGAACTGCTCAATCAGGAGGGACGCCTGACGATCTTCTGCGGTGCCGGATGTGCCGGTGCGCATGACGAGGTCGTGGCGCTTGCCAGCCGGCTCAAGGCGCCCATCGTCCACACGATGCGCGGCAAGGAACATGTCGAATACGACAATGCGTTCGATGTCGGCATGACCGGGCTGATCGGTTTTGCCTCGGGCTATTACGCCATGCTCGACTGCGACGTGTTGCTCGTGCTTGGCGCCGACTTCCCCTATCGCCAGTTCTTCCCCAGGGGCCCGGGCGTGGTGACCGTGCAGGTCGATATCGCGCCGGGGCGACTGGGGCGGCGCACCTCGGTCGACCGCGCGCTCGTCGGTGACGTCAAGGCAACGGTGACTGCTCTTCTGCCGCAGCTTGCGGCGCGCGAGGGGCGCAGCCATCTCGATCAGGCGGTGCGGCACTACCAAAGCGCCCGCGCGGGGCTTGACGCCCTCGGCGCGCCAGACCGGCGCGGCCAACAGATCCACCCCCAGCAGATCGCCCGCGCGATCAGCGAGCTTGCCTCGGAGGATGCGGTCTTCACCTGTGATGTCGGCACCCCCACGGTCTGGGCCGCGCGCTACCTGAAGATGAACGGCAAACGCCGCCTGATCGGTTCGTTCAATCACGGCTCGATGGCCAATGGCATGGTGCAGGCGATCGGGGCGCAGGCGGCTTTTCCAAGCCGTCAGGTGATCTCGATGTCGGGCGACGGCGGCTTCGCCATGTTGATGGGCGATCTGCTGACCCTCGTGCAGTACAAGCTTCCGGCCAAGATCGTCGTCTTCAACAACGGCGCCCTCGGCTTCGTCGAGGTCGAGCAGCAATCGACCGGCTTCCTGCCCTTCGGTACCGACTTGACCAACCCGAATTTCGCCGCCTTGGCGGAGGCAGTCGGTATTCGCGGCATCCGGATCGAACGTGCGTCGGAGATTGAAGCCGGCATCCGGGCCGCGCTCGACCATGACGGTCCGGTGGTCGTCGATGCCGTCGTGACGCGGACCGAACTCGCGATGCCGCCGGCGATCACGGTCGAGATGGCCAAGGGCTTCTCCCTCTACATGCTCCGGGCGATCATGAACGGCAGGGCCGACGAAATCGTCGATCTCGCCAAAACCAACCTCTGGCACTGACCGGAGCGAGACGATGAGAGCGCTGTTCCCCGTCCGCCTTCAGCTCGCCTTTGACGATCTGACGCGCCGCTGCGACGCCCCCAGCCTCTCCGTCCTCTTCTGGTCTGCCGGCATTGTCGTGCTGCCGCCGACACTGCTCGATACGGCCGTCGTCTCCTGGCCGTTTCGCGCCAAGCTTCGGGACGACCGCCCCGGATACTGACCGTCGAGGAACGCCCGCGCGTCGTCGAGGTCGCGCGTCGCAGGGTCCGCGTCGTGTCCGTCAAGGAGCGGCGCCAGCAGCGCCTTCCCTTCGGCCCGTCGGCCCGTGCCGGCGAGATGCAGGGCAAGGTCGAGGGTCGCGCGCAACTCCCAGAACCACGCGCCCTGACGGCGCGCAAGCGTGCGTGCGGCGACGAGAGTCGCCATACCGGCCTCGACCTCGCCGGCCCGAAGGCGGCGCAGCGCATCGATCCGCATGATTTCCGCCGTGGCCCAGCCGGCCGTTCCGGTTTGCACGCGCGCCAGGGCGGCCGGCGTAACAAAGGCTGGATGCACTGTGCAGAGATGATCATGGATCAGTTTATCCAGGCCATCCGCCACGCTCAGGGAAGCGTCCGCGCCCCGGTGGAGGCGCAGCGCATGCTCATATCCGCGCACCCACTGATATCGGTAATAGGCCGCCGAATGCCGCTCGACATGCCGGATCAGCCGCTGGAGCAATACGGCGGCGCGATCGACGTCTCCGATCCAGAACTGCATCGGGATCGCGACCAGCCCCAGCATTACCAGGAACGGCATCTGGTGATCGAGCCGCCCGGTGATCTCGACCCACTCCTCCGCAAGCGCCACGCCGCGGCCGATCTCACCCTGGAGAAAAAGCAGCCGCGCCTGAACGATGACGCCGGTGAGCTCACGGTCCAGATACAGCGGAACATGATAGCTCGGCAGGACGATGCGGCCGTCGGGAATGTCGCGGCCATAGTCGAAAAGCGCCCGCGCCTGCCGCAGGTCTCCGGTGAACGTATGCGTGATCGCGCCCAGGCGGTCGGCGAACCGTCCGGCCGTCTCGTCGCCGCTCCGCGCGGCGATCAGAGACGTCGTTTCGCAGGCCCGATGCATCGCCTCGACATCGGCGGTGGCAAAGCCGAGCCCCCAGAGCGCGCCCATCGCTTCGGCCATGCGCGCGTCGGAGCCGGTCCGTCCCGCGATTTCGACCGCGCCATCGACCAGGAGCCGCGCCCGCTCATGCCGGCCGCCGCTGAACGCGGTCAACCGGCAGAGCTGCGCTCTGAGCCGCAATTCGATCACCGGATCCGATCCGCGCTGCTCCAGGACCGCCAGCGCCTTCTCATGCCGCGCCCGGAATTCCGCAAGGAGTGAGCCGAGGAAGGCGAGCGTCCCGGTCCGGGCCGTCAACGCGATGCCGAGATCGGCGTCCCCCTCGGGCCCGAAGGCCCAGTCGAGAGCGGCGCGAATATCGTCGATCAACGGCAGGTAGCGGGCACGCCAGGTCTCTATCGGGAGCAGGCGCCAGTCCGTCGCGGCCTCCTCCAGCATGGCCTGCATCGCCTCGGCATGGCGGCGGCGAAACTGCGCCGCTTCGCCCGCCAGGAACAGCTTCTCGCGCGCATAGGCCTTTGTGGTGTCGAGCAGACGGAACACCGTCCGCTCGCCCGACACGTCGGCCTGAACCAGGGATTTGGCGACCAGACCGCCGAGGCATTCCACCACTTCGGCCCGTGTGAGCTGCGGGCAGGCACAGGCTCCGATGACAGCGTCCAACCCGAAGGCCGAGCGGAACAGCGACAGACGCCGGAACAGCATGCGTTCCGGCTCCGCGAGCAGCGCGTGGCTCCAGTCGAGCGTCGCCCGCATCGTCTGCTGCCGCCGCGGCGCGGTGCGGCGCCCATTGGCAAGCAGCGCCAGATTGCCATCGAGCTGCTCGAGATACTCGGTGAGCGAGAAGCCATGCAGACTCGCGGCGGCAAGTTCGAGCGCGAGCGGCAATCCGTCCAGACGGTGGCAGATCCGGCAGACAGTCAGCAGGTTTTCAGCCGTCAGGTCAAAACTCTGCCGCGACGTGCCGAGCCGTTCGCTGAACAGCTGAATGCCCGCATAGCGCAGCGCCTCCTCGGCGCTGATCTCGCCCTCGCACGGCAACGGCAGCCCCTCCAGACGGAAGACCCACTCGCCCTGGGCGCGCAATGGCTCCCGGCTGGTACAGAGCACGGTCACGCCCGGCGCCCGGCGCCGGATCGCCTCGGCGACCTCGGTGACCGCCACGACGAGATGTTCGCAATTGTCGAGGATCAGCAGCAGGCGGCGCGACGGCAGCGCGCGCGCGAGCGCCTCGCTGCAATCCTCCGCGAGCAGCGACAGCCCGAGGGGGCTGGCGATCGCGCTGGCAACGAAGGCCGCATCGGTCAGGGAACTGAGATCGATGAAGCGTACATCGCCGCGGCCGCTGTCGCGGAAACGCGCGGCGACGGCCAAGGCCACCGTCGTCTTGCCGACGCCGCCCGGGCCGACGATGCTGACCAGACTCTGCCGCAGCAGATCGGCACAGAGCGCCTCGATCTCGGTCTCGCGTCCGATGATCCCGACCGTGGGCCTTGCCGTAGGGGCGAGTGGCGCGGCGGCCAGAGGTGCGACGAACCGGTACCCGCGCCCCATCTCGTTGATGATGTAGCACGCCTGGCCGTTGCCGTCGTTCAGCGCCTTGCGCAGCGCATGCAGATGGCCGCGTATGGTGACCGGCTCGACGAAAACATTGGGCCAGACCTCCGTCAGCAGCTCGTCGATGGAGACCACCTCGCCCTGACGTTCGACCAATGCGAGCAGGATCGAGAACGCACGGCTGCCGAGGGGCACGGGACGGCCCTCCCGCGTCAGCTGCATCGTTTCGGCGGACATGTGAAAAGGGCCGAAGCTCCAACCGCGGGCGGGCTGATGGTCTTGACGCATCACCTTCCGACTCCGAACAGGGGCAGCGCACGGCGCGATGCCGACCACCATTTGACGGAGGCTTCACTATGCCCGCCCGTAGCGCGCCCCGCTGACGGCTCGCAGATTTACACGCTGAAGAACGTCATCGTCTTGGCAAAAGCGCCGAAAGGGTACGTCATGAGATCACATCTCCGACACTGGCTGTTTTAGCGGCTGCGTCGCATCTGCCGACAGGCAACGGGGGCAGGTGCGAAGCTCAGGCGCTCGGCCGCGGAGCCGCCGCGCCCCATGGACGCACCCCACCCTGGAGCAGCATCGCGACTCCGCCGTAGGCGATCGCGAGGCTCCAGAGGATCAGGAACTCCGGCCTGACCTCTGCGAGATTGGCGCCGGTCTGGGTGATGCGCACGAAGGCCGGCACCGCGCAGGTGCTGGGGATCAGCAGAGAGAGCCTGTGCAGCGCCAGCGGGATCGCCTCGGCGGGCCAGGAGAAGCCGGTGAGAAAGAACAGCGGCAGCCCGATCGCAGCGGTGGCGAGCTGGGCGGTGAGGGGGTGGCGGAAGATCCGTGCCAGGATCATGCCGAGCCCGCCGATGGCGAGCACGAAGGGCATCGCGAAGACCATCAGGACCAGCGGGCTTCCCAGATGCGGCAGGCCGTAGAGATAGGGCAAGGCGATCAGATAGGCCGGCAGCAGGATACATTCGGCCAGCAGATAGGCGAGAAGCCTGCCGAGGACGCTCGCGACCGCCCCAACGGGCGGCGCGGCGGTATCCCCGGGCTCAACCGGTGTCTGCGATGCGGGGAGCGTCCCGAGCAGGCAGACGGCGATCAGCAGGATCTGCTGGACGATAAGGCCGAAGGCGGCGGGCAGGATATAGGTCGCATAGCCACCCTCGGGGTTGAAAAGCGGCACGGCGGTCAGCGGCATCGGATCGACGGCGGCACCAGCGATCCGCGGATCGACATCCTCGGCGATCAACCGCGCGGTCTCGACCTCGGCGCCCATGGTCCCGGCCACGGCCGACACCGCCCCTGCCACCCGCTGATAGATCAGAAAATAGCTTGCATCCCCATAGACCGCGACCGGCGACGGCCTGCCATGCAGCAGGTCACGCTCGAAATGCTGCGGAATCAGCAGGATGCCGTAGATCTGCCGGGCGAAGACCGCGCGCTCGGCGCTCGGCATGTCGAAGAATTGCGCGGTGACGGCAACATCGGCGCTGGCATCGACCGCTTGGGTGAGGCGTCGGCTCGCCGCGCTCCGATCCTGATCAACGACAGCGATCGGAACGTTGCGCAAGGCCTCGTTGAGATAGGGCTGGGGATAGAACCCGGAATAGACCACCGAGGCGACGATCAGGACCGAAAAGACCGGCGCCAGCGCCAGCATCCGGGACAGCTCGCTCCGGCAGGCGCGCAGAACAGCGATCATGCCGCGGCTCCCGACTGCGGCTGGGGCGCGGCGTTCCGCAACCGGATGCGGCGCACCTCCAGCACCAGCGCGGTCAGCCCCGCGAAAACCAGCACCATCGCCGCCAGCGCCAGGACCGGGCGCAGCGACAGATCGACCGGCGTGCCCCGCACAGTCTGATCGATCCGCGCCATCAGATACCAGGTGCCGGGCAAGATGCTGCCCCAATAGAACGCGAACCCGTTCATCGCGATCCTCGGAAAGCCGATCCCCATGAAACCGAAGGCCGGCGCGGTCAGAAGCGACCCGATGCTAACCGCCTTGGCCGTGGGCCTGAGCACCAGCGCCAGAAGCGCGCCGAGGAACTGACAGGCCAGGATGAACAGTGTGCCGGCGAGCACCAGCAGCGCGCGGTTCCCGCGCAGCGGCGCGCCGAGCACACCGAAAAGCACGATATCGGAGAGGCCGAGCACCAGGAGAAACAGCAAAGTATAGGGCAGGATCTTGCCTGCAATCGCCGGCAGCAGCCCGCCCCCCAGCCGCCTCAGACTGCGCAGCCGGTGCGGCGTCTCCACATCCAGCCCGACCGAATAGGCGGAACTCGTGACGATGATAACCTGCAGAACCGCGGGCACCACGGTGTTGAGCAGGAAGGCGATATAGCTCAGCGTCGGATTGAAAAGCGCGTTCACCTGCACCGGAATGGGCTGCAGCTGCGCCTCCGCCACATCGACCGGTTGCCCCTCGGAGGTCCTGAGCGAGACCTTGATCCCCGCCTCCACGGTGGCAACCGCCGCGTTGACGCCACGCAGGATGGTATTGCCTGTGGTCAGGGTCTGGGTGTTGTAGAAGAACACGACATCGGGCCGACGGCCGGCATAAACGTCGCGCTTGAGATGCTGCGGAAGCATCAAGAGCCCGTGAATCGCCCCCGACCGGATCAGCGCCTTGCCCTGGGCGAGATCGCTGACCTGCGTGGTGATGGCGGCATCGGGTGTGGCATCGACCGCGCGGATGATGCTGCGCGACAGATCGGAGCCGTCGAGATCGAGTACCCCGATCGGCAGCCGCGTGGCGAGGCCCGCGCTGAAGATCGTGCTGAGCAGCACCATCAGCAGGAGCGGCACCAGCGTGGTCAGGGCGAGCAGGAAGCGCCGCCGGCGCAGCCCGTCGATCTCGCGCAGAAAGACGCGCCAGAAACCGGGACGAAGCTGACGGGCCCCCCGCATCTAGCTGGTCCGCGCATGCCAATGCGCGATGACGCTCATCCCGGGCCGCAGCCCGGTCAGTGGCTCCACCGGCCTGGCACGGACCTCGAAGGTCCGCAGATCGAAATCACCGGTAGCCCGCGTCGCCCGCCACGTCGCATATTGCCCCTCGACATTGATGACCGTCACCTTGACCGCCACGTCCTCGGCGCCGAGCGCAGGGATATCGACCCGGAACGTATCGCCGACCTTCAGACCGGCGAGCAGATCCTCGCGCAGGTTGAAGGTCATCCAGCTGTTCTGCAGATCGATCAGCGCATAAAGCGGCGCACCGGGCGAGAAGTTTTCACCCAGTTCGGCGATCCGCGTCGTCACCTCTCCCGAGATCGGCGCGACGATGCGAAGCTCGTCGACATCCACCGCCTGCTGTGCCACGGCGGCGGCGGCCTGCTTGACCTGGGCCTCGGCCAGGGCGCGCTGTTCGGCACTCGCACCCTCGATGGTCAGGGCGAGTTCGGCCTCGTCCGCCTCCTTCTTCTTCAGTGCCGCCTGCAGATTGCGCGTCGCCTGATCGAGATCGGCCTGCGGCGTGTTGCCGGTCGAGAGCAGCTTCTGCTGGCGGCTGTAGGACGACTGAGAAAGATCGACATCGGCCTGATCGGCCGCGACCTGTGCCTTCTGCGCTGTCACCGTCTCGGGCCGGACCGTCTCGATATTGCTCTGATTGGCCTGTGCCACGGCCAGCGCGGCCTTCGAGGCGGCCAGCGCCGCGCTCAGCTCGGGATTGGTCAGCTCGACCAGCACATCGCCCTGCTTCACGCTGTCGCCGACATCGGCATTGAGTCGGGCCACCCGCCCCGAGACCCGCGGGCTGATGTCGACCTCATCGGCCGAGACCTGACCCTGCACGATCAACGGTGGCGGCAGAGTTACCAAGTAAAGCACCGCTGCGAGGGTGGCGAGGACGGCGAGGCCGATACAGGCCCGAAGTAGCGTCGCTGTGCGCATAGAGTCGCTCAAATGAGGGACGGAACGTGATGGCTGATTGCCCAAGTCCATCCCGGGACGCTCCGGTATGTTTGAGCTGCAGCCTGTCCACCTTCCAGTTGAAGCTGTATCTAAACCCCTTCTGCATGGTCTTCGTGTTGATTGTTGTTGTTTCGCGAACGCCGGGACCCAGCACTCCAAACGGGGCCTGCCGACTCGGTGGCTCAGGCCGTCGTGGCACGGCGGCCGATCCGGATGCCGACATCATCGTCAAGGCGGATCACCGTCTCATCGGGCGTGATGTCCTTTTGCGCTTCGATCATCCCGAAGACGAAGGCCTCATGAGGACCGAGGCAGGAGCCACGCCGCCAGCCTTGCGCTCGCGCCGAACGCTCGCCGAGCTTTGCTCGGCCGATCCAGCGGATCGCGGGTGATATACCGACCTCAAAACGGGCTGCCGCCTGACGAGCCGAAGGCCCCTCCGAAGAAGCCTGCAAAACCCGTGACCGCAAATCGTTGCTCAGCGCTCTGGCCATCGTTCCTCTCCAGTGAGGGGAACTTTGAATCAGGCTCCGCGAGGACCGTCACTTCGCATTCGATCCATCGATCGATGGACGCGCTCTAGGCCGAAACACGCTCGACCAGAGGGCATTCGACCTTCAGCTGATCGTGAGCGCTGTTCAGCCCGCCCGTGATGTCCTGAAGCAGTTCCACCGCCATTGACCCCATCGTTAGCATCGGGAGATGGAATGTCGTGAGCGGCGGCATGGTGAATTGCGCGATGTCGCGATTGTCGAAACCGACGACGGCCACGTCGTCGGGGATCGATTTGCCAAGCTCCTTGAGCGCTTCGAGGCAGCCGATCGCCATGAGGTCATTGGCGCAGAAGATGCCGTCCGGCGGATCGGGCAGCCTCATCAGCGCATGGGTCTTCTCATAGCCCGACGAAGGCTCCCAGTTGCCGTAATGGACAAGCTTGGAATCATAGGCCAGATCGTTGCTCGCAAGGGCCTGCTTGTAGCCGCGCAAGCGGTCACGCGGGTTGTCCAGGCCCTCCTGTCCATTGATGAGCGCAATGCGCTTGCGCCCCCCCTTGATCAGGCGTTCCGTCGCGGCCCGGCCACCCGCGACGTCACCCGGCAGGATCGACGGCAGCCTGCGGTCCTGGTCGTAGCAGTTGACGAGAACCGAGGGCGCACCGAGAAGCGCCTTCGGTGGATCGATCTTGCGGGTCAGGATCGTGCCGAAGATACAGCCCACCAGGGTCTGGCTTTCGCAGACGGAAAAGACCCTTTCATCGGGGTCCTCGCCCTGGCGAAAGACACCCAGTGTCACGATGATGCCGAGTTCCAGGGCCTTCTCGCGCGCACCTTCAAAGGCAAGCGCCATCCATGGGTCGGTCGTCAGTTCATCGACAATGAAAAGGATGACCTTGGTGCCCGCGCTTCTGGCCGCTGCCGATCTGTTGGAAAGGCGATAACCCAGTTCCGCAGCCGCATCGAAGACACGCTTGCGCGTGGCCTCGCTGAAGCGTGCCCCGGAACTGCCATTGAGAATGAGCGAGACAGTCGCCTGAGAGACGCCAGCCTGAGCAGCGACATCCATCATTGTCGATTTCAATGCGTTCTCCATGCGGGATGGCGCGGTCATCCGGCCAGCTTCCAGGCCGTCATGACCTGAAATGCCTGATTCTGTCGAATGCCACCGCAATAATGATGAAGGTACCTATGAACATTCCTTGCCAGAATGTCGAGATACCGAGAAGGATCAGAGAGTTGCGAATGACCTCGATCAGCAGTGCGCCAACGACGGCGCCAATGGCCGTGCCTTCGCCGCCGGCGAGATTGGCACCGCCGATCACGGCTGCGGCGATTACGGTCAGCTCCATCGCCTGACCGAGGTTCGTCGTCACGCTGCCGAGCCATCCGGCCATCAAAATGCCCGCGACCCCGGCGCAAAAGGCCGAGAACATGTAGATGCTGACCTTAAGCCGCTTGACCGGAATGCCGGTCAGGAGTGCCGCATGCTCATTGCTGCCGACGGCATAGACATGCTGGCCCCACCGCGTCCACTTGAAGGCCAGCGACATCACGATCGCAAGCACCGTCAGAACATAGAGCGGGTGGGGAACGCCGAGCGTCGAGCCGCCACCAACCCACAGGAGCAGATTGTGATCGGGACCGAACTCCCAGATCATCTTGTTGTCGGAAAGCACCATGGCAAGCGAGCGGGCGGCAGAAAGCGTGCCGAGCGTGACCACGAAGGGCGGCATGCCGCCGTACGCAACCAGCACGCCGTTCAAGAGCCCGACCAGAAGCGCAGCGCCCAATGCCATCGGGGCGGCCAGCCAGAACGCCATGCCGCCTGCCATCAGCACGCTGATCACCATGGCAGACAGGACGACGGAGGATCCCACCGACAGGTCTATACCACCTGAAGCAATCACCGCCGTCATGCCGATCGCAATGATGCCGACGAAGGCGAAGTTGCGGGCGACGTTGAAGAGGTTCCGTTCGCTGGCGAATGTATCGGTAAGGAGGCTCAGCGCCAGGCAGGCGGCGATTGCCGCGATGAAAATCCAGAAAAGCTGCTGGGTTGCGATCTTGGAAAGCCAGCTGCGATGCTGGCTTCTTGATATCGCGTCTTCGAGCGTCGTCATCGGTCCACCTTTCTATGCCGCGTCGATCGCACCGGTAATGAGACCGGTCACTTCTTCGGGAGAGGATTCGGCCGCAGGTTTGCTGGCGACGAGTTCACCGCGGCGGAGCACCGCAATCCTGTCGGCAACGGCGAAGATGTCCGGCATCCGGTGGCTGATGAGGATCACACTGATGCCGTGGTCCTTGAGCCGGCCGATCAGGTCGAGAACCTCCTTGACCTGCCGGACGGAGATGGCCGCCGTCGGCTCGTCCATCATCACGATCTTGGGCTGCGACAGGAGGGTGCGCGCGATGGCGACAGCCTGCCGCTGGCCGCCCGACATCTTCCTGACAAGATCACGCGGGCGCGTCTCGGACTTGAGCTGACGGAAGAGATCGGCCGCGACCTCGTTCATCCGGCGATAGTTCAGGTATTTCAGGGGGCCAAGGCTGCGCATGGCTTCGCGGCCTAGAAAGACGTTCGACGCGGCCGAGAGGTTATCGCAGAGCGCGAGGTCCTGATACACGGCCTCGATCCCCTGTCGCTGCGCGTCTCGGGGCTTGTGAAAGACGACCGTTTCGCCATCGATGCGCATCTCGCCCGCAGAGGGCGGAAAGTTACCGGCGATGATCTTCACGAGCGTGCTTTTTCCCGCACCGTTGTCGCCCATCAGGCCCAGCACCTCGCCCGGCTGCAGAACGAGCGACACAGACGACAGCGCCTGAATGGCCCCGTAACTCTTCGATATTCCTGACAGAACCAGTCTTGTCACGGCTCCCCTCCCCGTTGTTCCGCGCTCTTCTTTGGCCAGTCCAGCAAACTGACACCATTGGCGCCATAACTAAAATCAATAATACCTTGACTTAATATTATTAGTAAATAATTATCTCGCATGGAACCTTGAAATTGCGAGAGGCGCTGCGGATGAAGCTGCTGGTCACAGGAGCGGCCGGAAAAGTCGGTCAGGCCTTCCTTCCCGCCTTTCTGAACGAACAGCGCTTTGGCGGCTGGGAGGTGGTCGCGCTCTGCCACAACCGGGCGATCGCAACCGACGATCGAAGGGTCAGCGTGGTCCATGGCTCGATGGCCGACGAGGAGACCGTCGCAAGCGCGCTTCGGGGCGTCAGTCACGTTCTTCATCTGGCGGCGGTGAAGGAATCGCCAGACCTTGCCATCGATGTGGCGCTCAAGGGTCTCTACCTGCTGCTGGAGCAGTTCCGTCTTTCGTCGAGCGGCCGTCAGTTCCTGCTGCTCAGCGGCGACTGCGTCGTCGGCCACATCTTTCAGGACTACGCCGCCCCGATCACCGAGGCCTCTCAAAGACGCGCCTATCCGGGCATCTACGCTCTGACGAAGGTTCTGGAAGAGGTGATGCTGGAACAGTTCGGCATCCAACATGGGCTCAAGCACACGATCCTGCGGGCGCCATGGATCATGGAAAAGGACGACTTCCGATACGCCTTCGAAATGGGGGAGGCCCAGTTCGGCGGTCCGCCCTGGGAAACGCTCATAGACTCCGAAACGCTCGCGAAAATGCGCGACGTCGGCGTCTTCCCCGCGATGCGCGACGCGAACGGCGGCTTTTTGAAGCGGAGCTTCATCCACGTCGACGATCTGGTCGAAGCCATCCTGCTGTCGATCGACAACCCGGATGCCTGCGGCGAGCTGTTCAACATCGCGATGAACGAGCCCGCGGACTACGGACGAATTTCATCGCTCGTCGAAAAGAACGGGTGGGGCTCGCCGGTGGAGATCAAGACCCCGTTTCACAGCAACTGGCTCGACAACACCAAGGCTCGGAAGGTGCTGGGCTGGACGCCCGCGATCGACCTCGAAGGCCTCGTTGAACGGGCATGGAATTACAGGCGCGAGGACAACGACCCGCGCATTGTCTGGTATCCCGGCTGAGGAACCAACCTTCGCCGGCGATTGCAAGGAGGGGAGAAACAACAATGAAAATAAAATATTTGACAATCGCCACCCTATCAGCAGCCGTGCTTTTCGCAGGCCACGCGAGCGCGCAGGACAAGAAGACGCTCGCCATCGTCGTCAAGGGGCTCGACAACCCGTTCTTCGAGCAGATCAATCTGGGTTGCAAAAAGTGGCTGTCGGAAAACGCCGACAGCGAATACGCCTGCCTCTACACCGGGCCTGCCTCTTCGGCGGACGAATCCGGCGAAGTACAGATTGTCGACGACCTCCTCACCCGCGGCGTTGCGGCGATCGCGATCTCGCCCTCGAACGCACCGGCCATGGCCAACCGCATCCGTCAGATCGCGCCGTCCGTGCCCGTCATGACGATCGACGCCGACTTTCTGGAGCAGGACCACGAGCTGCGGTCGACCTATCTGGGCACCGACAACTACCTGATGGGCGTCAAGATGGCCGAAGAGGCGATGAAGCTGCGTGCGGATGGCGGCACCGTCTGCCTGCAGCTCGGCAATGTCGCGGCCGCCAACATCAATGCCCGCGCCCAGGGTTTCCGCGACACCATCGCGGGCGCCAAGGATATCGACAGGCTCAGCGGACAGAACGGCTGGACGGAGATCGAGGGTTGCCCGGTCTTCACCAATGACCAGGCGGACCTTGCCAACCAGCAGATGTCCGATGTCTTCACGGCCAATCCGGATCTCGACGCCTTCATCCTGATCGGCGGCTGGGCGCAGTTCGCCCCGCAGGCCTACACGCAGGTGACGGATCAGGTGATGGACAAGCTGAAGTCGAAGGACCTGATCATCATCGCCGGCGATACGCTGCCGCCGCAGACGCAAGCCTTCCGCGAAGGCCGCAGCCACGTGCAGGTCGGCCAGCGCCCCTTCGAGATGGGCTACCGCGCGCCCGACGTCATGATCCAGCTGATCAAGGGCGAGACGGTCGACGACCCGCTGTTTACCGGGCTCGACGTCTGCACTGGCGACGCCCCTGGCTTCTGCGAGAAGAACTGAGGCTTCGGGCAGGAGACCGGCCCCGAGGCATGCTCCCGCCCGCGACCCGCGGAAATGGCGTCCCGGAACGTCCTGACTCGTTTCGGGACGCCCTTTGCAACCTGATGAAAGCGATCCCGGCAAAGAGGATCGCGGGAGGACATCATGAAAAAAACAACACCGATCCTGGCGGCGACATGGCTCGCCCTGAGTGCGACCACAGCCCTTGCGCAGGACAAGCCGGCCCTCGCCTTCGTCGTCAACGCGGCGTCGGACTTCTGGAAACTGGCCGAAGCGGGCGTGACGGCGGCACAGGCCGAACTGCCAGGCTATGAACTGCAGTTTCGCTACCCGGCACAAGGCTCCGCCGCCCTGCAGAACGCCCTGATGGACGACCTCGTCGCCGCCGGCACGGACGCGATCATGATTTCTTCGGCCGATCCGAAGAATTCGATCGACGCGTTCAACCGCATCGCGGCGCAGGTGCCGCTGTTCACGACCGACAGCGACGCGCCGCAATCGGACCGCATCGCCTATCTCGGTTCGTCGAACACGCTGGCCGGCAACCAGGCTGGCGAAATCGCCGTCGGCGCGATGCCGAACGGCGGCAAATGCATGGGGTTCGTCGGCTTTCTGGGCGCCGACAACGCGAAGGAACGTATCGCGGGCTTTCGCGAGACAGTCGAAGGCAAGGGCATCGAACTGGTGGACGTGCGCGGCGACGACGTGGACTTCGCCAGGGCGCGCTCCAATGTCGACGACGTGCTGGCGGCCAACCCCGACATCACCTGCATGGTCGGCTTTTACTCCTACAATCCGCCCAAAATCTACGAAGCCCTCCAGGCTGCCGGGAAGCTCGGCGAAATCACCGTCATCGCCTTCGACGAGGACCCGATCACGCTCGGCGCCGTGAGGGAAGGCTCGTTTGCCGGCACCGTGGTCCAGGATCCCTATCAGTGGGGCTATCAGGGCATGAAGCTGATGGCCGCCTATCTGGAAGGCGACAAGTCTGGCATCCCCGCGGACGGCCTGATCATCGTTCCGACGAAGATCATCGACAAGGCGAATGTCGACGCCTTCGAAGCCGAGCTCAAGCAGCGCATCGGCGGCTGACCGCCACCCCTGTCCCGTCCTGCGCGGGCCTTCCCGTCCGCGCAGGGCCGTCGGTAGAGGCGAGGATGGCATGGCCCGCGTCGAAAACCCCATTGCCCTGGAGCTGGTCGGCATTACGAAGGTGTATGCAAGCGCCATCGCTCTCAATGATGTCTCGCTCAGCATACGCGGGGGTGAGGTGGTCGGGCTCATCGGCGAGAACGGCGCGGGAAAATCGACGCTGATGAAGGTTCTCGGCGGCACGATCAGGCCGGACGAAGGCCGGATCGTCATCGACGGCGACAGCACAACGGGCCTGACGGTGGCCCGCGCCCTGGAACACGGGATCGCCTTCGTGCACCAGGAGCTCAATCCGTTTTCCAATCTCGACGTTACCGACAATGTCCTGCTCGGCCGCGAAACCCGGAAAGGTCCGTTCGGGTTCATCGACCGCAGGGCGATGGAAGACCGCGTGCGGCCGCTGCTCGCCATGCTCGGCACCCGGTTCGGACCGTCCGACCCCGTCTCGGACCTTTCGCTCGCCGACCAGCAACTCCTCGAAATCGCGCGGGCGCTGTCGACCAACGTGCGGCTGCTCATCCTCGACGAACCCACATCGAGCCTCACCCTTTCGGAGACGCAACGCCTGCTGGGGGTGATCCGGCTCCTGCGTGACGATGGCGTTGCGGTGCTCTTCATCACGCACCGCCTCAGTGAGGCGGAGATGGTTGCCGACCGTGTCGTGGGGTTGCGTGACGGCAGGAACGCCGGCGCGCTGGCGCGCGAGGACATCAACAAGGACGCCATGGTGCGCCTGATGATCGGCCGCCCTGTCTCGCAGTTCTATGAAAAGCCGGGCGAAAACAGCGGCAATATCGTGCTCGAAGCACGAGGTCTGCACACCGCCGCCTACCCGCGGGAGACCGTCGACCTCACGCTCCGCGGCGGCGAGATCCTCGGGCTTGCGGGTCTTGTGGGCGCGGGGCGTACCGAGCTTGCACGGGCCATCTTCGGCATCGATCCGCGCGAAGACGGGGTGGTGACGGTGGAGGGAATTCCTGTGCCAGCCGGTTCGGTGACCGAAGCGATCCGGGCCGGCATCTGCCTCGTGCCCGAAGACCGCAAGTCCGAAGGGCTCTTTCTCGACTTCGCCATTTCCCAGAACATCGCCATGCCGAGTCTCGGAAGCCTGGCGCGCTACGGTTTCGTCGACACGCTGGCCGAACTCGCTCTGGCCGGCGACGCACGCGAAAAGCTTGCGATCAAGGCCCCGAGGCTTGATCGGCCGGCCGGCGAACTCTCGGGCGGCAACCAGCAGAAAATCGTGCTGGCGAAGTGGCTAGCCACCCGCCCGAAGGTGATCATTCTGGATGAGCCGACGCGCGGGATCGATGTCGGCGCCAAGGCCGAGGTCTACCGCCTGATGCGGGCGCTGGCGGGCGACGGAGCGGCGATCCTGATGATCTCGTCGGACATGGAGGAGGTGATCGGCGTGTCGAGCCGGGTCGCCGTCATGAGCCGGGGCCGCATCGCGGGAATGCTGGAACATGAGGAGCTGTCGGAGGAGCGGATCCTGCGGCTGGCTGTCGGATAGAAGGTCAGGATGATGCACAGAAAGGATCTCGGGCTTGCGGTTCTGGTTGTCTGCGTCGGGACGATCGTGGCGCTCGTCAATCCACGGTTTCTCTCGCCGATCAACCTTGCCAACACGGCCAACCTGATCGGGCTTTTCGGGCTTTTCTCGATTGCCGAGGCCTTCGTCATCGTGACCGGCGGGATCGAGCTTTCGATCGGTTCGGTGATCGCCCTGCTTGGCGTGATCTTCATCGATCTCATCTCCACCTTTGGCGTCGCATGGCCGCTTGCCCTTGCGATCGTACTCGTCCTCGCGGTGCTGATCGGCCTGCTGCATGGCTGGCTCGTGACCCGGCTCAGGTTGCAGCCCTTCGTGGTGACCCTGTGCGGGCTGCTGATCTATCGCGGCGTCGCGCGCTTCTACACCCGGGACGGCACCGCCGGCTTCAGCTTCGGAGCGGATTTTCCGGCGCTCGAATATCTCGTCGCAGGGCGCACAGCAGGCATTCCCCACTCGGTGATCGCCTTTGCGATCGCCGCGGTGATCGCCTGGTTCGTGCTGCATCGCACAGTGTTCGGCCGTCATCTCTTCGCCGTGGGCAAGAATGAGGAAGCCGCCCGCTATTCGGGGATCGACACGCGGCGCGTGATCGTCGCCTCCTATGTGCTGTGCATGCTGCTGACCGGACTCTCCGCCGTCTTTTTCGCCATGTATACCCGGTCCGTGCAGCCAGCCTCGCACGGGAATTTCTACGAACTTTACGGCATAGCGGCGGCCGTGCTGGGCGGCTTCTCGCTGCGCGGCGGCGAAGGATCGATCGTCGGCGTCGTCCTTGGTGTGATCCTGCTTCAGGTTCTCCAGAATCTCGTCAACCTGCTGGGCATTCCTTCGTCCTTGAACTTTGCCGTCATGGGCAGCGTCATTCTCGTCGGCGTGACCGCCGATACGCAATTCATGGCCTATCGCGAAAAGCGCAGGCAGGCCGCGGCGATGTCCACTCTCGACAAGCAGGTCAGGACTCCGAAGAGATCAGAAGCGGCTCCGGAACACTGAACGGGCAAGACACCCGGATTTTTCGCCCTTTGCGCTATTGCGCTTCGCGACGTGACCGGTGCAGCCGTGCCATCGCGCGAAGGCCGGCGTCTATAGGGTCCTGAAGGCCCATGACCTTATCACCAGTCCGGCGATCTTGCGGTCTGTCTCGAAGGCAGGCGCATGGACCATGTTCGCGGTGCACCGCCCCCCCTCAGACCCAGGGAAAGATCGAACGCTGGCACCAGACGCTGAAGAACCGCATCCTCTTGGAGAACGACTTCTTGCCGGGTGCGCTCGAACAGGCCGTCGCCGCCTTCATCGACCACGACAACCACCACCGCCATCACGAGAGCCTCGGCAACCTCACGCCTGCCGACGTTTACCGCGGCAGGGCAGTCAGGCTGTGGCGGACCCGGCGCGCTCCGACAGCAGTTTCCCGGCGATCTCGATGGCCTCCTCGCGAGACGAGGCAAGCCTCATCGGATAGCCCCAGAATTTGGCAAAGGCCACACCGAAAGCCTTGAACGCCAGACGCTTGGCGGCGCTCGGCTCAATCACAATCATCGCCAGCACGAGCGTGCGCAGTTCGGCCTTGTGCTTCTTCATCCACAGCGAGGTGCGTTTCTTTTCTTCCTGGCTGTGCTCATGGTCTTCGTCCGGAACGGAATCGGTCAGAAGCACGAACGGCGTGCCGCGCTTCAGAGTCGCCTCGAATGCCTCGAAGTCCTCGTCGTGGTCGTGATCGGGACCTTCGTCATAGCTCATCCAGACGAGCGGGAAGTTCGTGCTGTCCAAAGGCATGTGTCTTCTCCTTGGAGTTTCTGCGCAATTCCGGACGGTGAACCGGTGTCCACTTCACCTGGAATTGCTCAAGCCGGGATGGATGCTTTCAATTCGAACGGATGTGCCGCCACGACATGATCAGCGCGACCGCGCCAGGAAGCGTGACTGCCAGCAGTTCCAAGGCAACGAGATGGCCGCCGTCGCGCAAGCCATCCGATACGCCGGCGAGCGTGCTCATGGTGAAAAGGAGACCGCCGAGGGCGAGCATGGCCCAGTCGGTCGCGCGCCTTCCGGCAAGCGCCAGCAACGGCGGGATGACCCAGGCGCCGTAAAAAATAGATACGCCCCACAACGCGGCGGGGCCGAAAGTCATGGCCTGCATTGTCCCGCCGCTTCCGACGTAATCATTCAGATAAGAGAAGCACTGGATCGTGACGAAGATCGCGGCACCGACCGCTGGGACAAGCCACGCGAGTGCGAGCTTAACTGGTTTCTTTTCGATCACGTCAACACTCCTATCCGAATTTGCTCGACAGGCAGTTGAGCGCTGCCCCTCTCGAAGAGGAGCGTGATCATGATCGCCGCGTGTCCCTTCTGCCTGAAAGCAATACGTCAGTCGGCGAATGGCGTCATTGCGCAATTCTGCCATTGTATGTTTTAATCCGGCCGAAATGAAAAAACGCTGAGGCCTTTGATGTATGTAGACGTCCGTAGCGATTGGCTTTCCTATGTCGATGAGATTCCTCGCGCTCTCGTCGCGGCCAACGCCGTCGCCAATCTTGAGGCCCTGGAGCAGTCGCCGCGGCACTCGCATCAGAAAGCGCAACTGCTTTTCACGGTCCGTGGCATCATCAACTGCGAGGTTGAAGACGCTGTCTGGATCGTGCCGCCGCAATGCGCCGTGTGGATTCCCGGCGGGCTGCCCCATACCGTTTTCGGCTCAGGCGAGGTGGAGTGCATCTCCCTCTTCATCGAACCTCCTGAAGCTCCGAACCTGCCGAGCGAATGCTGCACGATCACGGTGTCGAGCTTTTTCCGTCATCTGCTGATGCGGGCCAACGAGCTACCGGAGCGCTATGACGTCGACGGTCCGGACGGCCGCATCGTGTCCGTTATCTTCGATGAACTGGCTGCGGCGCCGGTCGAAGACCTCCGCCTCCCAATCCCCAGCGATTCGCGCCTGAAGAAGCTCGCCGACCTGTTAATCGCGGCGCCTGCGGATCATGCGACCGTCGCGGAGTGGGCCTCCCGCATCGCGGTCAGCGAGCGCAGCCTGAACCGTATGCTGGCGGAACAGGTGGGCATGAGTTTCGGCCGCTGGCGCCGGCAGTTGCATGTTGTCCTCGCCTTGCGGCATCTGAGCGCCGGCCAGACGGTCCAGGCCGTCGCGATGGATCTCGGCTATGAAAGCGCCAGCAGTTTCGTGACCATGTTCCGAAAGATGGTCGGCAAGCCGCCAAGCCGCTATCTGCTCGAGCGGCTTAGGTCTGCACCTCACGATCATGGCGAGCGATAGGAACTGCTGGGCTTCATCTACGATCGCCGCATAGCGAAGTCTCCGGCGGTGCGGCCGTCGTGATGCTCGACGAGTTCACGATCAAAAGCTCTTGGTGATCCCGAGCCCGACGATACGGCCCGGTCCGGCCGCGACGGTTTCGGCGCCCAAATAGAGCGAACCGAACGTTTCGGCACGTTGGTCGAGGAGATTGCGCCCGAAGGCATAGAGCTCCAGGTCGCCAGCATCGTTCTTCCACCCGATCCGGGCGTCCACAATGTGGTAAGGCTTCAGATCGAACGAATTGTCGACATCGGCGGGACGGCTCCCAGTGAACTGATACTGCACCCCAAGGGACAACGAACCCGGCAGATTCAGGACGCTGGCTAAGGTATCGTATTGCAGCCCTGTCGTGACGGTCCATTGCGGCGTGTTGGGCACCCCGTTCCCCGCGACGGTGTTGGTGTTGGCACCATTGGCTCCCAGCTCGCTATACGTGTAGCCGAGGCCGCCCGTCAGGGTCAGCCCATCTGAGATGAGCATGCGGCCCTGAAGCTCGAAGCCACTGGTCTTATAATCCTGATAGGTCGTGCCGAACGTCCCGAGCGCGGGATCAAGGTAGGTCATGACGCCATTCTTGATATCGTTGTGAAAGACGCTGGCATCGAGCTCAAGGCGGTCGTCGAACAGGCTTGCCTTTATGCCTGCCTCATATGTCCAGCCGGCCGCCGCCGGATATGGATCGGCCACGACGCCGTTCACCGGGTAACCGAACAACGGATAGACGCGCGTGGCGTGGCCGCGCGCCAGCGAGACATAGGTCTGGACCTCATCCGACCACTTGTAAGCCAGCGCCATTCGGCCCGTCGGATAGGTTTGCGAGGTCGAGTTTGAGCCTGTCAGATCGGCAATATCCCCCGAGTTCCCACGCTTGAGTTCGATCTGATCGTGGCTCAAGCGACCGCCGATCGAAAACTCCCATCGCTCCGCGAACGGGACTGACATGTCACCGAACAGGCCAAGGTTGGTACTGTTGAGGTCGGTGTCCATTGTGATGGTGTCGAAGTAAGGCGGGGGCGCGCATTGCGCGCTGACGCATGTACGGCTCCCTTCGGTGCGAGCGACACTGGCGCCCATGACCCACCGGATCGGATCGCCTTCAAGCGAATTCAGCCGAAGCTCCTGGCTGAAGATGTTCTCTTTATCGTCTAGGTGGCCGCGAGAACTGAAAGCCGGAAATCCAAGCTGGTCGTAGAGCAGCTTGTCGGCGTTGTCGGTCTTGCTGTCCAGTTCGTTGTGCTGATAGGCGCTGAGGGAGGTGAATCTGAAAGCGTCAAATTCGCGTTCCACGGTCAGCGTGGTGCCGCCTTGCGTCGTCACCGACTTCGGTTCGGTCAAGGTTCCGCTGATCGGAAATCCGGGCGTATTGCGCAGGAGGTAGAATGGTGCGTTGCCTTCATCCCGGAGGTAGTTGCCAGTCAGCGTGACGGTCGTATCGTCGATCCCGGTGTAGCGCAGCCCGCCACGAAATGCCGCGATATCGCGCTTGCCGAGGTCATCGGTGAACAAGCTGCTAACGTCACCGTCCTGGTGACCGAAACGCACGGCCATGCGTCCGTCAAGCGCATCCGGGATGATATTGCCGCCCAGAACCATCTCACCCATGCGATAGCCGTTTGTGCCGATCTCGCTGGTCACATGGATATCGCGCACCCCGTCCGGCTGATTGGTAACGACATTGATGGCGCCCCCGAGGGCATTGCTGCCCCATAATGTGCCCTGCGGGCCGCGCATAACCTCGATCCGATTAACATCGAGGAGAACGTTGGAGGCACTCATCAAACTGTTCGGCACACCGTCGATATTGAAGGCGACCGTGCCATCGGAAAAATTGACCGGCGTTCCGAGCGAACTCACGCCGCGAATAGAGAAAAACTGCGAACCTGTGGCTCTGTTGATCCACTGCACATTTGGCGAATTGCGGGCAATGGCTGCGCCGGGATCGAATGGTGCAGCCATCAAACTTTCCTGAGGGACTACGGTGACGCTTTCAGGGACATCTCTAAGGTCTTCGCTGGTTTTTCTAGCCGTAACCACTATGGGATCGAGGACCGTAACGTCGGCCTCGGCATTCGTTTGAATGGGCTCGGCCTGTTCTGATGCCGTTTGCGCCTCTGCAACACAGCCCCATCCCGAAGCAAGGAACGTCGCGAGCAAATATATAGGGCTCGCCGACAACTTATAATTGTTCAAATCAATCATTTGTCACCCCGCCTTGAGTAAACTGCGGTCGACAAATCGCGAATGATCCGCATTAACGCTTGAATAAACTGGAGTTCGAGATTCAAGATTTCGCCATCCCGCCAATCTGTTTGTCAATCCGGCCAAACTGCGGACTCTCAGCCCTGTCGCTGCGGGGGCGGAGATACCTCAGAAATGCTGCTGAGGGCCGATTCTCTGGCTAGTGAGCGGGATCACGGTGCTGACGGCTCTCGTCGCCTTTTTCTTTCTCGGCCGGAGCCGCGAGACGGTAGAGGATATCGACGACGAGGCTGAATTGGCCGCAGGCGTCGCGATGTCACCCGGCAAAGCAGGATTTTGCAGCCAGCCATAGCGGGCAATCCCCGTTGCCGTCCAAGCTGCCACGACACCGAACCGCCCTGCACAACGCCCATAACCGAGGTTTTGGTCTGCCGCCAAGGAAGTGGTCCTCCCTGAAGTCTGGTTCTTGAACCATTGGAGGACGAGAACATGGGCCAGAAGAAGCACAAGCCAGAAGAGATCGTCGCCAAGCTGCGTCAGGTTGACGTCCTGGTTTCGCAAGGCCGAACGACGGCTGCTGCGTCCGGCTTCGACCAGAGTATCGCGACCATGTCTGGTCCTATGACTTCGTTGAAAGCCGAACCCACGATGGACGGAGGTTCCGCATGCTCAATATCCTCGACGCGTTCAGCCGGGAAAGTCTGGCGATCCGCATCAATCGAAAGCTGAACTCGACCGACGTCATCGATGCTCTGACTGATCTGTTCATCCTGCGTGGTGTGCCCGGTCACATCAGGTCGGATAATGGGCCGGAGTTCATCGCCAAGGCGGTGCGGGACTGGATCGCGGCCGTCGGCGCCACGACGGCATTTATCGAGCCTGGAAGCCCGTGGGAAAATGGCTATTGCGAAAGCTTCAACGCCCGGCTTGGCGACGAGTTTGTGAACGGAGAAATCTTCTACTCGCTCGGCGAGGCCAAGGTCGTGATCGACAGCTGGCGCCGTCACTACAATCCCGAACGCCCGCATTCTTCCCTGGGCTATAAACCACCAGCACCGGAAGTCCTGCTTTGGCCGGAGCCGCTCAATGGAAAGGCTGCGACGGCCAAACCAACCGTGGCCCAAAGGCCGACCCTGCACCAAGATTTACACCGGACCACCCTATGGGGGCAGACGAGCCGGCCCAACAGGCCGATCCGCGAAAATGCACACGGCTCTGAAAAGAGCCTGACCATTTGTCGCGAACGGACCCACATTTGCATTCTAGTTGCCCCAGCCCACTCGCAACCCTAGGCTATCGAAGGACACGAGGAAAAGAGAAAAATCGATGAGCAACGCTTGGATGGTCCGCGCTGAACGCAACAGCAGGCTGTACGACTTTTTCAAAGATAACAGCATCGTCGCAATTGGGTGGTTCGAAATTGGCAGTCTGGAAGACCTGAACACCCGCAAGGCAGTCATGAGCCGGGTCGAACAACAGTGGCCCGAACGGAAGCTCCAGGCGGTTGCCATGGATGCAGGGCAGCTGTTTCGGTTTCGCAATGAGCTAGCCGTCGGTGACATGGTGCTGACTTACGACCAGCGCCGTCGCGTCTATCTGGTCGGAACGATTGCTGGACCATACCGCTACGATCGATCTTTGGATCCCGAATATCCTAACTTGCGATCGGTGACATGGCGTGGAGAAGTCTCTCGCGACCTGTTGTCAGTTGCCAGCCGAAACAGTCTCGGAGCGATCTCAACGCTTTTTCTCGTGCCCAAGGAAGTAGCTGATGATGTGGAAAGGGCACTGACTTCCCATCGCCCTTCAACCCCATCATCACCATCGGAAGATGAAGCTATCGAAGAGGGCGTCTTCGCAAACATACAAGCGAAAGCACTCGAATTCGCAAAGGACCGTGTATCCGCTCTTGGATGGGAAGAACTACAGGATCTTGTGGCTGGCTTACTCCGCGCTCTCGGATATCGCACCCGAGTGTCGGCAGCTGGCCCTGATCGGGGCAAAGACATCGTCGCTTCTCCCGATGGATTCGGGTTTGAGGCCCCCCGTATCGTAGTCGAGGTGAAACATCGACAAGGCGCCATGGGATCTCAGCAGATACGCAGCTTTCTGGGTGGGCGGCATCCTCAGGACAAAGGCCTCTATGTCTCTACGGGTGGCTTCACCAAAGATGCCTATTACGAAGCTGAACGTGCGAACATCCCCATGGCATTGATGACGATCGACGAACTCGTAGAGTCACTCGTTGAGCACTATGACAACCTCGACATGGAGACGAAGCAGTTGCTGCCGATGAAAAGAATCTACTGGCCAGCGTAGTGGCTGATTGCTGTTCTGAGGCTTCGCGCCGATGCAGGACCACTGTTGGGGTAATTGTTGGGGCATTCGCCGACACCCGCCAGCAAATGCCAATATTTTCAATTATCTATAAATTATATGGCGGACAGAGAGGGATTCGAACCCTCGATAGAGTTGCCCCTATACACGCGTTCCAGGCGTGCGCCTTCAACCACTCGGCCACCTGTCCTTGGTGCGGCGGAATATACCCATCGCGCTTCGCGGCGCAAGCCATGCGTGACGTTTTTTTGTCGGCCGGAAAGTCTCAGGGCAAATAGCAGGGAAAAGGTCTGTGCACAGACCCCGCAATGACGGCGCCGCGCACCAGAAAAGGCCCTTGCAGCGGGCGAAATCATGAGCTTGGACCATTCGGCCCAATCCGGCGCTGCGGACACAGGGCGCCGATCGAAGGACGACCGTCGCGGCTCACGGCGTTCCCATCGCATCGAACGGCCGCAAGCGAGTCGCCATGCGGAGGGGCGGCACGTACCCGCGCCGACCGGACGCCTTACAGCATGCTCGGCAGCACCCGATCCGGCGGGCGGTGCCCGTCCATGAAGGTCTTGATGTTGATGATGACCTTCTCGCCCATGTCGATGCGGCCCTCGAGCGTCGCCGAGCCGAGATGCGGCAACAGCACCACGTGGTCGTTCTTGACGAGCTTCGGGTTGACCGCCGGCTCATGCTCGAAGACGTCGAGACCCGCGCCCGCAAGGTCGCCCGCCTCCAGCATGCGCGCCAGCGTGTTCTCGTCGACCACCTCGCCGCGCGCGGTGTTGACGAGATAGGCTTCCTTTTTCATCAGCTTCAGCCGCCGCCCGGAGAGAAGATGATAGGTCGCGGGCGTATGCGGGCAATGGATGGAGACGACATCCATGCGGGCCAGCATCTGGTCGAGGCTTTCCCAGTAGGTCGCCTCCAGCCGGTCCTCGATCTCTGCGGGAACGCGGCGCCGGTTGTGGTAGTGGATGGACATGCCGAAGGCGAGCGCCCGGCGCGCCACCGCCTGGCCGATGCGGCCCATGCCGATGATGCCGAGCCGCTTGCCCCAGATCCGCCGCCCGAGCATGAAGGTCGGCGACCAGCCGGTCCATTCGCCGCTTTCCATGACCTTGAGGCCTTCGGACATGCGGCGCGGCACGGCGAGGATGAGTGCCATGGTCATGTCGGCCGTATCCTCGGTGAGGACGCCCGGCGTGTTGGTGACGGCGATGCCGCGATTGTTGGCGCTCTCCACGTCGATATTGTCGACGCCGTTGCCGAAGTTCGCGATCAGCTTGAGGTTGGGCCCGGCCTTGGCGAGCACCGCCGCGTCGATCCGGTCCGTCACCGTCGGCACCAGCACGTCCGCCTCGGCGACCGCCGCCGTCAGTTCGGCCTGGGTCATCGGATGGTCGTCGGCATTGAGCCGCGTGTCGAAGAGTTCGCGCATGCGCGTTTCCACCACATCGGGCAGCTTCCGCGTGACGAAAACGATCGGCTTCTTGCGAGACATCCCGTCCTACTCCCCCTGCCCCGCAACGCGCCGAACGGCGGGCGAGCGGGCAGACCCTGGTCAACTTGGGCACCATATATCCATCGCCTGCCGCCCGGTTCAACGCCCCATAAGTCTGGCCGGCTCCATTGACCCCGCGTTAACCCTGTAAGAGGCAGGATGCCACCGTGCCGGGTGTGCATCGCACATGTGGTTCTGGCCGCGCCGAAGCCCCGGAAACCGCGGAATGCCGGGCGGTTGGCGCTCGTCTCCTGTCGCAGGGGCCGGAGAGGCAAACGAAGTATTTTTCCCGAGGCGACACAGTGTCGCTTTCCGTGCGGAAGGGCGCGATCGGCGTCCGTCGGACCACTCAGGACCCATGATGAGGATGAGCCGCTCTCGACAGTTCCTGGCCTTCGTCGCGCTTTTTGCGGCCCTTGGCCTGTTCTGCGGGCCGTCCCTCGCCCAGGAGGGCGGGGATTTGCCGACCTCCACCCGCACCGGCTCCAAGACCGGGCTGAAGGTGCCCCGTTTCGTCAGCCTCAAGTCGGACGCGGTCAACGTGCGCGTCGGACCGAGCCGCCAGCACGCCATCGCCTGGCGCTACGTGCGCGCCGGCATGCCGGTGGAGATCACGCAGGAATTCGACAACTGGCGCCGCATCCGCGACTTCGAGGGCGCCGAGGGCTGGGTGTTCCACTCGCTGCTGTCAGGCGTGCGCACCGCCCTCGTCTCGCCCTGGGATACGGACAAGAAGCCCGTGCCGCTCTATCGCGACGCCCGGGCCGATGCGCAGGTGGTCACGCGGCTTGAGCCCGGCGTGCTTGGCCGGGTCGACAGCTGCGACGGCAGCTGGTGTCATCTGGAGGGTGACAATTTCGACGGCTGGATCGACCAGAACCTGCTGTGGGGCGTCTATCCCGACGAGACGTTCCAGTAGGCTGCGGGCCAGTAGAGTGCCGGCCAGCAGGCTGCCAGCCAGTAGGCTACCGATACCCGCGTCTCATTGGCAGGTCATATACGGCTTGCCGGTGCTCGGATCGATCTCGTAGGGCGTCCGCGGCACGCATTTCCGGGACGGCTGTGTCTGGGGGCTGCGATAGGTGTCGCGCCGGATCTGCTGGCGTTCCTTGGCGGTCGACCCGTATCCGGACCGCTCGCGGCAATGCGTGTCGCCGCCCTGGCAGACGGTGTTGGCCGCCTGCGCCCCGACCGTCATCGGCGGCAGGACCAGCAGGGCCGCCAATATGGCGCCGGTGACCGACAGTCCGCGTTTTTGCATGTCATCTCACTCCTGTAGGGCAACGCCGTTGCTGAAGACCCAACACGGCCGCCCCGCGATTCGTTCCCGGCAGCCTTGTCCAGCCCTTCCCCGATATAGGCACGAGGGCCGCCGAATGCATCGCCCCGGCCCGAAAGCCATGCCCGAAAGCCATGACCGGAAGCACCATCTTGCCCTGATTATATAACACGTTATATAAGCGGTTATCTTGATAACTCCGGGAAGCCCATGACCGAAGACGTCGTCCGCTCGCTGGGCCTGCTCTGCCTCGGCTCGCGCCTCAAGCGCATCGGCGAGCGCCTGCAGGCCAACACCGACGCGATTCTCGCCGCCGAGGGCGTCGGCATCAGCGCCAGCCAGTATCCCTATCTCGCCAGCCTCGACCGGCTGGGCCCCCTGACGATCGGCGAACTCGCCGAGGCCGTGGGCGTCAGCCAGCCGGGGGTGACGCGCAGCGTCAACATGCTCATCGGCGCCGGACTGATGCTGGCCGAATCCTCGCCCGACGACCAGCGCCGCCGCATCGTGCGCCTCACGGCGGACGGCGCGCGCATTGTGGAGATCGGCAAGCGCAGCGTCTGGGCCCGCGTCGAGGCGGCTGTGGCCGACCTTTGCGAGGGGTTCGACGGACCGCTGCTCGCCCAGCTTGCCGCCATCGAAGAAGGGCTCGACGCCGCACCGCTCGTCAGACGCGGTACATTGAAGACGGAACAGGACACCACATCATGACGAAGGCGCACGATCTTGAGGGGCGCGACACCGGCGGGCTCACCACGCACGCCCTCGACCGGCCGATCTGGACGGCGCTGACGACGCGCCACGCCGGTCTCGCCGAGGGCGGCGACCTTGCCCGGCGCTACCCCGCCGACATCAGCCCCTTCGCGGCGATGCCGAACGACGGCGAGGAGAACCTGGAAGCACTCGCGGCCCTTGCCCGGCCGGACACGCCGATGCTCTTCCTGCAGGCCGATCCGGTGATCCTGCCGCCGGCGCTGAAGCCCGTTACCACGGCGGACGGCGTGCAGATGGTGGCGACAAGCCCCTTTCCGCTGGTCGACGACCCGCGCATCGTGCGCCTCGGCTGGGACGATGCGGCGGACATGCTGGAACTGGCGGAATTGACAAAACCCGGCCCCTTCACGCTGAAGGCCCAGAGCCTTGGCGCCTTCTGGGGCATTCGCGAGGACGGCCGGCTGATCGCCATGGCCGGCGAGCGGCTGAAGGTCCCGGGCCTCACGGAACTCAGCGGCCTGTGCACCCACCCGGACCGGCAGGGCAAGGGCCTCGGCAAGCTGATGCTGACCTATGTGGCAGGGCAGATCTCCGCGCGCGGCGAAGGCGTCTTCCTGCATTCTTATGCCTGGAACGAAAATGCGATCCGGCTCTACGAGCGGCTCGGATTCTACCGGCGCAGCCCGATGCACGTCGCCTTCGTGGAGAAGACCTGACGGACGCAGATCAGCACCGGGATTCGAGGAATTCGGCGGCGACGGCTCGCTGCGCCCTTTGCCATCGTCATTCCCGCGCAAGCGGGACCCCATTGGCGGTTCGTCGACTCATTCATATGAAATTTTCTTGGGGGCGAACGCTTTTTCGTCTCGTCTCCGCTGGCCGTGTAGACCGGCGAGTAGGTTCCCGCTTTCGCGGGAATGACGGCGGATGGATCGCAGATGACGTCCCGTTGTTTCGCCGCGAGTGGAAGGCGGCCGCGACCACGCCGAACCGCCTTCGAGGCACGCCCCCCTTCCCTTCTCCCCGGCGGGGAGAAGGTGGCCGAAGGCCGGATGAGGGGGAAGTTCCTTACGCCGCCTGGACGATCTCGACCAGTTCCACGTCGAAGACGAGGTCCTTGCCAGCGAGTGGATGGTTGGCGTCGACGACGATGGTCTCCGGCGAGACCTCCACCACCTGCAGCGCGATCGTGTCGCCCGTCGTGGTGCGGGCCTGCAGCCGCATGCCGGTGGCAACATCCAGGTCTTCCGGCACGGTGGAGCGCGGCAGCGACTGGATCTTGGCCGGGTCGTGCGGGCCATAGGCCTCGTCGGCGGGGATGGTCAGGGTCTGGGCCGCGCCCACCTCCATGCCCTCGATCTGGCGGTCGAGGCCGGGAATGATCTGGCCGGAGCCGACCTGGAAGATCAGCGGGTCGCGCCCCGCCGATGAATCGAATTCGGTGCCGTCGGTCAGCTTGCCGACATAGTGAATACGCACGGTGTCACCGCTTTTGGCCTGTGTCATCCGTTCGGTTCCTTGATGCTTGAGAGCTGATGGGCCGGCTGGACGTCCGCCGCGGGACTGCTCTTATGGCCGACCGATGATCATGGCGCCGCCCTCGCCGCCGAAAGGCTGTTGTGACGAGAAGGTGGGCAGGCGCATCGCTTGAGCAGAACGAGCCTAGAAGGTTTTCTGGAGCGATGCAAATCTGCGGAAAACGCCGCCCAACCTTGCGATAAATCCGTCCTCCGGCCTCTCCATCGCCGGGATCGAGGCGCGCACCGAGGGCCAAGTCTTCACCGTTCAGATCAATCGCGGCCAAGGCGCCCCGCTCACCGACCCGGAAGGCACGACGGACGTGAACGCCCCCACGACGGACTGGTAGTCGCGGGACGGGGCGTTCAGATGCTGAGGGAGATGTTCGAGGCGGAGGGGCGGCGCGAAGTACCCGACATCACACCGGCAAAATGAAAGAACTCCGAAAGCATATAAAAATATGATACTGGCACAGATAAAAAATTTAAATAATTCAGACAATTATCCTATCATAGCACTACCAATCCAAACTCTCGGCCAAACTAGCCCGAAAATCCTCAACACGGACGAGTAAATCCTCCATAGAGACGGCAAAACCAGAGTGACCTTCATCTAATTTTTCATATTCAATAACTTCAAGGTTTCTATTATTACGCAGAGATTGTTTTAGATCACCATGCATATCGCTGGAAGTAAGAAAATAATGGGGATGGGACTCACTGAAAGCGAAGTTCTGATTTTCAAGAACAAGATTGATGTCTGGATCTCGATAGCCAGCACCAAGGAAAAGAAATGTATGGGTCATGAGCGCACTATCGAAGGCGTCGTAAAATGACGAAGCAGAAATTCTAGCAGATGCATACTGACGTTGGGTAAAGATAAGACGACCAGGGTTGTCAAGAGAGCCATGCACTTTGACTAAGTATCTCTCCGTACCTCTCAGAAATTCAGACACATCAGCGTCATAATAAGACTTCTTTATACTAGTTCCTGAATATATTTCTTGAAGCGCTCTATCAATTATATCATCAAAATTCAAAGAAAAAATTATTCTTGTATCTAATCGGCATATCGTACGATGAGAATCGCTAGGCATATATTTAGGAGCACTAAATTCCTTTCTTAGCTTTGATGCCCAATTATGGTCATAAAGTCTCTGGAGCCATTCGCAGGCATGCAGCAAATCACCTTTTTCAATGGCCTGCGAAATATGAACATGCGGACCTCCTGGCGATTTATTGTTGCACTCCACCAAGAACGAGTCCCAAGTCGGTGGAATCTCACCATTTTGACCTCGGGATTGGCGCGAAACACCGGACCCAATTACGATCACGCAGCGTCGCCGCGCCAAGTCACGAACGAGATTTTCAGGCCATTCAACCATGGGCGCGACCGAGAATGCTCTTGGATACTAGCTCAAATATTTTCTCCGCATCTCGCACTTTAACGAAGTGCGCCCCCACCACGCCATCACCGGCTCTTAGTTCAAATACAGGTTTGTTCGATGATTGAGACATAGGGATAAGACTAAATAAATTTGGAACGGTGCCTATTTCGAATGTTTGACCGGCAATACCTTTATCCAAACCGCATCTTTTAATTACACCGTCGATCTTAGCCCGGATTGATTCATATGCCTTTACACCTCGCCTAACACCAGACGCATCTCTCTTAGCCAAATATTGCTGAGTAACATAGCCAAGAAAAACAGCTTGGCCATAACTCAAGTCTGGAATTTTCTTTTTATCTCGAACGTTTGCTATACCCTTAGCCCAGTCAGACTCCCAATCTTCAATCCATGCAGCAATGTTCTCGAATGCTTTCAGCGAGAAAATATCAATAGACATAGGGCTGACAAAATAGTCCGATGCAAGTAATATCGATCTGTTTATTGCCCCCAATGATGGACTTACATCGATAAAAACGTAATCATATTTCTCCAATCGTCCAAGGAGCTCTGAAAAAAATAGATTTGTCTTGATACCTCGGATATCACCACTTTTGGCCGCGCCCCAATCTTGCGCCAAGAAATCTTCTGTGAGCGCCAGATTTGGATCTCCTGGAAGGACGTCGATCCCGAATGAAATACATTTACGAAGAGGAATTTCGTCACTAAAACCTTCCCCCTCTGTCAAAGGCTCAACGACACTATATATAGTACCGCCTTGAGACGTATATAATTCATCCAAAGTATCATAATCAAAGAAATACTGAGTTGCGTTACATTGCGGATCGGCGTCAACGACACAAACTTTCTTGTTCAGTTTTAAGGCGGCGTAAGCAGCAACATTGCAAAGAAGCGTCGTCTTTCCAACCCCGCCCTTGTTGTTGAAGAATGCTATCGATTTCATTCCATTCCCATCAAAATGGTCAGCGTCGCAACGGAATTCACAGCACTGTAGAACCAAGCATGCTGGAAGAGCCACCGTGAATTGCGACGGATCGTCATCAAGGCCGTCGCTAATGATATTTGATGTGCTCGCTCAATCAATATCGAGAAAGACCGAGAGAGATTTTTCCAGACCGTGAGACTTAGAAGCCGGTCAGTAAGTCCACATGGCGCAGTGCCACCCTTTTCTCTTTGACTTTCACTGCCCAAGAGACCGCAAGTAGAGAGGAGGACCGCGAAGGTGTCCATTCCCCCTGCGCGGTTCAATTGCGCCACCGTCAGCCAGTCGGCTGCCTGCGCAAGGTCGTCCGACACGATCGAACAGGCCCCTAGCCCGCGGCACAGCCCTGCCCCAGCAGAGATCGCGGGCCCTCAAACAGCAAAATCCCCGCCCGGGATCTCGCCCGAACGGGGATTCTGTGTTTCAGGATAGGGCCCTGAAGCACCCAGCCCTTACGCGGCCTGGCTACCCTCGGCCTCCTCGCCTTCCTCTGCCCCGGGCTGTGGGGCAAAGAGAAGGCGGTCGGTGCCAGCGGTGATCTTCACCAGGCTGCCGTCATGCACCTCGCCGGACAAGATCTGCTCCGAGAGCGGGTCCTGCACCTGGCGCTGGATGACGCGCTTCAGAGGCCGTGCGCCATAGACCGGGTCGTAGCCCTTGTCGGCGAGCCACGTCTTGGCGCTCTCGTCGAGGTCGAGCACGATCTTGCGGTCCGACAAAAGGTTCTCCAGGCGCTTCAGCTGGATCTCGACGATCTCGCCCATGTGCACCCGCTTCAAGCGGTGGAACAGGATGATGTCGTCGAGCCGGTTCAGGAACTCGGGCCGGAAATGCCCGCGCACCACGCTCATCACGTTGTCGCGCACCGCGTCCACGGTGTCGGTCTCGCCCTGATTGGCCAGATACTCCGAACCAAGGTTCGAGGTCATGATGATCAGCGTGTTCTTGAAGTCGACCGTGCGGCCCTGGCCGTCGGTGAGCCGCCCGTCGTCGAGAACCTGCAACAGCACGTTGAAGACGTCCGGATGGGCCTTTTCGACCTCGTCGAACAGGATGACCTGATAGGGCCGGCGCCGCACCGCTTCCGTCAGCGCCCCGCCCTCGTCATAACCGACATAGCCGGGAGGCGCGCCGATGAGGCGGCTGACGGCGTGCTTCTCCATGTATTCCGACATGTCGATGCGCACCATCGCGTGCTCGTCGTCGAAGAGATAGGACGCCAGCGCCTTGGTCAGCTCCGTCTTGCCGACGCCGGTGGGGCCGAGGAACATGAACGAGCCGATCGGCCGGTTCGGGTCCTGCAGGCCCGCACGGGCACGGCGCACGGCGGTGGAGACCGCATGCACGGCTTCGGCCTGGCCGACGACGCGGCGGGCAAGCTCGTCCTCCATGCGCAGGAGCTTTTCCTTCTCGCCCTGCAGCATGCTGTCCACCGGAATGCCGGTCCAGCGCGAGACGACCTGCGCCACATGCTCGGCCGTCACGGCTTCTTCCACCATGGAGCCCTTGGCATTGGCGGCCGCCTCTTCGGTCTCGGCAAGCTGCTTTTCCAGATCCGGGATCACGCCATAGGCAAGCTCGCCGGCGCGCTGGTATTCGCCGCGCCGCTGGGCAATCGCCAGTTCGTTGCGCGCCTCGTCCAGCTTGCCCTTGAGATCGGCGGCAGCGCCCATCTTGTCCTTCTCGGCCCGCCAGCGGCTGGTGAGCGCATCGGACTCTTCCTCAAGGTCGGCAAGCTCCTTTTCCAGCTTCACCAGCCGGTCGTGCGAGGCGGTGTCGCTCTCCTTCTTGAGCGCCTCCTGCTCGATGCGAAGCTGCATGATGCGCCGATCGATCTCGTCCAGTTCCTCCGGCTTCGAGTCGACCTGCATGCGCAGCCGCGAGGCGGCCTCGTCCATCAGGTCGATGGCCTTGTCCGGCAGGAAGCGGTCGGTGATGTAGCGGTTGGACAGCGTTGCCGCCGCGACAAGCGCCGAGTCGGTGATGCGCACCTTGTGGTGCTGCTCGTATTTCTCCTTGATGCCGCGCAGGATCGAGATCGTGTCCTCCACGTCCGGTTCACCGACGAAGAGCGGCTGGAACCGCCGGGCAAGGGCCGCGTCCTTTTCCACATACTTGCGGTATTCGTCGAGCGTGGTCGCGCCGACGCAGTGCAACTCGCCGCGCGCAAGCGCAGGCTTCAGGAGGTTCGAGGCATCCATCGCGCCTTCGGACTTGCCGGCACCGACCAGCGTGTGCATCTCGTCGATGAAGAGGATGATGCCGCCGGCAGCCGAGCCGACCTCGGACAGCACGGCCTTGAGGCGCTCCTCGAACTCGCCGCGATATTTCGCGCCGGCGATCAGCGCGCCCATGTCGAGCGCGAGCAGCGACTTGTCTTTCAGCGATTCCGGCACGTCGCCGTTGACAATACGCAGCGCGAGGCCCTCGGCGATGGCGGTCTTGCCGACGCCGGGCTCGCCGATAAGGACGGGGTTGTTCTTGGTGCGGCGCGACAGGATCTGGATCGTGCGGCGGATTTCCTCGTCGCGGCCGATCACCGGGTCGAGCTTGCCCTCGCGCGCGACCTGGGTGAGATCGCGGGTGTATTTCTTCAGCGCGTCATAGGCGTTTTCGGCGGACGCCGAGTCGGCCGTGCGGCCCTTGCGCAACTCGTTGATCGCCTGATTGAGGCTTGCCGGCGTCACGCCCGCATCCTTCAGGATCTTGGCGGTCGCGGCATCCTTTTCCATGGCGAGCGCCAGCAGCAGCCGCTCCACGGTGACAAAGCTGTCCCCCGCCTTCTCGGCAATCTGCTCGGCGGTGTTGAAGACCTTCGCAGTCGCGCCCGAAAGATAAAGCTGGCCCGCGCCGGAGCCCGCCACCTTCGGCAGCGCCTCGAGGGCGGCCTCGGTTGCAAGCAGCGCGTCATTCGCGCGTCCGCCGGTCGCCGTGATGAGGCCGGACGCCAGACCCTCGTTGTCGTCGAGCAGGACTTTCAGAAGGTGTTCGGGCAGGAACTGCTGGTGGTTGTGGGTCAGCGCATAGGTCTGCGCCGACTGGACGAATCCGCGCGTGCGTTCGGTGTATTTTTCAACATTCATAGGTCATCTCCCTCTGGCCCGCCGAACCCACCCGTAGCATGGGCAAGGCGTCCTGATGCCTGCCGGCTATCCGCCGGCCAGACGCCGCCAAGAGACCTGCGACCCGTGAAAGACGCGCCCCGATCGACCCCTTGACGTGTGATCGAAGCTCATATGGGGAGGCATCCGCAGAACGAAAAGAGGCGTCCGTAAGACGACGGACTTGGACGCAGGGGTGATAATGCCCACGACGCGGAGGAAATGAAAATCCCGCGGACCTTTCGGGCCGCGGGATCGAAAAAACAACGTCAGACGACGGGTGCGATCACTCGCTGCCGACAACCTCGGGGGTCGTATCGCCGCTCTCGTCGTCCTTCTTGGCCGCGGTCCGGCGGGTGCGGGGACGCGTCGTGCCAGTGCCAGTACCAGTGCCAGCGGCTGTCCGGCGACGGCGAACCGGCTTCTCCGAGGCGGCCTCGCCATCCGTGGCGGAAGCTTCGACGGCTGCCTCCGGCTTCGGCTCGGCGGCAACCTTGGGCTCGACCGGCGCGGACTTCGGCGCTTCGGACTTCTCCACCGGTGCGGCGGGCATGCTGTCGATCGCGACCGGCACGTCGACGAAAGGCTGCGGCGCGTCGAGCGGCATCGGATGGGACGACGTCGGCGTTACCGGCCGGGTCTCGGCGCGGCTGTCGCTGCCAGCCTCGGCTGCAGGCTGCGGAGCGTTGCGGTCGCGGAACGGCGGGCGCCCGCCACGCTCGTTGCGGTTCGGCCGGTTCGTCATGCGGTCGTTGCGTTCGCCGCGATCATTGCGTTCGCCGCGCTCGGGGCGATCGCCACGGTCATTGCGATCATTACGCTCGGGCCGGTCGTTGCGCTCGGGCCGGTCGTTGCGCTCGGGCCGATCATTGCGGTCCCCGCGCTCGCCGCGATTGTTGCGGTTGTCGCCGTAGCTCGGCCGATCCTGGCCGTTTCCGTTGCCGCGATCGTAGTTGCGGTTGCCATTCTGGTCGAAGCTGCGGCTGCGACTTTCCCCGGCGGAACGGTTGTCCGGCTGCTGGGCATAGGGCTGATCGGCCTGGCCGGGATCGAACCCCTCGCCGCGTCCGTCGCCATCGTAGTCGTCGTCGGAATCGCGCGAGAAGGACGGCCCCTGCGCGTCGGCGATGATGCGATAGTAGTGCTCGGCGTGCTGGAGATAGTTCTCGGCCATGACCCGGTCGCCGGAAGACGTGGCGTCGCGGGAAAGCTGGGCGTATTTTTCGGCAATATGCAGCGCCGTGCCGCGAATCTTGACGTCCGGACCGTTGGAATCAAAGGTCTTCGTCAGCGGATTGACGCCCTTGCGATTGTTGCTTCTTCCTCGCGAACGCTGCTTGCTGAACTGTCCTTGCCTCATATCGACTGCTATCTCTCACAAGCCATTGAAAACGGATTCGTTGGACAACCGCTCGCATGGGCTGACGCCGGGGAGGACCGGCGCGCACGACATGGCGAGATCAGGAACAAGGAGGGTCGACACCGCCAACGGCGTGGAACAACACACTCTGGTTGCTACCCTCTTTGAGGCCATCAAACGTCTTTTTATCTCAGGCGAACAAATCAAAAACCGCATCACCACGACATGGGCGTCCATGACATGGCACGCCGGTCCTGAGGAACGGGGTCTATCATGTCGGCGTCTGTCCGATGCGACGAACGAGTCTCATTCTGGAGGCAAAAGCCTTCCAATTTCATGATCAAGCTGATTGGGCTTTAAGGTCGTCACCCCCCCTGGTGACACCGATCCGGCCCGAGCTTGTGACTCGGTGAAAAGAAGCCTACCCGCTTGGCGCAGCTTTTCCAAGCCATTTTTGCCTGAATTCAGGGCTGAACCTGCGCTTTTTTGTGCGAATTTGCCGTAGATGAGCAAGTCGTGATGCCAATCGGCCACAGCCTTTGCCTGCAAAATACGGAGTTTCACCAACCCGGCACCCGATGTCAGAGCCTGCCGCAGACCACCCTTGCCCGTCCGGCCAGGTCCCGGTGAAGGGCGATATCGCGAAATCCGGCCTGATCGAAGAGCTGCGAGACAGTCTCCGCCTGGTCGAAACCGATCTCGACAGCCAGAAACCCGCCCGGCTTCAGCCGCGATGGCGCGGCTTTGCAGATCGCACGATAGGCATCGAGGCCATCCGCCCCGCCGTCGAGCGCGAGCTTCGGCTCATGCTGTGCGACCTCCGGCTCCAATGCGTCGATCACGCCCGCCTCGATATAGGGAGGATTGGAGACGATGAAGTCGAATGGTCCGCCGATCCCTTCCAGATAGGATGTCGCAACGAAACTGCAACGGGCATCGACACCATTTGCGGCGGCATTCGCCTCGGCGGTGGCCAGCGCTTGCGTCGAAAGGTCGATGCCGACGCCATGGGCGCCGGGCAGCGCATGGAGGAGCGCGACGAGGATGGCGCCGCTTCCCGTGCCGATATCGGCGAAGCTGAGCCCCTCCCCCGACGGCCCGACGCCGGCGAGCATTCCGCCGCGCACGAGATCGAGGCAGGTTTCCACCAGCGTCTCGGTGTCGGGCCGGGGCACCAGTGTCGCCGGCGAAAGCAAGAAGGACAGGCCGAAGAACTCCTGCCGTCCGAGGATGCGGGCCATTGGCTCGCGAGCCAGCCGCTGTGGCAGCAGTTCGGCGAGCCGGCCGGCCGCCGCGTCCCCCAGCGGCTCACCGCCGCAAAGGATCAGATCCGTCGGACTGGCACCGATCGCTTCCCTGACAAGCAGGCGTGCGTCGACCGCCGCGCTGTCGATCCCGGCGGCGGCAAGCTGCCGGCGGACGACGCCAAGGGTGGCGTCAATCGTCAGCGACGGATCCGGGACCACGCCGATCAGGCCTCCGCCTCGGCGAGAAGCTTCGCCTGGTGGTCCTGATGCAGGCTGTCGATGACCTCGTCCAGCGCCTCGCCGGACATCACCTGCGGCAGCTTGTAGAGCGTCAGGTTGATGCGATGGTCGGTGACGCGGCCTTGCGGGAAATTGTAGGTGCGGATCCGCTCCGAGCGGTCGCCGGAGCCGACCTGCCCCTTGCGCGAGGCGGCGCGCTCGGACTGCTGGCGCTGGCGCGTTTCGTCGAAAATGCGCGCGCGCAGCATCTGCATGGCCTTCGCGCGGTTCTTGTGCTGGGACCGTTCGTCCTGCACGGCGACGGCGATACCCGTCGGCAAATGCGTGATCCGGATCGCCGAATCCGTGGTGTTCACATGCTGGCCGCCGGAGCCGGAGGCACGGTAGGTGTCGACGCGCAGGTCGGAATCGTTGATCTCGACGTCGACATCTTCCGGCTCGGGCAGCACGGCGACGGTCGCCGCCGATGTGTGGATGCGCCCGCCGGATTCGGTCTCCGGCACGCGCTGGACCCTGTGCACGCCGGATTCGAACTTGAGCCGCCCGAAGACCGCCGGCCCAGAGATCGAAGCGATGATCTCCTTGTAGCCGCCGACCTCGCCCTCGCTCGTGGAAATGATCTCGACGCGCCAGCCCCGCAGGTCCGCATAGCGCTGATACATGCGGAAGAGATCGCCGGCGAAAAGCGCTGCCTCGTCGCCGCCAGTTCCCGCCCTGACTTCGAGAATGGCACTAAGGTCGTCGGCCGCATCGCGCGGCAGCAGGGCAAGACGGACCTGCTGGGCAAGATCCTCGACCCGCGCCTCCACATCCGGACGCTCGGCTTCGGCAAGCTCGCGCATGTCGTCGTCGGTCGCTTCGTCATCGAGAAGCCCGTCGAGGTCAGCAAGTTCCTGCTGCGCCTCCCGGTACTGCTTGACCTTGCGCACGACCGGCTCCAGCTCCGCATAGTCGCGCGAGAGCCGGACGAAAGTCTTGGGATCGGGCTGGTCGGCCAAACGTCGTTCGATGATGGCGAAACGGTCAAGAAGGCCATCGAGTTTGGCGTCTAGGGCGAACATGTCGTGGCTCGAAGCAAGGATTGTCCAAGGCTGCTGTCGGGTAAAGCGGACCGGATGCCAGCGCAGGCAGAGCGCTCCAGTGCCATCTTGCGGCCTGCCCGGTCAATCGTCTTTCGGTCGTGACGGATGGAAAAATCTCCGGGCGCCATCATCGGCCGGCCCCAAAAGGCATTTTCCGCCATGGCGCTATCGTCATCCGGAAAGGGGAACGCCGTGCTGTGCGGCAAAGTCGACCACACGGCGGCGAACGACCTCCGCACCTCTTTCGCCGGCCAGAGGATCCAGCATCTCGTCGAGGAGGCTCCGGAAGGGGGCGAGCGTCAGCTCCCGCATCATCGCCTTGACCGGCCCCACCGAGGCCGGCGTCATCGAGATGGAGCGATAGCCGAGACCGGCAAGGATCATCGCCGTCAACGGCTGGCCGGCGAGTTCGCCGCACAGCGCCACCGGCTTTTCGGCTGCCGCCGCCCGCTCGGCAACCAGCCGCAAGGCGCGCAGGAATGCCGGGCTCAGCGGGTCGAACCGGCTCGAGACGGCCGCATTGCCCCGGTCGACGGCCAGCATGAACTGGAACAGGTCGTTGGAACCGACCGAGGCGAAATCCACTTCCCGGAAGAGTTCGTCGAGACAGAAGAGCAGCGAAGGCACCTCGATCATCACGCCGAGTTCGATCTGCGCCGGACGCTCGTAGCCGAAGCGATCGAGATGGGCCAGTTCCTTCTCGACAAGATCGCGGGCCCGGCGGAATTCGTCGATCTCGCTGACCATCGGGAACATGACGCGGACATTGCGCCCCGATGCCGCCTTGAGAAGCGCCCGAAGCTGGGAGCGCAGAAGCGCCGGCCGGTCGAGCCCGAGACGCACGGCTCGCCAGCCGAGCGCCGGATTTTCCTCCGCCGTCGCGCGGATATAGGGCAGCACCTTGTCGCCGCCGATGTCGAGCGTGCGGAAAGTCACCGGACGGTCGCCCGCCGCATCCAGGACGCGCGAATAGAACTGCTGCTGCACCGAAGTTCTCGGAAAATTCGAGGACAGCATGAACTGCAACTCGGTGCGGAAGAGACCGACACCCTCGGCGCCGGATTCGTCGAGATGCGGCATGTCGTAGACAAGGCCGGCATTCATCATCAGCCCGACCCGCACGCCGTCCTTCGTTTCGGCCGGAAAATCGCGAAGCTGCCGGTAGCGCTCCTGCCGCTTGGCGCGGAACTTCACCTTCTCGACGAAGGCCTGCTCGACTTCCGGCGGCGGGCGCAGATGCACCTGCGCCAGCTCGCCGTCGACGATGATCGCATCGCCGTCCTCGGCCAGCGCCACGACGTCCGGCACCTGGGCAACGGCGGCGATGTTGAGGGCCCGGGCCACGATCGCCACGTGGCTGGACGGAGAGCCTTCCTCCAGCACCAGCCCCCGCAGCTTGGTGCGGTCGTAGTCGAGCAGTTCGGCCGGCCCCATGTTGCGCGCGACGAGGATCGAATCCTTGGGCATCTCCTCGCCCTGATGATCCTTGCCGATGAGTTCGCGCAGGAGCCTGAAGGTCAGGTCGTCGAAGTCGTGCAGGCGCTCGCGCAGATAGGGATCGCTCTGGCGCATCATCTTGGCGCGCGTGTCCGACTGCACGCGCTCCACGGCGGCCTCGGCCGTCAGGCCCGAGCGCAGCACCGCCTCCTCCATGCGCCGCACCCAGCCGCGGTCGTAGGCGAACATGCGATAGGCCTCGAGCACGTCGCGGTGCTCGCCGTGATGCGACACCTCGCGCTTGGCCAGCATGTTGTCGACGGATTCGCGCAAGGCCGAAAGCGCCGCTTCGAGACGCTTGATTTCCGCCTCCGGATCCTCGGCAATGAGATTGGTGACGACGACACGGGGCTCGTGCAGCACCACATAGCCAAGCCCGACGCCGTCGGACAGCCCGACACCGCTGAGCGAGACGGGACGGCCGGCCTCCAGCACATTGGGTTCCGGCGACAGCGCGCTGAGCTCGCCCGCAGCGATCATCTCCGCAATCACCATCGCGGTCGTCTGAAGGGCTTCCTCCTCCTCTTCGGAGTAGCTCTTGCGCACCTTGTTCTGGACGACGAGAACGCCCAGCGTCCGCCCTGCCCTCAGGATCGGGACACCGAGGAAGGAATGGTAGATTTCCTCACCCGTTTCAGGCAGATAGGCGAATTCGGGGTGAAGCTGCGCGTCGGGAAGATTGAGCGCCGTGGCGTCTTCGGCGATATGGCCCACGAGGCCCTGTCCGAGACGGAGCCCCGCCTTGTGCACCGAGTCGGGATTGAGACCCTCGGTTGCGTAAAGTTCCAGCACACCGTCGCCGCGGAGCACATAGACCGAGCATACCTCGGCCACCATGTTGGCCGCGATCACCACCACGATCTTGTTGAGCCGGTCCTGCGCGCTGATCGGCTCCGCCATCACCTCGCGGAGACGGCGCAGAAGAACGCGCGGACCAACGAGTGTCCCCCGCATCGTCCGCCTTTCCGCATGCCGGGCGCCTGAGATGGCCCCCTCTTTCTACTAGCCCTGGCAAAGTCAGGGTGCAATTCCCGGTCCACCCCCGGCCCTCGGCCGGTTCGCCCCAGCAAGGCTGCGACTGTCGGTCATACACGCCGCGCCCGTCCGGACCATGTCACCCGACGCGGCACCGACCGACGTTCGCCATTTGCAACCATGAGGGGTAGACCGCGTCCCGCCCGCGCATGTGCGGCCTCACACATGCGGGTCGGGATCAGACCCAGCCAGCGATCAGACCTTGTCCAGTTCGTATAGCGAGTGCAGCGTGCGCACGGCAAGTTCGGTGTACGCCGCGTCGATGAGCACGGAAATCTTGATTTCCGAAGTGGTAATCGCACGGATGTTGATGGACTTTTCCGCCAGCGCCTTGAACGCGCCGGCCGCGACACCGGCGTGGCTGCGCATGCCCATGCCGATGACGGAGACCTTGCACACGTCCGTGGCGCTTTCCAGCGACTCGTATTCGAACTTGTCGGAGGATTTCACCACGCTGATCGCCCGGTCGTAGTCGGCCAGCGGCACGGTGAAGGTGATGTCGGTGAACTTGCCGTCCTGGGAGATATTCTGGACGATCATGTCCACGTTGATGTTGGCTTCGGCGAGCGGGCCGAAGACGGCCGCGGCAACGCCCGGCTTGTCGGCCACGCGCCGCAGCGAGATCTGGGCCTCGTCCTTGGAAAAGGCGATGCCCGTAACGACTTGTTGTTCCACGATTTCGTCCTCGTCGCAAATGAGAGTGCCATAAGGATCGCCATTCGGCATCACCCGCACTGCATTTGGATCCTCGAAGCTGGAGCGTACGAAGGTGCGAACGCCATGCACCATCGCAAGTTCCACCGAACGGACCTGCAGCACCTTGGATCCGAGCGAGGCCATCTCCAGCATCTCCTCGAAGGAGACCTTGTCGAGGCGCCGGGCTTTCGGAACGATGCGCGGGTCCGTGGTATAGACGCCATCGACGTCGGTGTAGATGTCGCAGCGGTCGGCCTTGATGGCCGCAGCAACCGCCACGGCGCTGGTGTCGGAGCCGCCGCGGCCGAGCGTTGAAATCCGGTTGTCCGGCGCAATCCCCTGGAAGCCGGCAATGACCGCGACCTGCCCCTGGCCCGAAATGCGCTCGATCAGCAGCGAACCGTCGATGTCGTCGATCCGTGCCGCACCGTGGGCGCCGTCCGTCTTGATCGGGATCTGCCAGCCCTGCCAGGAGCGCGCATTGACGCCCATGTCCTGCAGGACGATCGCCAGCAACCCGGACGTCACCTGCTCGCCGCTGGCGACCACCGCGTCATATTCGCGTGCGTCATGCAGCAGCGAGGCCGACCGGCACAGCGAAACAAGTTCGTTGGTCTTGCCCGCCATGGCCGAGACCACCACCGCCACCTCGTGCCCGGCATCCACCTCGCGTTTCACATGGGCGGCGACATTGCGGATGCGATCGAGATCGGCGACGGAGGTGCCGCCGAATTTCATGACGAGACGGGCCATAGAACCAGTTCACTGACAGGCGTGATCGGGTCACGCGGGAAACAAGAAGGGGCGAGACACGCCGCCGCGCGCCTCAGATACAGGAACGGCGGCCCTTCTGCAACGTCCCGCGTGTTGCCGGATCATGGCCAAATGTTTCCCTTGACTTCGACGGGCCGCGAGCCGACGTAAACGCCAGACGCAGTGACGCACGAGGGGCCGGGTGATGGCGGAAGCAGCACGGGCATCAACGATCGATCAGGCCGAGGTGGACCATTTCTCGCGGATCGCCGCCGACTGGTGGAATCCGGCCGGCAAGTTCCGCCCGCTGCACAAGTTCAATCCCGTGCGGCTCGGCTATCTCAAGCGTGAGATCTGCACCCATTTCGGCCGCGACGCCAATGCGGTGAAAAGCCTTGCCGGGCTCGACATCCTCGACATCGGCTGCGGCGGCGGCCTGCTCTGCGAGCCGCTTTCGCGTCTTGGCGCCTCCGTCGTCGGCATCGACCCCTCCTCGACCAATATCGAGGTCGCAAAACTCCACGCCGAGCAGTCGGGTCTTGAGATCGACTACCGCGCAACGACGGCGGAAGAGCTTGCCGAGGGCAGCGCCTTCGACGTCGTTCTCGCAATGGAGGTGGTCGAGCATGTTTCGGATGTGCCGGCCTTCCTGGCGACCGCCGCAAGCCTCGTACGGCCCGGCGGCCTGATCGTCGTCTCCACGATCAATCGCACGGCGAAGGCCTTCGCGCTCGCCATCGTCGGCGCCGAATACGTGCTGCGCTGGCTGCCGCGCGGCACCCATTCCTACGACAAGCTGGTGCGCCCGGAGGAGATCGAGGCGCCGCTGCAGGAAGAAGGCTTCATCCTGCTCGACCGCAAGGGCGTCGTCTACGATCCCTTCCGCGATGACTGGAAGGAAGCGAGCGACACCGACGTCAACTACATGGTGCTGGCGACGCGGCCGAGACAGTAACTTTGCCTTGAGTGGTCCGCCCGCGCGGACCTTGACGACGCATGCACCTGATCAGCCCTGCCGCTTGGCCGTCACCTCGATTTCGACCTTCATCTCCTCGCGGATGAGATCGGCGACGATCATCGTTGCCGCGGGACGGACCTCGCCGAAGACGCGCCCGAGTTCGGCGAAGACGTCGCCGACGTACTCCCGGTCGGTGACGATGTAGCGGGCCCGCACCACGTCCGACATGGCAAAGCCGGCTTCCTTCAGGGCGCTCTCGATCGTCAGGAGCGCGTTCATCGTCTGCGTGCCCGCGCTTTCGGGCATCTTCATCGTTGCATAGTCGTAGCCGGTCGTCCCGGAAACGAAACACCAGTCGCCATCGACGACGGCGCGCGAATAGCCCGCCGCCTTTTCAAAGGGCGAGCCGGACGAAATCAGTTTACGGGTCGATGTTTCGGTCATGATCGCGTCCCCGGGAGCCGCTTGAGACGAAAAAGCCGGCGATCCTGCAACCACCGGCTTCAACTATAGCACGAATAATCGTGACGCTCAGACTCGGGGCTCAGGCCCAGGGATGGACGTCGGCGAGCTTGGTTTCGTAGGACGCGATGGCGGCCTCCTTCTCCAGCGTCAGGCCGATGTCGTCGAGGCCGTTGAGCAGGCAGTGCTTCTTGAACGCGTCGATCTCGAAGTGGATCTCGCCGCCGTCGGGGCCCTTGATCGTCTGGCTCTGCAGGTCGACGGTCAGCGTCGCGTTGGAGCCGCGCTCGGCGTCGTCCATCAGCAGCTTGAGCTGCTCGGGCGTCACGACGATCGGCAGGATGCCGTTCTTGAAACAGTTGTTGTAGAAAATGTCGGCGAAGGACGTGGAGATCACGCAGCGGATGCCGAAGTCGAGCAGTGCCCACGGCGCATGCTCGCGCGAGGAGCCGCAGCCGAAATTGTCGCCGGCGACCAGGATCTGCGCCTTTTCATAGGCCGGCTTGTTGAGAATGAAGCTTTCATTCTTCGAGCCGTCGTCGTTGTAGCGCATTTCAGAGAACAGGCCCGTGCCGAGGCCGGTCCTCTTGATCGTCTTCAGATACTGCTTGGGAATGATCATGTCGGTGTCGACATTGACGATCGGCAGCGGGGCGGCAACGCCGGTGAGGGTGGTGAACTTTTCCATCTGTCGTAACCGTTGGAGTTTGGTTGCGTCCGCCTGAAGCCGGGCAGGAACTCGGGATGAATTCAGGCGGCGGCGGACTGGCGATGACCGATGAGACCCGTTGCCGGATCGGCACCGATCATCAGGTTGAGGTTCTGGACGGCGGCGCCGGACGCGCCCTTGCCGAGGTTGTCATAGAGGACCGCAAGCAGAACCTGTTCGCGCATGTCGTTGCCGAAAACATGGATCTGCATGGAATTGGTGCCGTTGAGCGAGCGCGGATCGAGCCCCGCGACTTTGTCTGCGGTCGACAGCGGACCCACGCTGACGAACGTCTCGCCGGCGTAGCGGTCCTGCAGGACCGCATGGACGTCCGTCGAGGCGACATGCCCAGGAAGGTTCCACAACTGCAACGGAATGAAGGTCAGCATGCCTTGCGCGAAATTGCCGACCGACGGCTGGAACAGCGGATCGTGCTCCAGCTTGGCGTAGGCCTTCATTTCCGGCAGATGCTTGTGGTTGAGGCGCAGGCCATAGGGGATGAACGGCACCTGATCGGAGGCGTTCTCGTAATCCTCGATCATCTGGCGTCCGCCGCCGCTGTAGCCGGAGATGCCGTTATAGGTCAGCGGGAAATCGGCCGGCAGCAGGCTTGCCTCGACAAGCGGCCGCACGCAAGCGATCAGACCCTGCGGCCAGCAGCCCGGATTGGCGACCCGCTTGGAGGCGGCGATCGTCTCGCCATGCCCCGGCGCCATTTCCGCAAATCCGTACTCCCAGCCATCCGAAACGCGGTGGGCGGTCGAGGCATCGATGACCCGCGTGTCGGGGTTCTCGATCATGGACACCGATTCGCGCGCCGCATCGTCCGGCAGGCAGAGGATGGCAACATCGGCTTCGTTGAGCAGCCGCGCCCGCGCGGCCGGGTTCTTGCGCTCCGACGCGTCGATCGTCAGAAGCGTGATATCGGAGCGGCTGGAGAGGCGCTCACGTATCTGCAAGCCGGTTGTCCCGGCTTCGCCGTCGATGAAGATCTTGTGCATGGTTCGTCTTTCCCGCGAGGCGTCCCCGCAGCTTTTCAGTTCCAGGGGCCGGGCTCTCATAACACCTGAGAACGACAGTGTCATGTAGATGCCGCATCAGCGTCATACAGATGCCGCCTCAGGCGTTCGATTCACCCCGCCGCCGCTTCGATACTCTCCATATCCTCGTCGGACAGGCCAAAGTGATGTCCGATTTCGTGCACCAGAACATGGCTTACGATATCGCCGAGCGTCTCGTCATGATCCGTCCAGTAGTCGAGGATCGGACGACGATAAAGCCAGATGCGGTTCGGCATCTGCCCGGTCGACGGCGAGGCGCCGTCCTGCGCGATACCGACCCCGACAAAAAGGCCGAGCAATTCGAAGGGATCCTCGATGTCGAGGTCGTCCAGCGCCTCGTCATCGGCGAAATCGGCGACGCGAATCTCGATGTCGCCCGTCAGTCGCCTGAACTCGCCGGGAAGCCGATCATACGCCATGCGGGCCAGATGGTCGAACACGCCAAGGTCCGGGGCGCGAGCCCCGTGCCAGCCTTCCGCCCCGACACCATCGTCAAGGTCCTGCAGCATTACCACAACACCCTCCTTTTTGGTCGCTGTTATGGTGTTTTTCACAGCTCTTCGCAATATCGCTCATCGCGGTCTTGTCTTGTCGGCGAATGCGATTTCAAATTGCCCAAGCGCCACGGATTCGGAGCCCTCCATGCCCAGGCTGTTCACGGCGGTCGAAATTCCGCGAGACATTGCCATGCAGCTTTCGCTGCTCCGCGGAGGTCTTCATGGGGCCCGCTGGATCGACCCGGAAAACTTCCATGTGACCCTGCGCTTCATCGGCGACATCGACGACCGGACCGCCGATGAGGTCGCCGACGCGCTCGACCGCGTCAACCGGCGCTCCTTCACCCTGCAAATCCGGGGGCTCGACGCCTTTTCGAGCCGGGGACCCCATGCCCTCATCGCCAGCATCGAGCCGACCGCATCGCTTCTGGAGTTGCAGGCCGAGCAGGAGCGACTGATGCAGCGGCTCGGTCTGAAACCGGAGCCGCGCCGCTTCCACCCCCACGTCACGCTCGCGCGGTTGCGCGGCACGACCTCCTCGGAGGTCGCGGACTGGCTGGCGATGCGCGGCGACTATCGGCTTCCCGCCTTCGAGGTCTCGCGTTTCGTGCTTTATTCCTCGCGCTCCAGCGTCGGCGGCGGTCCCTATCTCGTCGAGGAAGCCTACCCGCTCGCCGCCTGAGCCCCGCGATCCGCCCGAGCCAAGCGATCCGGCAATCGCCGGTCAGGCGCCATAGAGCTTGCGCACAATCTCGCGCGCGCCCTCGCGGCAAAGGTCCGCCACCGCGGCAAAATCCTGCGCCGAACCATAGTAGGGATCGGGCACATCCTGCATGTGGCCGAAGGCAAGCTCGCGAAACAGGCGGATCGACGCGGCGCTCTCGGCCGGGGCGAGAGACTGAAGATCGGCGAGATTGTTGCGATCCATCGCCAGCATGAGATCGAAGCGCTCGAAGTCGGCGGGCGTCACCTTGCGGGCCCGCTGCAGGGAAATGTCGATCCCCAGTTGTCCGGCGGCGCGGATCGAGCGCGAATCCGGCGGATCGCCTGCGTGCCAGCCACCCGTGCCCGCCGAATCGATCTCGACCGTTTCGGCAAGTCCCACCTCGTCCAGAGCCATCCGCAAGAACCCCTCCCCGAGGGGCGAGCGGCAGATGTTGCCAAGGCAGACGACGATGATTGATCGGGGGGACGCGCTCATGAGCTCTCCTTTTGCCGCAATGCTCTGCTTTTGGAACATCCTCGGTCAGCGAGCAACTCTTGTGATCGCGCGGACAATGCGCATCTATCAGTATTGGAGACTGTATCCGGAACGGACAACGTCGTCCGGCGGCCGGGTGCGGAGACAATCGCGGGGAGTGACGGGGGCATGCCTCCAACCAAGCATTTCGACAATCCGGAGATTCTCGGGCCCGAGAGGCTCGGCTCGCAGGAACAGCAGGAAGCGCGCGTGCGCAAGAATTTCTGGCGCGTGCTGAAACGGGCCGGACGGTCCATTCCGTTTGTCGACGAGGTGGTGGCCGCCTATTACTGCGCCCTCGACCCCGAGACGCCGGTGCGGGTTCGCGTGATGCTCATGGGAGCGCTCGCCTACTTCGTTCTGCCCGTCGATGCCGTGCCAGACTTCCTGGCCCTTGTCGGCTTCACCGATGACGTCACGGTGCTTGCCGCGACGATTGCCATGGTCCGCGGCCATATCACGGCCAAGCACCGGGACAAGGCGCACGAGGCCCTGAAAGACTGAAGGCGCCTATGGTCCGGGCGCAATGACGATCTTTCCCAGAACCTTGCGGTCGGCGATCATCGCCATCGCCTCACCGATCCGTTCCAGCGGCAGGCGCGCATGGATATGCGGCTTCAGGCGGCCGGCCGCCACATGATCGAGGATTTCCTCCGTGTTGCGGCGATGCCCTTCGGGATCGATCTCGATCCACCGCCCCCAGAAGACGCCGAGAACGTCGATACCCTTCAGCAGCACGAGGTTGAGCGGCAGCTTCGGGATGTTGCCGGCGGCAAAGCCGACGACGAGATAGCGCCCGCCCCATCCCGTCGCCCGCACCGCCGGTTCCGTCAGATCGCCGCCGACCGCGTCATAGACGACATCGACCCCGGCGCCGACCGTGAGATCCTTCAGCCGCTCTTTGAGATCCTCGGTCGAGGTGTTGATCGTCTCGGCGGCGCCGTTCGCCCGGGCAAAGGCGCATTTTTCCTCCGAGGAGGCGCAGGCGATCACCCTCGCCCCCATGAGATGACCAAGCTCAACGGCGGACTGCCCCGCGCCGCCGGCAGCCCCGAGCACGCAAAGCGTCTCGCCGGCTTTCAGCTTCGCCCGGTCCTTCAGCGCATGCAGCGTCGTGCCATAGGTGATGAAGGTCGTCGCCGCGACGTCGAACTCGACGCCATCGGGCAGCCGGACGGCCTGGGTGGCCGGTATGGCGATCTGCTCGCGCGCCGCGCCCCATTTGATATAGGCCGCGATTCTGTCGCCCACTTTGAACTCATCGACCCGCGCACCGACGGCGACAACCGTGCCGGCAAACTCGCCGCAAGGAGAGAACGGCCGCTGCGGACGATACTGGTACCGGTCGTTGATAATCAGCGTGTCAAAGAAATTGAGGCTCGCCGCCCTGACGTCGACAACGACCTCGCCGGGGCCCGCGACGGGCGCCTCGATCTCGGCAAGTTCAAGCGCGTCCGGCCCGCCGGGGTGCGTCGAAAGCACGGCCTTCATGATCCCTCCTCGCTGCGCATTTCCGGGGTTTTACACCTCCGGCGACGCATTTCCGTGGTCTGCGGTCATCTGGCAGGAGGGGCCACGTCCAGGCAATGGGGAGGATGGACGCAGGCGGTGCGCCAGGCAGCGATTGTTGCCCGGCGACAACGAATGGCACATCGATTTAGCCGGCCTTTCCACCGTTGCGCCTCATTCTTGCCGGATTTGAGAACAAGCGTGCGGCCGATTTCGCAAACCGTCCTCGGGACATAGAACGTCCGGATCCGGTATCCCCAATGCCGGCCGCTTCATTCAGCCGTTGTTCAGCCACTGGAATTCATGATCATTCCTCAACGGTTTGGTAACCGGACATTAGCGATAATTGCAGATGGCAATTCCATCAGGTCAGGCATCCGCTGTCTGGCTGACTCTTGGCAAACTCTAGCGAACCGGTGGAAGACTATGAACGGACGCACGCTAGCAGCGGCACTCATCATGCTCGTCGGCGCGGCGACGACCGCAAACGCACAGACCCCGACCCTGCTGACGCAGGAGGGCGACTGGGCCGCCTATGGCTATACGGCCAACGGCGGAAAGGTTTGCTACATCATTTCGCAGCCCAAGGACCTTCAGCCGAAAGGCGTCAATCGCGATCCGGTCTACATGTTCGTGACCAATCGTCCGAAGGAGAATGTCCGTCACGAGGTGAGCGTCATCACGGGCTATCCCTACAAGGAAGGCTCCAAGACGACGATCAAGATTGGGTCCGACACCTTCGTCCTCTTCACCAAGGACGACGGCGCCTGGGTTGAAAACGCCGCCGAGGAGGCCCGTCTCATCGGATCGATGAAGGCCGGCTCGGACATGGTGGTGACCGGAACGTCGCGGCGCGGAACCGTCACGACGGATACCTACTCCCTGAAGGGCGTCACGGCGACGATGAATCGCATCGATTCGGAGTGCAAGTGACCCGGGAAACAAGCAGGGCTGCCTTGCGGCCCTCCCCCTTGGGCCACCGCGAATAATCCTGTATAAGGGCCGCAATGAAACAGTCGACGGCGAAGGTGGAATGCCTTCGGCCGTCGTTTCGTTTGTGCCGCCCCGTCCGCGATCCTTCTGTCCGCCTCTCCTTTCGGAGCGTGCGCGATGACGCGAGACCAGGGGCCAGACCCAGGAATGCCCCAAGACGTGTCCGCGAGCCTCGACCTTTCCCATGCCGCCCATGCGGCAAGATCTGCCGCCGCCGAGAAACCGAATCTCATCGGCCTCTCCCGCGAGGCGCTCGGACTTGCCCTGAAGGACGCCGGCCTGCCGGAACGGCAGATCCGCATGCGCGTCGCCCAGCTCTGGCACTGGATGTATGTACGCGGCGTCAGCGACTTCGCGTCGATGACCAACGTCTCCAAGGACCTGCGCACCGAGCTTGAGGGACGCTTCACGCTGGCCCGTCCCGAGATCGTCGCCGAGCAGGTCTCCAATGACGGCACGCGCAAGTGGCTGATGAAATTTCCCCCGCGCGGCGCGGGCCGCCCGGTCGAGATCGAGACGGTCTATATTCCCGAGGAAGGCCGCGGCACGCTCTGCATTTCCAGCCAGGTTGGCTGCACCCTCACCTGCTCCTTCTGCCACACCGGCACCCAGAAGCTGGTGCGCAACCTGACGTCCGAGGAGATCCTCGCCCAGCTTCTCGTCGCCCGCGATCGGCTTGGCGACTATCCCGAAATCAAGGGCACCGACACGCCGAGGAAGCCCACCGAAGCCATGGTGCCGAGCGAGGGCCGGCTCGTGTCCAACATCGTCATGATGGGCATGGGCGAGCCGCTCTATAATTTCGACAACGTCAAGGACGCGCTGCTGATTGCCGCCGATGGCGACGGCCTGTCGCTGTCGAAGCGCCGCATCACACTGTCCACCTCCGGCGTCGTGCCGATGATCCCGAAGGCCGGCGACGAGATCGGCGTGATGCTGGCGATCTCGCTCCACGCCGTGCGCGACGACCTGCGTGACGAACTCGTGCCGCTGAACAAGAAGTTCCCGATCAAGGACCTGCTTGACGCCTGCCGCGCCTATCCGGGCCTGTCCAACGCCAAGCGCATCACCTTCGAATACGTGATGCTGAAGGGCGTCAACGACAACCCGGCCGACGCGCGCGAACTCGTTCGGCTCCTGCGCGGCATTCCGGCCAAGATCAACCTCATCCCCTTCAATCCCTGGCCGGGCAGCCCCTATGAGTGCTCGGAATGGGATGCGATCGAGCGCTTCGCCGACATCGTCAACCACGCCGGCTATGCCTCGCCGATCCGCACCCCGCGCGGCCGCGACATTCTCGCCGCCTGCGGCCAGCTGAAATCGGAGACCGAGCGCATGCGCGTCAAGGATCGCCGCGCGCTGGAGGCCGCCGAAGCGGCAGGCGCCGCGCCGAGCCAGGAAGATCTGGCGATGCGGGCGATGGTCTCCGGTCTCGGCGACTGAGGCCCATCCATGCACATCATCGGACGCCTCTTTGCCGCAGCGATCGGCTTCATCGTCGCGGTGATCGTCGCGGCGCTCTTCCTGCTTGCCGCCGAAGTCGGCCTTCAGCCGCAATCCACCCGTGACGCGGACTGGTTCTACGCCATGTTCACGGTCTCCAGCATCGTGACGGCCGCCGGCATCGGCGCCTTTGTGACGGTTCCGGCTTCGGTCGTGATCCTGGTGACGGAATTCTTTGCACTGCGTTCGTGGGTGATCTACGCCGCAGCCGGCGGCGCCATGGGCTTTGCCGCCTCGAAGGGCGTCGTGCTCGTCTCCGGGCAGGAATCGACGACGGGCTTCGACGCGACGGTCCTGATGGCAACCGGCTTCGTCGCCGGGCTTGCCTATTGGCTCGTCGCCGGACGCATGGCCGGCTTCTTCCCCTCACCGCGCGAAGAAAATCCCGACCGGCAGGGCTGACGCGCTCAACTGCGTCCCTGCGTCATCACGAGCTTGACCGCGAAGGCCGCCATCACGCCGGCAAAGCCGAAATCGAAACCCCGCAGGAATTTCGGCGACGACTTTAGGAATGTGGAAATCCGGTCGGCCCCGAGGATCATCGGAATGGTCAACGGGATCGAGATGCCAATGAACCAGAGGCCGAGGAAGAACAGCTTGCCCATCGCGTGCGGGTCCGCCGGGCTGACGAACTGCGGCAGGAAGGTCACGAAGAAGATGATGATCTTCGGGTTGAGCAGGTTGATGCCGATCGCCTTCAGGAAGACACGGGCGAGCGGCTCTGATTTCCGGCCTTCCCTGTCGAGCGAGAAGGCGCTGCCGTGCCGGATGGCGCCGAGCGCCAGCCAGAGCAGATAGAGACAGCCGGCCACCTTCAGCACCGTGAAAGCCGTCGCCGACGCGGCCAGCAGCGCCGACAGGCCGACCGCGGCCAGCGTGCTGTGGACGACGAGGCCCGCCGAAGCGCCGATGAAGGCCGCAAAGCCGGCCGCACGCCCCGCCATGACGGTCCGGCTGAGATAGAAGGTCATGTCCGGGCCCGGCGTCAGCGTCAGGAAGACGGCGGCAAGCGTGAAACCGACGAGGATGGAGAGATCGGGCAGGAAGGTCATGATGGTCGGCGCGATTAGCTGTTAGGAAAATTCGGCGCACGAGACCATTTCGCCGACGGGAAGGCAACCCGATTCAAAGCCTGTCGATCAAATCGTCTCCCCGCATGTCATGGCCCGCTTGGAGAACGGCAGTCAGACGCCGCCCCTACTCCTTCTCGTGACAGGCAACGCAGAGCTTGTTGCCATCGGGATCGCGAAAATAGGCGCCGTAATAGTTGGCGTGATACTGCGGCCTCAGCCCCGGCGCGCCTTCGCTCGTGCCGCCATGGTCGAGGGCTGCCCGGTAGCACAGATCGACGAGGGATCGCCGCTCCGCCAGAAGGGCCGTCATCGGGCCGTTGCCCGGAGACGCCGGCTGGCCGTCGAAGGGCTTGCCGACGATGAAAAGCGGCCGCGCAACGCCCGGCCTCTGCCAGATCGCCCATTGCTCCGGATCGTGAAATCTGAGGACGAGCCCGAGCGGGTCCAGAAGCGCCGAGTAAAACGGGAAGCTGCGCGCGAGATCGTTGGTGCCGAGATGGATATGCGAGAACAAGCGTCTTCTCCGTTTCTGCCTGCCTGACTTGCATTTGACAGGCCGATGCTGACATAGGAGGCGGCGAAGACAAACGCGATCCTTTCCAGCCGGACGAGGTCATTCTTGAAGCGGATCAGACAGCAGGCGGTCGCCAGCATGGCCGAACGGCCGATCCTTTGGCTGGCCGTTGCGACGACGGTTCTGAGCCTCGTCTTCGTCCTATTTCCAGAAATCGACCTTGCCGCCTCGCGCCTCTTCTACGTCGACGGCGAGGGCTTCCCGGTCTCCGGCATTGCCTTCTTCTCCTCGCTTCGCCGTCTCGGACAGGCTGTCACCCGCGCCATGGTCATCGTGCCGCTCGTCGCCCTGCTCGTGCCGTTTCTTTTTTCCGGCGCCCGCTTCCTGCTGTCGGCGAAGTCGGCTCTCTTCCTGCTTCTCTCCATGGCCGTCGGACCGGGATTCATTGTCAACGTGGTCCTCAAGGGCGAATGGGGCCGTGCCCGCCCGCGCGAGATCACCGAATTCGGCGGCACCTTCGACTTCAGCCGGGCCTGGGAGATCGTGCACTACTGCCAGTCGAACTGCTCCTTCGTCTCGGCGGAGGCCGCCGCTTCCATGCAGGTGATGGCGCTGGCGCTGATCTGTCCGCCGGCCTGGCGGCGGAGCGTCGCCATCGGTGCCTTCGCCTTCGCGCTGGTCATGTCGGTCAACCGCATGGCCTTCGGCGGCCACTTTCTGTCCGACGTCACCATCGCCTGGCTGTTGACGCTCTGGGTGATGTTCGCGGTCCACCGCCTCCTCTACGTCAAGACGCCCCTGCTGACGGACGAAGCGATTGCCGGAAGCCTCGGGCGCGCTGGCGACCATATGAAACGCGCACTTGGCCGCTTCTGGTGCGCCCTCGACGATCTCCTGCAGAAATTCAAATGAAAAGGGCGGCCAGTGGCCGCCCTTGAAGCACATTTTGCGATCGACCCGTCAGGCCGCGCCGACCTGGATGGTCTTGCTCTTCTCGGAGCGCTTGCGCTCGTTCGGATCGAGATAGGTCTTGCGCAGACGGATCGACTTCGGCGTCACCTCGACAAGTTCGTCGTCCTCGATCCACGACAGCGCCTTTTCCAGCGTCATCTGGATCGGCGGCGTGAGACGAACGGCCTCGTCCTTGGACGTCGAGCGAACGTTGGAGAGCTTCTTGCCCTTGAGCACGTTCACTTCCAGGTCGTTCTCGCGGTTGTGCTCGCCGACGATCATGCCCTGGTAGACCTTCCAGCCCGGCTCGATCATCATCGGGCCGCGATCTTCCAGGTTCCAGAGCGCGTAGGCGACGGCCTCGCCGGAATCGTTGGAGATGAGCACGCCATTGCGCCGGCCCGCGATCTCGCCCTTGTAGGGGGCGTATTCGTGGAAGAGCCGGTTCATGATCGCCGTGCCGCGCGTGTCGGTCAGAAGCTCCGACTGATAGCCGATGAGGCCGCGCGTCGGTGCGTAGAAGACCAGTCGCTGGCGGTTGCCGCCGGAGGGACGCATCTCGACCATGTCGGCGCGGCGCTCGGACATCTTCTGCACGACGACCGAGGAAAACTCCTCGTCGACGTCGATCACGACTTCCTCGATCGGCTCCAGCATCTGGCCGGTGGCCTCGTCTTCCTTGTAGACGACACGCGGGCGAGACACGGCGATCTCGAAGCCCTCGCGACGCATGGTCTCGATGAGGACCGAAAGCTGAAGCTCGCCGCGCCCGGAGACGAAGAAGGAATCCTTGTCGGCCGATTCCTCGATCTTCAGCGCCACGTTGCCCTCGGCCTCGCGCAGGAGACGATCGCGGATGACGCGGCTCGTCACCTTGTCGCCCTCGGTGCCGGCCAGCGGCGAATCGTTGACGATGAAGGACATGGTGACCGTCGGCGGATCGATCGGCTGAGCCGGCATGGCCGTATCCACCGAAAGGTCGCAGAAGGTATCGGCGACGGTGCCCTTCGAAAGACCGGCGATCGCCACGATGTCGCCCGCCTCGCCAAGCTCGATCGGCTGGCGTTCGATGCCGCGGAAGGCGAGAATCTTGGAAACGCGGCCCTGCTCGACGACGGAACCGTCCTGCGCCAGCACCTTGATGGACTGGTTCGGCTTGATCGTGCCGGCGGTGATGCGGCCCGTGATCATGCGTCCGAGGAAGGGATTGGCCTCCAGCAGCGTGCCGATCATCTTGAAGGGCGCGCCTTCCTCGACGGTCGGCTTCGGCACATGGCGCAGCACGAGGTCGAAGAGGGGCTTCATGCCGTCTTCCGGAGAGCCGTCCGGGCTTTCCGCCATCCAGCCGTTGCGGCCCGAGCCGTAAAGGATCGGGAAATCGAGCTGTTCGTCGGTGGCGTCGAGGTTGGCGAAGAGATCGAAGACCTCATCCACGACCTCGTGAATGCGGGCGTCGTGGCGATCGACCTTGTTGATCGCGACGATCGGCTTCAGGCCGACCTTGAGCGCCTTGCCAACGACGAATTTCGTCTGCGGCATCGGGCCCTCGGCGGCGTCGACGAGAACGATGGCGCCGTCCACCATGTTCAGGATGCGCTCCACCTCGCCGCCGAAGTCGGCGTGGCCGGGGGTGTCGACGATGTTGATGCGCGTGTCGCCCCAGACGACCGAGGTCGCCTTGGCGAGGATCGTGATGCCGCGCTCCTTTTCCAGATCGTTGGAATCCATCACGCGCTCGGCGACGCGCTGGTTCTCGCGGTAGGAGCCCGACTGTTTCAGGAGTTCGTCAACCAGCGTTGTCTTGCCGTGGTCGACGTGCGCGATGATTGCAATATTTCGAAGAGCCATATCTCACCTGAGTGGGCGGTTCGGGAGGAGAACCTGCCATCGTTGCGGCGCACTATACGAATCGATTGGCGCGGAGCAAGAAAAACCGGGCTGGCTGCGCCAATTCGGCGTCAAATCCACAATGATGCATTGGTGCTATGCGAGAAATGCATGACGTGAGCGGGCTTTTGTGCCATGTCAAAGACAAATGCCGACAAATGGATCATTGCAGTTGGCGATGACATTTTAAGGAAAGCGCCAGACACCGAATGCCCATGAAGCTCTCTTCACAGCCGCTCGGCTTCCTTTTTGTCGATGTCGCCCGCCTCTTCCGGCGCAGTTTCGAGCAGGCACTTGCGGAAGCCGGCCTTGGTCTGACGTCGGGCGAAGCGCGGACCCTTGCCCGGTGCGGCCGCTACAAGTCGGTCGGCGGCATCCGGCAGGCGGTTCTGGCCGACGTCATGAGCGTCGAACCGATGACCCTCGTCGGCTATCTGGACCGCCTGGAGAAGGCCGGGCTCGTCGGACGCTTTCCCGACCCGAGCGACCGCCGCGCCAAGCTGGTGCGGGTGCTTCCCAAGGGCGAGCCGGTTCTGCGGCGCGTGGAGGAGATCGGCCAGAAGGTCCGTCTCAGCGCCATCGAAGGCCTCTCGCCAGACCAGATCGAAACCCTTCAGGACGCCCTGGAGCACATCTGCGACCGGCTCAGCGTCTACGACGCGGGCAAGTGATCGAAGAGATCTCGGCGCCTGCACGGGCATTGTCCTGACTTGACGCACGCTCCCTCATTCATTTAATAAGTTTTCCTGATAATCTCAGCGAAACGTCAGACGTCCTCGGCCTGCTCGGCACACGTCCGCGAGCCGGCAGGGCGCCGTCTTGTGAACGGGACCGGGGCAAGCCGCTTCCAGGGAGAGATCAGGTGACAAGCAGCGCGGCAGAAGGCCTTCCGGCCCTTCTCTCCGAACGGCGAGCCGCCGTCATCGGCGCCTTGCTTGTTGCCCTCGGGCCCGTGTCGATGGCGCTCTACACGCCGGCGATGCCGGCGCTCGTCACCGCCTTCGGCACCACGCTCGCCACGGTGAAGCTCAGCCTGACGGTCTATTTCGCCGGCTTCGCCTTCGCCCAGTTGCTGGTGGGGCCTCTCTCCGATGCCTTCGGGCGCCGGCCCACCGGCTTCGGGTTCATGGGTCTTTATCTCGGCGGCAGTCTTCTCGCCCTCTTCGCCCCGAGCGTGGAGGTGCTGATCGCGGCCCGGCTGGTGCAGGGCATCGGCGCCGCGGCGGGCGTCGCGCTGTCCCGCGCCATCGTGCGCGACCTCTTTACCGGCCAGCAGTCGGCCCGGACCATGAACCTCATCGGCATTTTCCTCGCGATCGGGCCCGCCATCGCCCCGACGATCGGCGGCGTCATCCTGGTCACGGTCGGCTGGCACGCCATCTTCGCCGTGATGGTGCTCTACGGCATCGCGCTCGTTTCGATGCTTCTCTACGTCCTGCCGGAAACCAATCTTTCCCGCACGCGCGGAGCCGCAAGACCCGGCACCCTCGTGACCAACTATCGCATGCTGCTCGCAGACAGCCGCTTCCTGCGCCCGGTGCTGGTGCTCGGCGGCACCGTTGGCGGCATCTATGCCATCGCCACCATGCTGCCATTCCTGCTGATCGACATCGTCGGCCTGACCCCGATGGAATTCGGCGTCGGGATGCTGGCCCAGACCGGGGCCTTCATTCTCGGCGGCATCGTCACCAAGCATCTGCTGCGCCGCCATGACGCCTCAGCTCTGGTGCTGCCCGGCCTTGCCATCAGCCTTGCCGGCGGCCTTGGCCTTGCGATCGGCCTGCGCGTCCTGCCGCCGAGCTACCTGGCCGTCATGGGGCCGGTGGCGGTCTTCGCCTTCTCCATTGCGATGATCATGCCGGCGCTGACCACCGACGCCCTGGCGCCCTTCCCCGCGCACGCCGGCTCGGCGGCAGCTCTGATGGGCTTCGCCCAGATGGGCGGAGGCCTCCTCGGCAGCGCCATTGCGGCGGTGCTCGACGACACCGTCACGGCAATGGCGAGCGTGCTGCCGAGCATGATCGTTTTTGCATGCTTCATGCAATTCTTGATTGGCCGACGCGGCTGAACCGCAACGTCCGCACAAATTGAGGAAGGGCACCCGGCGCTGCCGCCGGATGCCCTCCCGTTTGTCGTTTCGCGATAAAGCCTCAGGCCTTCTTCGGATCGAGGTCGATCGACCAGAGGGTGTCGCCGGCGACATCCTTGAGCGCGACGGTCATCACTTCGCTGTCGGCGGCGATGTTCACCTGGCCGAAGAACTGCAGGCCCATGGCCGGCGACAGGTTCTGGCCCTGCTCGGCGGTCGGCGCCTTCACATACTTCAGCTCGGGACCGAAGGTCTGGTCGAGTTCGCCCGGGCCGAACGTGCCGGCGTGGAGCGGGCCGGACACGAACTCCCAGAAGGGGTCGAAGTCCTGGAAGGCCGCCTTTTCCGGGTTGTAGTAATGCGCCGCCGTGTAGTGGACGTCGGCCGTCAGCCACACGGTGTTGGCGATCGTCTCGTCCTTGATGAACTTCAGCAGATCGGCGAACTCCAGCTCGCGGCCGAGCGGCTTGCCCGGCTCGTTGTTGGAGACCGCCTCGAAGCCCTTCTGTGCGTTGAAATTGTCCCAGACGACGAGAGCGAGCGGCATGTCGGCGGCAATGATCTTCCAGGTCGCCTTGGAGGCCTTGAGCTCGCGCTTCAGCCAGGCACGCTGGTCGTCGCCGAGGAACCTGGAGTTCTCGTTGATCTCGGTCTCCAGGTTGTCGCCGTTCGGCCCGCGATAGGTGCGCATGTCGAGGAAGAAGACGTCGAGCATCGGACCGTAGGCAACCTTGCGGTAAACCCGCTGCGGCTCGTCCAGGCTGGTCGCGATCGGCATCATCTCGTGGAAGGCGCGTGCGGCGTTGGCGGCGAGCTGGAAGACCGACCGCTCGGCGTAGCGCTCGTCGAGCTGCTTGGAGGCCGACCAGTTGTTGGAGACCTCGTGGTCGTCCCACTGCGTCAGCATCGGGATCGCCGCGTTGTGCGCCTGCACGTTGCGGTCCATCATGTTGTAGTGATACTGGCCGCGGAATTCGCCAAGCGTCTCGGCCACCTTGGCCTTGGCCTCCGTGACGACGTTCTTCCACTTGGTGCCGTCCGCAAGGTCCACTTCCTCCTTGATTGGGCCGTCGGCATAGATGTTGTCGCCCGAATGGATGAAGAAGTCCGGCCGGGTCTTCAGCATGGTGTCGTAGATCTTCATGCCACCGCGGGCCTCGTCGATGCCCCAGCCCTGACCGACCGTGTCGCCCGACCAGGTGAAGACGATATCGCGCTTCTGCGTCGGCGCCGTCTTGAAGTAGCCGACAATCGGCTCGGACACCGTATTGATGTCGCTGAGGTCGGCGAGCGTCGCGCGCCAGAAGATGTCCTGGTCGGAGGGCAGGCCCGTCGCGAGAATCTTGACCGCGTGATCGGTTTCGGGAAGGGCATCGAGCGCCGGCAGGCGGTGAACGTCGGCAAAGCTTTCCGTCGTCGACCATTCGATGAAGGCCTTGGACGGACGGTCCGCGCGAACCCACATCACGCCGCGGTCGGCAGCGATGTCGCCGGACTGCACGCCGTTCGGGAACTGCGGCCGGGTCGCGGCGCGCGAATAGGCCGGAAGCGCGAGCCCGCCGCCAAGGGCGAGCGAGGCGGTTGCGGCGGAGCGAAGCAGAGAACGGCGGGTCATGCCGTCGGAGATGCGAATGGCCATTTTGGACCTCCTCCAGGTTGGATAGGCACTATCCCTTAGGAGGTCGTCGTGACGGGCCAATTGCAGGCCGGTGACGGAGGCATGAACAGTCGGCGAAGTATACCGGGCCCCTCGCCCCCTCGCTCAGGCTCTCGACCAGGGGCCGGCTTCGGCCGCCTTGCCGCCATGCCAGTCGGCCGCATCCAGCATCATCAGTTCGGAAATATTCTCCTGGCTGAGATAGCCGGCGAGCCGCTCGTCGGCCCCGTTGACGCCGAGGAAGGGCGCGCCCTTTTCCTGCATCAGCCGGATCGCGACCTCCAGCTTCTGACTGGAAAGGACGATCGGCACCTCGCGCATCATCACGTCGATCACCGGCGTCGCCGGGCCCGAACTCTTCATCGCCGAAATCATCGCATCGCGCGTGAGAAAGCCGCGCAGCCGCCCGGAGCCGTCGACAACGGGAAACTCGCGCTGCGGCGTCGCAAGCAGGGCGTCCGCCGCCATATCGACCGTGGCGTTGGTCGGCAGGCTCTCGAAGCGGCTGATCATGGCGTCGGCAACGCGCAGCTTCCGGGCCCGCTCCATGAGGCCCACCTGTCCGGCCTCCGAGGTCGCGGCAAGGAAGACGAAAATGGCGATGAAGACGAGAATGGCGTTGCCGGTGAAGAGGCCAACTGCACCGAAGACGAAGGCCAGCCCCTGCCCGATCGTCGCGGCCAGTTCCGTGGCCTTGCGCCGGCCGAGCTTCAGGGCGAGCACCGCCCGCAAGACGCGCCCGCCGTCCATCGGGAAGGCAGGAATGAGGTTGAAAAGGACGAGAATGATGTTCACCGCCATCAGGCGGTCGGCGAAGGTCAGATTTGTCGAGGCGAAATCGTTGATGGTTGCCGGATCGGTATGGGCACCGAAGAGGTAGAGGAACGCGGCGATCACCACGTTCACCATCGGGCCGGCAATCGCGATGACGATCTCCTCCGACGGCTTTTCCGGCAGCTTGGAAAGACGCGCCAGTCCGCCGATGGGCAAGAGCGTGATGTCCGGCGTCGTGATGCCATAGCGCCGGGCGGCCACCGCGTGGCCGAGTTCATGCAGCGTGACGCAGGCAAAGACCGCCACGACGAAGACAACGCTGTCGAGCGCCACCGACGCCCCGCCCGTGGCATAGCCCGCAGCCCCGATCCAGGCGAGCAGGATCAGGAAGGTCAGATGGATGCGGATTTCCGATCCGAAGACGCGGCCGAGAGGAATGGACCAGGACATGAGGGACGAGCTCCTTGTGGGTGTCTCCCTCTGTCATATCTGGGAGTTCGAAGGTCAAAGCGGTAGCCCGAAAGGCCGCCTGAACGAATGATCTCCGTCAATTCGGCCAATCTTCGGCTCCGGCACCCCACTGGTCCCGCACGCACGTCGACGCCGAAGGACCGTCAGGCACGTCTGACGCCAAGGAGCCCCGGCACCGAATGCCACAGCGCCTGGAGCGCAAAACCGATGAAAAGGAGCCCCGAGGCCCGCACGATGGCGAGCTCGTGGGCGCGGTAGAAGCGGCGCACGAGCGGAGCGCCGATGAAGGCGATCAGCAGCACGTAGCCGGAGAGGAACCCCACGGCGGCCGCGACGAGAAGCGGCGGCAGGCTGAGAAAGTTGAGCGAATCCGCAGCCCCGCCGATCAGCGCCGTGAAGGTGGCGAGCGCCACCGGATAACCCTTGGGGTTGGTGAGGCCGAAGACGAGGCCGCGCCGCAGCGGGCGGGCGACGACCAGCATCGGCTCCTCCCCGGACCGGCGCCGCGCCGTGAGGGCATTCCAGCCGATCCAGCCGAGGTAGAGGCCGCAGACCGCGCCGAGCACGTCGAAGACCGCCTCGCCGATCACCCGTGCCCCGACGATGGCAACGAGTGCCAGCGAGGCCCAGACGATGTCGCCGGCAAAATGCCCGGCGATGAAATGCGCCCCGGCGCGGCGGCCTTGCGCCGCTCCGATACCGAGCAGAGCAAGGAATGCGGGACCGGGAATGACGATATAGAGAAAGGCGGCCGTGAAGGCCGAGACATAGAGGGCGGCGGGCATCGAGGCTCTCGGAAGCGGGAGGACTGGCGCAGAGTGCCACGACGCACGTCCGCCGGCAATCGGCGACGCCAAGCTCGCCAGCCATCGAAGGCGCCTGAATCGGCCCTTTGTGGAGAGCCGCCAGGACCACGGGTGGAGCAAATTCAAGGCGGGAGCCGAATCGTCAGGCGGAACAAAAAACTTTTCCGACCTTGTTTTTGACAAGAAAGGAGCCTATTTAAGAAACCTGATCGTATTTGTTGAGCTTGCTGTATGCGCTTTCGGGTGCCTTGACGTCTTTCCTCTCAAAATTCGATCCTACCCGCTTGGCAAATAACAATTTGCCAAAGCAATTCTCCATGTTCGATTGAAAGGAAATCGTCATGAACACTGGAACCGTCAAGTTTTTCAACACCACCAAGGGCTATGGCTTCATTCAGCCAGACAACGGCGCTCCGGACGTTTTCGTCCACATCTCGGCCGTTGAGCGCGCCGGTCTCGGCACCATCGTCGAAGGCCAGAAGCTGAGCTTCGACGTCGTCAAGGACGCCCGCTCCGGCAAGAGCGCTGCAGACAACCTCCAGGCTGCCTAATCGGCAACCGCTTCCGTGACCGCGGATGTACCGGCACGGAACGCAGCGAGGACTGAAAGGCCGGGCATCAAAACCCGGCCTTTTTCTTTTTCTCCAGTATGGAGGCGACGGACATGAACAAGTCCATCACCAAAGACAACCTGTTCCCGCCGAAGCGGCAGAAGGCCGAAACCAAGGCCGACATCACCGATCAGGCGGCACGGGCCATCATCCAGGAAGAGGCCGACAAGCGAAACGCCAAGACCGAGCGTCTGCGCGAGGCCCGTCTCGCCATGGAGGCCGAGCAGGCCAAGGACCCCCCGGTCAAGAAGAAGCGGGCAAAGCAGCCGGCGGGCTGAACCCGGTCGCGGCCGTTGCCGCCCCGGCAGAACGCATGAAAAAAGCGCAAAATCCGGAGATTCCGCGCTTTTCCAGAACAGTCGGCCAGAACAGTCGAATGGAACGACCGCGGGAGCCCTAGCCCCGCTTGGCCAGCGTCCTCAGCCGCAGTGCGTTGAGCTTGATGAAGCCCTGTGCGTCCTTCTGGTCGTAGGCGCCCTGATCGTCCTCGAAGGTGACGAGCTGGTCGGAATAGAGCGACTTGTCCGACGTGCGGCCGACGGTCATGACGTTACCCTTGTAGAGCTTCAGCGTCACCTCGCCCTCGACATTCTCCTGGCTCTTGTCGATCGCCGCCTGCAGCATCTCGCGCTCCGGCGAGAACCAGAAGCCGTTGTAGATCAGCTCCGCATAGCGCGGCATCAGCTCGTCTTTCAGGTGCGCCGCACCGCGGTCGAGCGTGATCGACTCCATCGCCCGGTGGGCGGCGAGCAGGATCGTGCCGCCGGGGGTCTCGTAGACGCCGCGCGACTTCATGCCGACAAAGCGGTTTTCCACGAGGTCGATGCGGCCGATGCCGTTGTCGCGGCCAAGATCGTTCAGCCTTGCAAGGATCGTCGCCGGCGACAGCGCCTCGCCGTTGATCGAGACGGCGTCACCCTTCTTGAAGCCGACGGTGATCACCGTCGGGGCATCCGGCGCCTCTTCCGGCGAAATCGTGCGCATGTAGACATAGGGCGGCGCCTCGACCGCCGGATCCTCCAGCACCTTGCCTTCGGAAGACGAGTGCAGCAGGTTTGCGTCCACCGAGAAGGGCGCTTCGCCGACCTTGTCCTTGGCCACCGGAATCTGGTGCTTTTCGGCAAAATCGATGAGATCGGTACGGCTCTTGAAGGACCACTGCCGCCAGGGCGCGATGATCTTGATGTCCGGGTTCAGCGCATAGGCGGAAAGCTCGAAGCGGACCTGGTCGTTGCCCTTGCCCGTCGCGCCATGCGCGATCGCGTCGGCGCCGGTCTTCTTCGCGATCTCGATCAGGTGCTTGGAAATCAGCGGCCGGGCAATCGAGGTGCCGAGCAGGTAGATGCCCTCGTAGACGGCGTTGGCGCGGAACATCGGGAAGACGAAGTCGCGCACGAACTCCTCGCGCAGATCCTCGATGTAGATCTCCTTGACGCCCAGCATCTCCGCCTTCTTGCGGGCAGGCTCCAGTTCCTCGCCCTGGCCAAGGTCGGCGGTGAAGGTCACCACCTCGGCGCCGAGCTCGGTCTGCAGCCACTTGAGGATGATGGACGTGTCGAGGCCGCCCGAATAGGCGAGGACGACCTTCTTGATGTCGCTCTTGGCGGACATGGGAACTCCGGAGATTCATGGGTCGCGCAGATCGCGCGGGCGCGGCTTTGTGGCCAAGGGGATTACGAAATTGCGGGACTGAACGCAAGCGGGCTCGGGGGCCAAAGTCGGCCACGGGCGACCATCGGGCAGGGCCCGGCAATCTCTTTGCTTGATTACATACCAACTGGTTGGTATTAATTGAACGTGAAGCCGCCGTGATCTGGCCAGGGGCTGGGTCTAGACTGCCTCGCATGGGCCGCAGCGGCGTCGAGGGGCTTGAACGACAGGAAACATCCGGCCGAGCGCCGACAAGGAGGAGGAAGGACCATGCCCACACCCGCACAGAACTACCGTCCCGGGGCGATGAGCCCGGCAACGCCGCATCTCATCTGCCGCAATGCGGCCGCGGCGATCGACTTCTACGTCAAGGCTTTTGGCGCCCAGGAAATGGGGAGGCTGAACGCGCCTGACGGCACGATCATGAATGCGATGATCGCGATCGAGGGCGGTTCGATCATGCTGGTCGACGAGAACCTCGACTATGGCATGAAGGGGCCGGAAACCCTTGGCGGCTCGCCGGTCTCGGTGCACGTCTTCGTGCCCGACGTCGACGCCTTCGCCGCAAAAGCCGAAGCTGCCGGCGCGACCATCACCATGCCCGTCGGCGATCAATTCTGGGGCGACCGCTTCTGCATGATGCGAGACCCCTTCGGCCACCATTGGTCCTTCGCGACCCACAAGCTGGACATGACGCCCGGCGAATTGCTTGAGGCGTCGAAAGCCCCGTTCGGCGAGGGGATGTGTGCCGGCGAAAAGGTCTGAACTTCAGGGCCGCCTGTTGCTCTCGCCATGACTGCCCTGCGACAGAAAAAGAAAGACCCCGCAAGCCTTCGCCGGCCTGCGGGGTCTTTCTTTGAGGTCTGATGACGATGCCCGGAGTCCATTGAGCCCGGGAGCCGCGGCCGGTCGTCAGACCAGCGCGCCGTGGCAATGCTTGAACTTCTTGCCCGAGCCGCAGGGACACGGCTCGTTGCGGCCGACCTGACCGAAGACATCGGCGCCCTTCCCCGGCGTCGCCGAGAAATGGCTGGCAGCACCGGCCAGAGCCGCCTGCTCGGCGAGCGCCATCTCGTCCTCGCCGGTCAGCGGGTTGATATGGCTCGCGTGCATGATGCTTTCGTCCACCGGTTCCGGTTCCGGCGGCTGCTCGGCAAGTTCCACCCGCATGAGCTGGGCCGTCACGGCCTGCCGCAGGCTGGAGAGAAGCGCCTCGAACAGCGCAAAGGCCTCGGTCCGGTATTCCTGCAGCGGATCGCGCTGGGCATAGCCGCGGAAGCCGATGACCGAACGCAGGCTGTCGAGGGCGGCCAGATGCTCGCGCCAAAGCTGGTCGAGCGTCTGCAGCAGGATCGCCTTTTCGATATGGCGCAGGAGCGGCGGCGTGAAGCGCTCTTCCTTGTCGGCATAGATATCGTCGGCGGCCTTGATGATGCGCTCGCGCATCTCCTCGTCGGCAATGCCTTCCTCGCGTGCCCAGTCCTGGACCGGCAGGTCGATGTTCAGCGATTCCAGCACCGCCGCATGCAGACCCTCGGTGTCCCACTGCTCGGCATAGGCGTTCTCGGGGATATGCTTGGCGACCAGCCCCTCGATCACGTCGTGACGCATGTCCTTGACGGTGTCGTCGACGCTTTCCTCGGTCATCAGCTCGATGCGCTGCTCGAAGATCACCTTGCGCTGATCGTTCATCACGTCGTCGTATTTGAGAAGGTTCTTGCGGATGTCGAAGTTGCGCGCTTCGACCTTCTGCTGCGCCTTCTCCAGCGCCTTGTTGATCCAGGGATGGACGATGGCCTCGCCTTCCTTCAGTCCCAGCTTCTGCAGCATGCCTTCCATGCGGTCGGAGCCGAAGATGCGCATCAGGTCGTCCTGAAGCGACAGGTAGAAGCGCGACTGGCCGGGGTCGCCCTGACGGCCGGACCGGCCGCGAAGCTGGTTGTCGATGCGCCGGCTCTCGTGCCGTTCGGTGCCGATGACGAAAAGCCCGCCGGCATCGATCGCCTTCTGCTTAAGACGGGCGATATCCTCATGGATCTTGGCCTCTGCGGCCTGCCGTTCGGGACCCGCCGGCATGTCGCCGAGTTCCCGCTCGATCCGCATCTCGGCGTTGCCGCCGAGCTGGATGTCGGTGCCGCGACCGGCCATGTTGGTGGCGATCGTCACCGCGCCGGGCACACCCGCCTGGGCGATGATGTAGGCTTCCTGCTCGTGATAGCGGGCATTCAGCACCTGGAAGACCATCTCGTTCTTGGAGCCGTCGTCGCCGTCGAAGAGCACGTCGAAATCATGCTGGCGGAAGCCCTGGCGCTTCAGGAGCGCGGCAAGGGTCTCCGACTTCTCGATCGACGTGGTGCCGACCAGCACCGGCTGGCCGCGCGTCTTGGCGTCCCGGATGGTCTCGACGATGGCGTCGTATTTCTCCTGGACGCTCCGGTAGACCTCGTCGTCGTCGTCGGCACGGGCGATCGGCATATTGGTCGGAATCTCCAGGACTTCCAGCCCGTAGATATCCATGAACTCGTCGGCTTCCGTCGCCGCCGTGCCGGTCATGCCCGCCAGCTTCTCGTACATGCGGAAATAGTTCTGGAAGGTGATCGAGGCGAAGGTCTGGTTTTCCGGCTGGATCTTGACCCGTTCCTTGGCCTCCAGCGCCTGATGCAGGCCTTCCGAATAGCGCCGGCCGGGCATCATGCGGCCGGTGAACTCGTCGATGATGACGACCTCGCCGTCCTTGACGATATAGTCCTTGTCGCGCTGGAAGAGCTTGTGGGCGCGCAGCGCCTGGTTCACGTGGTGGACGATCGAGACATTCTCGATGTCGTAGAGCGAGGCGCCCTTGAGGAGGCCCGCCTCTGTGAGCATGCCTTCAAGCTTCTCGGTGCCTTCCTCGGTGAAGATGACGGTGCGCTGCTTCTCGTCGAGTTCGAAGTCGCCCTCGACGATCGACGGAATGAAGGTGTCGATCGTGGTGTAGAGATCGGAGCGATCCTCGAGGGGACCGGAAATGATCAGCGGCGTGCGCGCTTCGTCGACCAGGATCGAGTCCACTTCGTCGACGATGGCGTAGGCATGCGGACGCTGCACCATCTGCGGCCGCTCATACTTCATGTTGTCGCGCAGATAATCGAAGCCGAGTTCGTTGTTGGTCGCGTAGGTGATGTCGCAGTTATAGGCGGCCCGGCGCTGGTCGTCGTTCATGTTGTGGACGATGACGCCGGTCGTCAGCCCCAGGAAGCCGTAGATGCGGCCCATCATCTCCGAGTCGCGCTTGGCGAGGTAATCGTTGACGGTGACGACGTGGACGCCCTTGCCCGGCAGCGCGTTGAGATAGCAGGCGAGTGTCGCGACCAGCGTCTTGCCCTCGCCGGTCTTCATCTCGGCGATGGCGCCGTCGTTGAGGACCATGCCGCCGATGAGCTGCACGTCATAATGTCGCTGGCCGAGAACGCGAACGGCCGCCTCGCGCACCGTCGCAAAGGCCGGGACCAGCAGGTCCTCAAGCTTGGCGCCGTTGGCAAGTTGCTCGCGGAACTCGGCGGTGCGTGCTCTCAGCGCGTCGTCGGAGAGGGCCTTGACCTCATCCTCCAGCGAGTTGATCTGCGCCACGCGGGGCCGGTAGGATTTCACGCGCCGGTCGTTCGCCGAACCGAAAATCTTGCGCGCCAGCATGCCAAGTCCGGCCATGGCGGACCTTTCTTCGTCGTGGCCCCGGCCGGCCGCCGCGGATTGTCGGGCGCCGGAAAAGGCCGAATGTTCCCGTATTGGCGCGGCGGCACGAGGCGTTCGCGTCAAAGACTGCCTTGAACTTGCCCCATATCTGCGGCAAACCCCACGCCATGCGGCTTTGGCTCTGGGCTGACAGTTTCTGCCGCTCAGGTTGTCACCGGGCCGGGGGCAATGAGCAGAACCGGCCACCGCGCGATCCGAACAGCCGAACCGATTGGAGTTCTCCCGCCCGAAACGGGCGTTCTCAGGCGGTTCGGAGATATGGCGGGTGCGGAGCAATGTCAACGCCGCACCTTCCGTGAGCGGCATTTGCGGAGTATAGGGGCTCTCGCGAGCCCGATAACCAGTATCCGCGCTCATGGACATCGAAGTGGCAGGCCGAGTCAAGTTCACCGTCGAAGGTCGAACCGTCACGAAGCGACAAGAGCCGGCAACGGGCCGGCCAAGAGGAAAGTCTTCACATTCATGTTTTTCACCAACATCCGCGGTCTTGACCGCCGCATCATCAGCACCGTGGCGAGCGCAGCGCTGCTCATCGCCCTCGGGCCCGCGATGGCCCGCGCCGACGACGGCGAGGTTCTGGCCAAGGTCAACGGCAAGGACATCACCGTCGGCGAGGTGAATCTTGCCAAGGAAGCCTTCGCCGCCCAGCTCGGCCAGGTGCCGGACGGCGCCCAGCAGGGCATCCTCGTCGACGTGCTGATCGACATGCATGTCCTGGCAGATGCCGCCGAAAAGGCCGGCATCGGCGATACGCCCGATTTCGCCCAGCGAATGGCGTTCCTGAAGAACCAGGCCCTCCGCAACACCTATATCGAGGACAAGATCCAGGGATCGGTCACCGATGAGGAGATGAAGGCCCGCTACGAGAAGGATCTCGCCGGCTACACCGCGCCGGAGGAGGTTCACGCCCGTCATATTCTCGTGAAGACCGAGGATGAGGCCAAGGACATCATCGCCCAGCTCGACAAAGGCGGCGATTTCGCCGAACTCGCCAAGGAGCATTCGCTCGACGGCTCCAAGGCCAACGGCGGCGATCTCGGCTTCTTCACCCGCGGCCAGATGGTCCCGGAATTCGAGAACGCGGCCTTCGAACTGGAGCCCGGCAAGTACACCGAGACGCCGGTGAAGAGCCAGTTCGGCTACCACATCATCAAGGTCGAGGAAAAGCGCCAGCAGCCGGCCCCGACCTTCGACGAGGTCAAGGATCAGGTGCGCCAGGTCGTGGCCCGCGAGAAATTCGCCGAGATCATGAAGCAGCTGAAGGCCGAAGCGACCGTCGAGCGTCTCGACCAGCCGGCGGCGGATGCGGCCCCGGCGACAGACGCTCCGGCGGCCGACGCACCGGCAAAATAACGGTCCGCCACCGTCCTTGAGCGATCGACGATCTGTCGATCGTCGATGATCGATGCGATCCCGCAGGGCCCTGCAACGCCCTGCGGGATTTTTCATGCCTTCAACCCATCCGTGATCCTGCCGGATTCCGGCGATGTGCCGCGGCCGGTCGAGCAAGCGCGCTGGCGCCGGCGCATTGCCGACGTCGACCGCCACACCCTCCAGCGCACGCCCTTTTCGCGGCAGCGCCTAGCCGGCTGATTTTCATGAGAAATATTGTGTGCGCAGTTTTTGCCAAATCTGAAAAAGTCATTGCAGGTTATGAACAATGGGAGGATTGTCGGCCTATTGTTCGCATCTTGAGGGATCACAAATGACCAGAAAGCTCTCGGCAGAGTTGTTTGGCACGTTCTGGCTGGTGTTCGGCGGGTGTGGCAGCGCGGTCCTCGCCGCCGGCTTTCCCGGGCTCGGCATCGGTTTTCTGGGCGTGGCACTGGCCTTCGGATTGACGGTCCTGACCATGGCCTTCGCCGTCGGAGGCATTTCCGGCGGGCACTTCAACCCGGCTGTCTCGCTTGGGCTCGCCGTTGCCGGCCGCTTCAGCTTCGCCGAACTCCTGCCCTACTGGGTCGCCCAGGTCGTCGGCGGCTTCATCGCCGCCCTGGTGCTCTATGTGATTGCCTCGGGCGCTCCCGACTTTGTCGCCGGCGGCTTCGCCTCCAACGGCTATGGCGACCTCTCGCCCGGCAAATACAGCCTTCTGGCCTGCCTGGTCACGGAAATCGTCCTGACCGCGTTCTTCCTGATGGTGATCCTTGGATCGACCGCGAAAAGCGCCCCTGCCGGCTTCGCGCCAATTGCGATCGGTCTGGCGCTGACGCTGATCCATCTCGTTTCCATTCCCGTCACCAACACGTCGGTGAACCCGGCCCGCTCGACGGCGGTCGCCTTCTTCGCCGAAACCGGTGCGCCCGGTCAGCTCTGGCTGTTCTGGGTGGCGCCCCTTGTCGGCGGCGCCCTTGGAGGACTGATCTGGAAGACGCTGCTCGCAGGAAAAGACGACTGACAACCCGGCTGGGCCCAAAACAGCACTGGATGTGAGAGTGCGCCGGCCTTCATCGCGTGGACGACAGGCCGGCGCCATCACTCCAGCGTCGCATATCCGATCGAAAGGAGACGGGTGAAAGCAGCGATATCCTTGTCGCGAATCTCCAGCTCGCCTGTCAGCAAACGCCGCCAGGCAAAACCCATCACCACCTCCCACAGGACAGTGGGCGCCACCTCGGGGCGGACTTCCCCGTTCGTCTTGCGCCTGTCGATCATGGTGCAGAACGCCTGCCGGCGCTCCTCGTTGTACGCCGCCAGTGCCGCTTGCGCCTTTGCGTCGCCTTGAGCCTCGGCAATGATACCGCGAAAGATCGCGCCGGCCTCTCCCTCGCGCCAGAAGCGCAAGAGGCCGCGCAAAAAGTCCGAAAGATCATCCTCCAGCGTGCCAGGAACTGCCCCACCACCATCGCGCTTCTGACGCTGATAGACATCAAGCAGCAGCGCCGCCCTGGACGGCCACCAGCGGTAGATCGTCGGCTTGCCGGCATGCGCCCGCCGCGCCACGGCCTCGATGGAGAACCGGCCGTAGCCGACCTCGGCAAGAACCTCCTGCGCTGCGGTCAGGATCGCTTCCTGGCTCGCCGGATTGCGCCGTGCGCCGATGGATTTCCGGGTTTTGGCCGCGCGTTGCGTCGTCGAATCCAAGGTTGCCGTATCCCGCTCACGTTGTTTCCATCGAGAGGATAGTCCGATTGGACCGGATTGCCACATGCCAGCCGTCATGGAGGGCATGATCCGGCACCGCGGCGATCCGGCATCTTCCGCATTCGAAAACGCAACGCATCCTCGACACTTCGCTCAGAAGCTGGCGGGCAGACCTTGCGCCGGGCAACCACATCGGGCAAAGGGGAAACGCCCTGCTCCGGAGGCTTCTGAATCATGTCGACGACCGTTTCCCCGCTTGCCCCCACGACCTATCCCGAAATGCCCGTTGTCGAGGGCGTCCGCTTTGCGACCGCCGAAGCCGGGATCAAATACAAGGGACGCACGGACGTCCTGCTGCTGGAGATGAGCGAGGGCACGACGGTCGCCGGCGTCTTCACGAAATCGAAGTGCCCGTCCGCGCCGGTGGAATGGTGCCAGGCCAATCTCGCGGGCGGCAAGGCGCGCGCGCTCGTGGTGAACTCGGGCAACGCCAACGCCTTCACCGGCATGAAGGGGCGCGCAACGGTGTCGGTCACGGCGGAGATCGCGGCCAAGGCCATCGGCTGCCGCCCGGAAGAGATTTTCCTCGCCTCGACCGGCGTCATCGGTGAGCCGCTGGACCCGAAGAAGTTCGAGGGCGTTCTCGACGGGGCCGCGACGCGTCTGGCGGACAGTCCGTGGATCGAGCCGGCGAAGGCCATCATGACGACGGACACCTATCCGAAGGTCGCCACCGCGACGGTCGACCTCGGCGGCGCGCCGGTGGTGATCTGCGGCATCGCCAAGGGCGCCGGCATGATCGCACCGGACATGGCGACGATGCTCTCCTTCGTCTTCACCGATGCGCCGATTGCCGCCCCAGTGCTCCAGTCGATGCTGTCGGCCTCGGTCGAGACCACCTTCAACGCGATCACGGTCGACAGCGACACCTCGACCAGCGACACCCTGATGCTCTTTGCGACCGGCAAGGCCAAGGGCGCCAAGACAATCACCGATGCCGCCGATCCGGCTCTCGCTCCCTTTGCCGCCGCCCTGCACGGCGTGCTGCGCGATCTCTCCCATCAGGTCGTGAAAGACGGCGAAGGCGCGCGCAAGTTCGTCGAGATCACGGTCAGGGGCGCCGTCTCCGACGCCTCGGCCAAGGTTATCGCGCTGTCGATCGCCAACTCGCCGCTGGTCAAGACCGCGATTGCCGGTGAGGACGCCAACTGGGGCCGCATCGTCATGGCCGTTGGCAAGGCCGGAGAGCCGGCCGACCGCGACAAGCTGGCGATCACCTTCGGCAACATCCGCGTCGCCGTGGAAGGCGCCCGGGATGCCGCCTATTCGGAAGCCGCCGCCTCTGCCGTCATGAAGGAGCAGCACATTCCGATCCTCGTCGAACTCGGCCTCGGCGATGGTCAGGCGACCGTCTGGACGTGCGACCTTACGAAGGAATACGTAGCCATCAACGGCGATTACCGGAGTTAAACTTGACCACGACGAAATCCATGCTTCTGGTCGTCGCCTGCGCGCTCATCGACGGCGACGGCCGGGTGCTCATCTCCCAGCGCCCGGAAGGCAAAGCCCTCGCAGGCCTTTGGGAATTTCCCGGCGGCAAGGTCGACAGCGGCGAAAGTCCGGAAGACGCGCTGATCCGGGAACTCTCCGAAGAGCTCGGAATAACAGTTAAGGCGCCTTGCCTTGCCCCGTTGACTTTTGCGAGTTTCAATTACGAAACATTTCATCTTTTGATGCCACTATATGTCTGTCGGCGCTGGGAAGGTTTTGCTTCCGGATGCGAAGGACAGGCCATCAAATGGGTTCGACCTCGCGATCTCAGGGACTATCCGATGCCGCCGGCAGATGAACCGCTGGTCGCTCACTTGATCGACTTGCTGTAAGAACGGATGCGAGAAAGAGACGGCCTGATGCAACGGATTGGTGAAAGAGCCACTTCTCTGTTCCGGTCGCGCACGCTTCGTGATTTCGCCCGCGACCGCAAGGGCACCACCGCCGTTGAATACGCCATCCTGATCACGATGCTGTCGACCTTCGTCCTCAGCATTTCCGGTGTCGGCGGCAACATCGTCACGAATTTCTACGAAGTTCTGACGCAGAAGGTCGCGGACGCCACCTCCAATTCCGCCGGGTCGTCGTAAGCCGCCTCGACGACGTCAAAGGGCCAAGCCCCGGCCAGAGCGACCGCCTCCGGGACATGATGCTTTCGTCCATCCCCAATGGCAAAGGCGCACCCTACCTCACAGCTTCGTTTCGCTCGTCCCGAGAGCGTCGGCAAGGCGCGTCTTGGCGCTGCCCGGCCTGAGCGGCTTCTGCTGGCTTTCGTGCGGCGCCCATCCCGAAATTGAGACGAGGCAGATCGTGGCGCGCACGCGCCCGTCCGGGTCGCCATGCCGTTCGGCGTAAAGTTCGGCAGCCCGCATCATGAGTCCGGGGCTCGTCAGCGACCGGCGGCGATCGGCGAGCGCGTTGCTGGCGCCCATGTCCTTCAGTTCCCGCATGAGATCGAAGGGTGTCGCATAGCGCAGGGTCAACCGGTCCTGATCGGCGACCGGCAAGGCAAATCCCGCCCGCTGGAGAAGGCCGCCCATGTCGCGCACCTCGCTCATCGGCGCGATGCGGGGAGAAAGACCGCCCGTCTGCTCCACTTCCGCCGCCGCCAGCGCATCCCGGAGTTCGGTAAGGCTGTCGCCGCCGGCAAGCACCCCGAGGAAAAGCCCGTCCGGCTTCAGCGCGCGCCGAATCTGCACGAGCGCGCCCGGCAGATCGTTGACGAACTGCAGCGACAGACCGGAGACGATGAGGTCGAAGCGCTCGTTCGCAAAAGGCAGGTATTCGTCGTCCAGAACGACATCGGCCGGATGTTCGCCAGCAGGTCCCGCCGCGAAGACATCCGCCCGCACGACCCGGCCGACTCTCGGCGCGGCTTCAAGCGCCCGCGCCAGCGCATCCGTCGGTCCTCCGATGGCGAGCGCCAGTGGAAAGTCACGCGTCACCGTCATCAGCCGCTCGGTGATGTCTTCGGCCACGAGATCGAGCAGGAAGGCCTTGTCCCTGTCGCCCGCCGCGATGACGCGCCGCCGGCGGGAGGCAATCGCAGAGCGGTCGAAAAGTCTGGGTGCTGAGGACATGGGCCACTTCCGTTTGCGTTGCGCAGGTTATGGGGATTGGCCTGCCCGACGTCAATTCACGGGCAAGGTCCGCTTGCAGGATCGGACCGACGTCCTCATCATGAAGAGGCCTCTGCATCGGACCCCTGCGACATGTGGCTGCCGGCCGGCGTTTCCGCCGTTGACGATCCTGACCTTCCCGACGAGACGGCCGCCATCCGGCCCGCCCCGAGGCAAGCCGTGCCCGGCATACTGCGGCGGATCGTCGATTTCGCCCTGCCCCCCACCTGCGCGCTATGCCGATCGCTGATCGCCGAGCCCGGGGGGCTCTGCCCGCGCTGCTGGTCGATGCTGCGCTTCATCGAGCGGCCCTATTGCGAACGGCTCGGCACGCCCTTTTCCTTCGATCTCGGCGAAGGCGCGCTGAGCGCGCCCGCGATTGCCGATCCGCCGGACTTCGATCGTCTCAGGGCCGTAGCCGTTTTCGATGGCGGAGCCCGCGATCTCGTTCACGACCTCAAGTACCGAGACCGGACGCATCTCGCTCGCCCCATGGGGCGCATGATGGCGAGGAGCGGCAGAGACCTGTTGGACGACGCCGACCTGATCCTGCCGGTCCCTCTGCACCCGCTGCGCCTCTGGCGCCGCCGCTTCAACCAGTCTGCCCTTCTCGCCCGTGAAATCTCGCAGGCAAGCGGCATCTCGCTCAGCACCAATGCCCTGCGCCGGGTGAGGCGCACGCGCCGGCAGGTCGGCCTCGAACGACAGGCGCGGATCGACAACATGCGCGGTGCCTTCGCTCTTTCCGATCCTGCCGCGATCTCGGGCGGGAAGATCGTGCTGGTCGACGATGTCTTCACCACCGGAGCCACGGTGGCAAGCGCGACGAAGGTCCTCAAGCGGGCCAAGGCGGCGCGTGTCGATGTGCTCGTCTTCGCGCGGGTTGTCGATCCGGGGGCTTCGTGACTATATCAGTGGATGGATATTTTGCGGTGCAATAGCACCTTCATCTCCGGGTCAGAGGAAGATCGAATGGCGGATGTCGTGATCTACACCCGCGATTTCTGCGGGTTCTGTGCTCGAGCAAAGTCGTTGCTCGACAGCAAGGGCGTCAAGTATACCGAGCACAACGCGACGGAGACGCCGTCCGCCCGCGCCGAGATGATCCAGCGCTCCGGCCGCAGCACCTTCCCGCAGGTTTTCGTCGGCAGCACCCACGTTGGCGGCTGCGACGATCTCTTCGCCATGGAAAGGGCCGGCAAGCTCGACCTGCTGCTCGCCGGCTGAAGACCCGTCACTTCGGAGTGTCATGACATGAGCCTCTTCCGCGTTGCCTGCGCCCAGATGCGATCGGGCCGCGATCCCGCCGCCAACCTTGCCGCCGTCGAGGCGCTGGTGCGCGAGGCCGCTGGTGAAGGCGCCTCCTATGTCCAGACGCCGGAGATGACCAACATTCTCGTGCGCTCGCGCGGGGAACTGCTGGAGAAGATTTCGACCGAGGCCGAGGATGCGCTGCTTGCCCGCATGCGCGCCGTCGCGGCCGAACTCGGCATCTTCGTCCATCTCGGCTCGCTGGCGATCATCGTCGGGCCCGAGCGCGTCGCCAACCGCGCCTTCGTCATCGCCCCGGACGGCTCCATCGCCGCGCGCTACGACAAGATCCACATGTTCGACGTCGATCTCGAAAACGGCGAGAGCTGGCGCGAGTCCGCCACCTATCAGCCGGGCGAGGCCGCCGTCACCGTCGATCTCGGTCCGATCACGGCGGGTCTCGCGATCTGCTACGACGTCCGCTTCCCGCATCTTTTCCGCAGCTACGCCAAGGCCGGCTGCGGCCTGCTCACCGCGCCCGCCGCCTTCACCCGCCAGACGGGCGCCGCGCACTGGCATATCCTCCAGCGCGCGCGGGCAATCGAGAACGGCGCCTTCGTCGTCACCGCCGCACAGGGCGGCAAGCACGAGGACGGTCGCGAGACCTACGGCCACAGCCTCGTCATCGATCCGTGGGGACGCATTCTCGCCGAGGCCGACCACGACGAGCCCGGCATCATCGTTGCAGACATCGATCCCGCCGACGTGGCGGTCATTCGCGGCCGGGTTCCCTCGCTCGCCAACGAACGGGCCTTTGCCCCCGCCCGTGTCGAGGCGGACAGGATCCGCACAAGCGGGGCCGCATGATCCGCTATCAACTCACCTGCATCGAGGGGCACGGCTTCGACGGCTGGTTCCGCTCCTCGGCCGATTTCGACGACCAGGAGGCACGCGGCCTGCTTGCTTGCCCGATGTGCGGCTCGTCGCATGTCAAAAAGGCACTCATGGCCCCGAGTGTGGTCGCCTCGCCTGAGACAGCACGACGCCAGGAAGCAGAAAGCGGGCAGACATCCGGGAGCGAGGCAGGCCCAGCCGCCGAGCCCGCCGCAATGCCCGTGCCCGCGCCGACCGTCGCCCTGCCCTCCGCGACGACCGAAAAGATGGCCGAGATGATTTCGGCCCTGCGCGAGATCCGCCAGAAGCTGGTGGAAAATTCCGAGGACGTCGGCAGCCGCTTTCCCGAGGAAGCCCGCCGTATCCACTATGGCGAGGCGCCGCAGCGCGGCATCCACGGCGCGGCGAGCCCGGAGGACGCCAAGGCCCTGGCCGATGAGGGGATCGACATTCTCGCCCTGCCGATGCTGCCCGAAGACCGGAACTGACAGGAACGGCAGGAAGTTTTCCTCCCCCCTCGCAATCCGCAGCGGCAAAAAGAAAACCGCCCGCGACATCGACTGTCGCGGGCGGTTTCGTCAGCAGATCAGAGATCGGCGAAAGAGGCCTCAGGCAGCTTCTTCCTCGACGCCCTCATCCTCGTCGGCGCCGGCATCGGCACGGGCCGCCGCGCGGCGCGGGCTCTTCGTCAGGTGATCCTCGATGCGGCGCACGGCTTCCGTTTCCGTGACCCGCAGGACAGCCGAAATCTCGCGCGACATACGGTCGAGCGCGGCTTCATAAAGCTGACGCTCGGAGTAGGACTGCTCGGGCTGCGAGGACGCGCGATGCAGGTCGCGCACGACTTCGGAAATGGCGATCAGGTCGCCCGAATTGATCTTGGCTTCGTATTCCTGGGCCCGGCGGCTCCACATCGTGCGCTTCACGCGGGCGCGGCCCTTTATGGTCTCCAGAGACTTCTCGACAACATCGCCTTCGGACAGCTTGCGCATGCCGACGGATTCGCACTTGTGGGTCGGAACCCGCAGGGTCATCTTGTCCTTTTCGAAGCTGATCACGAACAGATCGAGTTTGAGACCGGCAATTTCCTGTTCTTCAATGGCAACAATCTGGCCGACGCCGTGAGCCGGGTAAACGATGAATTCATTCGTCTTGAACCCGTTGCGATGGGAGGTCTTCTTGCTCGTGGCCATTCGCTTCATCACTCCATAGCCACGCCGGAACATAAGACCGTCAGTTTCACACTCTGGGTCCGCGGGGGCAGAACCAGTTGGGAGAAGTGTCAAAGGTTGACGTCCCGGACGCACTCCTTGTGATATGCGTCCGCAGTGCCGGCGAGCTCTCTCGTTGTTTCAGCCGATCAGGGTGACGACCCATTCGCTGTCATCAGGTCTCGTTCTGCGACCCGAAGCCTCGATCGCACCGGGGAGGCCGATCAAGAAAAAGGCCCCGATACGGGGCGGGCATGCGATTGGGACAGGGTGTCGGCTGCCGGAAATATACCTATCACAAATTTAGCCGAAAAAAAAGCCTTTTCGGGCCGGCATACCCGCTATGCACCGGGTAACACCAGCCTGAAAACCGTCTCGTCCTGCCCGGGTTTTGATCCTTGCGACGGATCAGTCCCCCTGCCCCGGTTCCGGAGAAAAATACTTCTCCAGCTTTCCCTCGACGCCATCGAAATCCTTGGCGTCGGCCGGGGCGTCACGCTTTACCGTGATATTCGGCCATTTCGCGGCATAGTCCGCATTGAGCGTCAGCCAATCGTCAAGTCCGGTTTCGGTATCGGGCTTGATCGCCTCGGCTGGGCATTCCGGTTCGCAGACGCCGCAGTCGATGCACTCGTCGGGATGAATGACGAGCATGTTGTCGCCTTCATAGAAGCAGTCGACCGGACACACTTCCACGCAATCCATGTACTTGCAGCGGATACAGTTGTCGGTGACGACATAGGTCATGAAGGAAGCTCCAAGGCGGATTCACGAGTCTCTCGGGCGGCTGCCTATCGGACTTTCGGCAGTGAGGCAAGAGGCAGATTCTGCGCATCTGCCCTTCCCGGACCGGCTCTCGCCGGAGAACTTGAATCCCGGCGCCGCTTCAACGATATGTGCGCCGGACCTTTCGCGGATGCAAGCCGCCATGACCAAAAAATGGCCGATGAACGGACAGGTGCGATGACGACCATGGATGAAACGAAGCACGAAACCCCTGCACAGGAAACCCACGCCTTCGAGGCGGAAGTCTCCAGGCTTCTGCATCTCATGGTGCATGCGGTCTATTCCAACAAGGACATCTTCCTGCGCGAGCTGATCTCCAACGCGGCCGATGCCTGCGAGAAGCTGCGCTATCTCGCCGTCTCCGAACCGGGGCTGATCGAGGGTCACGAGGGCTTCCGCATCACCATCGAGGCCGATGCGAAGGCGGGGCGCCTCAGCGTGATCGACAATGGCATCGGCATGAGCCGCGACGAGATGAAGGACAACCTCGGCACCATCGCGCGCTCGGGCACCAAGGCCTTCCTCGACCAGCTTGCCGAGAAGAAGGACGGCCAGGCGCTGATCGGCCAGTTCGGCGTCGGCTTCTATTCCGCCTTCATGGTCGCGGACAAGGTTCGCGTCGTCAGCCGCAAGGCCGGCAGCGATGTCGCCCATGAATGGACGTCCGACGGCAAGGGCACCTTCCATCTCGGCGACATCGATCTTGCCGAGGCACCTGTCGCCGGCACCCGCGTCACGCTGGAGCTGATGGACGACGCCACCGCCTTTGCCGAGGAAGGCACCATCGAGCGCATCGTGCGCGAATATTCCGCCCATGTGCCCGTGCCGATCTCCATCCATGTCATCGGCGCCGGCGACGGCGAGGACGCAAAGGACGAGACCCGCGAGCTCACCGATGGCGCCGCTCTCTGGATGAAGCCGAAGAGCGCCGTCAAGCCGGAGGAGTACAAGGAGTTCTACGGCAACGTCGGCGGCATGTGGGACGATCCCACCCTGACGATCCACTACCGCGCCGAAGGCCGGCACGAATATTCCGTGCTTCTCTTCGTGCCCTCGATGAAGCCCTTCGACCTCTTCGATCCGGATCGCCGCGGCCGGGTGAAGCTCTATGTCCGCCGGGTCTTCATCGCCGACGATGCCGAGATCCTGCCCGCCTGGCTGCGCTTCATGCGCGGCGTCGTCGACAGCGAGGATCTGCCGCTCAACATCTCGCGCGAGATGCTGCAGCAGAACCCGGTGCTGGAGGCGATCGCCAAGGGCGTCACCAACCGCATCCTTTCCGATCTTGCCAAGATGGCCGAGAACGAGGCCGAGACCTACGCCAAGGTCTGGGAGGCTTTTGGCGCCGTCCTGAAGGAAGGCCTCTACGAGGCGCCCGACCGCCGCGACGACCTCTTCAAGCTCGCCCGCTTCCATACCACCAGGGGCGACGGCTGGCGCTCTCTGAAGGACTATGTGGCGGACCTGAAGGAAAACCAGACCGCGATCTATTACGCCCTCGGCGAGAGCAAGGACGCCGTGCTGGCGAGCCCGCATCTGGAAGGCTACAAGGCCCGCGGCCTCGAAGTCCTGCTCCTCACCGACCCAGTCGATGCCTTCTGGGTGCGCACGGCGCTCGGCTACGACGGCAAGCCCTTCAAGTCGGTGAGCCAGGGCAGCGCCGATCTCGACCAGATCGCGCTTGAGGACGGCAAGGACGAGGACACGGCACCTGCTGCCGACGTCGCCGCCTTCGCGCTGGCCCTCAAGGAGGTGCTCGGCGACAGGGTCACGGAGGTGCGCGCCTCAAGCCGTCTGGCCACCAGCGCCGTCTGCCTCGTTGCGCCCGATTACGGGCTCGACCGCCGCACGGAAAAGCTCGTTGCTCGCGGCGAGGGCCAGTCGATGACCGCGCCAATCCTGGAGATCAACCCACGCCACGAGCTGATCCGCTCGCTCGCCGAACGCCAGGGCACGGACGCCGTGGAGGATGCCGCCCATCTGCTCTATGGGCAGGCGCGCATTCTCGAAGGCGAGGCGCCGGACGATCCCAACGACTTCGCCGCCCGGCTCGACCGGCTGATGCAGAAGGCGTTCGGATAAAACCGTGCTGACCGGGTGGCCGCCTCAGGGCGGCCACTTGGCTGGCAAGAGATACCGGCTACGGCAATCGCTTAGCCGATGACGTCGCCGATCAGCATCTGCGGCTCGGAATTGGTGAAATTCGGGATGTCGGCCAGAACCGGGCCTGCGGCCCCAAGCGCGGCATCCATTGCCTGCTTGTCCGCGAACACGATCGTGGCGATCGCATAGATGCCCGGGGGAACGTTCGGTCCGCCAGCAACGCCTTTGGTGACCAGCGTGCTCTGGATGTATTTGCCCATATGCTCGCCCACGAGCGGCAGGTGGGTCTCGACGTAGTAGTCGTAGTTGAATGTTGTTCCGTCTTTGATCGGATAGATCACCTGCAGCGAAACGGACATGCATGCCTCCCTTGGATTGGCTGTTTTTTTCCGCGTCGGAGGAAACACCACCGTTCGGGCGCCGGTCAATCGGAAAGGCGCTTGCGGCAATTCCTCAAGCCCTTCGAAGCAATCACATTTTCACGAGATGGCGGCCAGAAGTGGCGGAAAGACCCATCGCGTGGTCGGCATTCCGTCCCGGCCACGGCCACACCGCCGTCACTCCGGCAGACCTGCCTCGTGCAGGCTGGCAAGAACCTTTTCAAGGGTCGCGGGATTGTGGATCGGCAGCGCCTTGCGCATCCGGCCAACCGTGGAGCCCGGCGCCAGTTCCTGGAATTTGGCAAGAGCCGCACCGGCCTCGGCCTGCCGCCCGGCCTGGGCAAGCGCGGCGGCAAGAACCCAGTGGGCAGATTCCGAGCCGGGATTGAGCGTCGCCGCCCGCCGCGCGGCTTCGATCGCCTGTTCCGGATGGCCCGACAACAGCTCGACGACCGCGACCATGTTGAGGCTGAGATAGTAGCACGGCTCCTTCGGACCGAAGGCGACAGACTGCCTCAACAACGGTCGTGCCCCTTCGAAATCCTCGCACCATGTCATGGCGGAACCCGCCACAAAGACAACGAAGCTCGATCCGGGATTGAGGTCGACCGCATGGCGCACGGCATCGAGCCCGACGGCGGTGTCGACGTTGAGGGTCACCAGCGAGAAGCCTGCCACGGCCATGGAGACGGCGTCGTCCGCCCCGGCGGCAAGCGCCCGGCGGGCGAGAGCCACCGCTGTGCCGAAATCGTCCTCTCCTGCCGGTGCCCAGGTCGGGCGCCTTAACCTTTGCACGTGGCACCAGGCGGCGAAGGCCAGCGCCGGCGCATAATCCGGCCGGATCTCGATGGCGCGGTTGAGATAGCCGATGGCAATCAGGTTCTCGTCCGGCCGCAAGGCAACGGCATGGGGCTGGGCGCGAAGATAAAGGTCATGCGCGTTGAGTTCATCGTCAGGCTTCTGGCGTGCGCGTTCGATCTCGGCGCCGCGAAGCGTCGGCTCGACGGCGCCGACGATACTGGCGACGATGCGGTCCTGAAGGTCGAACCCCTCCTCGAGGCTGCCGTCATAGCGGTCGGCCCAGAGATGGGTGCCGCTCGCCGCGTCGATCAACTGACCGGTGATCCGGATACGGCTGCCGGATTTCCGGGCGCTGCCCTCGAGCATGTAGAGCACGCCGAGATCGGCCGCGACCTTGCGGATATCGACCGCCTGCCCCTTGTAGACGAAGGTCGAGTTGCGTGCGACGACAGCAACATCGGGAAAGCGGGCGAGCGCCGTGATGATGTCCTCGACCACGCCGTCGACGAAATAATCCAGTTCCGCATCGCCGGTCATGTTGGCAAACGGCAGGACGGCAATGGAGGACTTGTCGGGAACGTCGGTCGCTGCGATTGGCGGAGCGGCGGTCTCGGGTGGTGAGGCCGTGGCGACCTGCAGGGAATAGACCTTGATCAGGTCGGCGATGTTCTTCAGCTGCACCGGCCCGAGATCGCTGACCGAGAGATCCAGCCGCGACTTCACCTGACGGTAGGCGTCCTCGGAGAGACAAATCGCGCCGGGCGTCGCGATGCCCTCAAGCCGGGCCGCGATGTTGACGCCATCGCCCATCAGGTCGCCGTCGCCTTCCTCCACGACGTCGCCCAGATGAATGCCTATCCGGAACTCGATGCGGCGATCCTCCGGAACCCCGGCATTCCTTTCCTGCATCGAGTTCTGCACTTCCAGAGCACAGCGGACCGCATCGACGACGCTGCGGAATTCGACCAGCGCGCCGTCGCCGGTGCGCTTGACCACGCGTCCGTTGTGGACGGAGATTGTCGGGTCGATGAGATCGCTGCGCAGCGCCCTCAGCCGCGCCAGCGTGCGGTCCTCGTCGGCGCCGGCCAGACGGCTGAAGCCCACGACGTCAGCTGCCAGAATGGCGGCGAGTTTGCGCTGTTCGGCCATGATCCCGCGCCTCCTGCCTCCGCCGCCTCAGGCGCCTGCCGCAAGCCGTTTGCCCGCACGGATGCCGCACAGCGGCGGACGAGAGGCAATCACGCGACGGCCGGCGCGACCTTGTCCCAGAATTCGCCGCGATTGTTGGTGTTGGGGAACGGTCCATCCGGCACCGGCACCCCGAGGAAGGCACAGAGCGGCTCCCAGCCCTCCTTCACCTCGTAGACGAGCAGTTGCGAGGCGGGAATGGTCGCCTTGACCGCCACCATATGGGCCTCGAAGGCCGCGCAAAGACCGTCCCGGTCGAGCCCCAACGGAAAGCCTGTCTTCGCGATGACCGCCATCGCCATCGCCATCCAGGGCTGCATTTCGCTGATGACGCCGCCCGTTTCAGACATGGCGCACAGCTTGTAGATGGTGGCTCCGAAACTGTCGGCCCAACGCTCCGGGTCGCGATGCGTCAGAATGAATTTGGCATCGGGATAGGCAGCAAAGAGCTCTCGATGAAATCCGGCCGTCGGCCAATCCACGGCGGCAGGATAGCCATCGTAAATCGCCCCGAAGTTTGGATTTCCAGCCACCGCATCCTGCCAGAGCGGCAACTGCTCCGGCATGTGGATGAGAACCTCTTCCATGTGATGGCAAGGCCCGAGACCGAGCTCGTTGATGGCGAGTTTCAAGGAATACGTGCCGGTCCTGCCGACCCCCGTGCCAATGACCTTGAGCGACACCAGCACCTCCCCCAAGTATTCCCGATCCGCGAAACGGCGGATCGATCAACTGTTAAGGATAGATTGCATACAATTGCACTCAAGAGTCCAGCCGTATTTTTCTGTCAATCACCTGCCAGCCACAAGGAATGGGATGGACGTCTTCGTGAATATTTTTGTGCAACGCAGTATGACCAGCAGGTCAAGGCCGGATCATCTATAGACCACAAGAAGAAATGAAAAAGCCCATTCGCGTTTTTGGCGAACGGGCCTTCGGAGGAACGCAGGCGAATAGGCACAACATCCGGCAGACAGGACTGTGCGCCGGAGGCCGGATCAGGAGGTCGGCAGCTTGACCTTGGCCGCGCCGATGATCGGGCCAAGGTGCCCGCCCTCGTTCTGCTGCAGCAGGACGGCGCAGCCGTCGGCACCGCCGAGCATCAGGTCGGAGACCGGGTATTCGATCCGCATGTCGGCGCCGGACCACATGCCGATCGGCTGCAGCCGGCGGACGATATTCGAATAGGTCACGGTGCGGCCGGCATTCTCGCCCCGGCCGATCGGCACGCTTGCCCGGCTTTCATAGGTCACAAGCCAGACGGTCGGGTCGGCGCCATGCAGTTTCGGACCGTCCGGGATCGTCACGACCAGCCGATCGCCGGTCAGTTCCGCCGTGACCCGGACGGTAAGACCATCGCCGCCACGATCGAGATCCCTCACTTCGGTGCGGATATCGTTCTCGCGGCTGCCCACCACGTGCACACGGCCGTTGATCACCGCCTGCGGCGTATAGACGGAGTTGTCGCCCCGGCTCGCCGCATAGTTCCGCTGGCGAGCCGAATAGTCTGGATTGGCGAATGTGTCCTTCCAGCCAAGATAGTCCCAGTAATCGACGGAAAAGCTGAGCGCCAGGATCTTGGGATCGTCGGCGAGCTTGCCAAGCACCTTGTCCGCAGGCGGGCATGAAGAGCAGCCCTGACTGGTGAAGAGCTCCACCACGCTGCTGGGCTCCGCGGCCAGAGCATCCGTTGCCCCGGCTGACAGGCCGGCAACGCAGCCGGCAACCGCCGCCCAATATTTCAAGCCATTGTCAAACATGCCATTTTCCACAAAGTGACCAGGAATTCTTGATTTGGACAATAGGCAACGATGGTTCACGCAGCGAGTCACATGTGGGTGAGACAAAGGTGCGCACCCAAAAAGTGATCGATTCCTGCAAGACAGGCAATTCCGGCGGCATGACGCGCCGGATACCGCCCGCTTGATCGCCCGCCGCAAAGACCGTAAGACCGCCCGGCATCCATCCCCTCCCGGCATCCGCACGGGCCCCTCCGCCCGCCCTTCGAGTTCGCCTCATGTCCGACGCCCAACGCCGCCGCGCGACCCTGATCGGCCTCACCGCCGTCCTGATGTGGTCGCTGCTCGGGGTCTTCGCGACCGGGTCGGGCAAGGTGCCTCCCTTCCTGCTCAATGCGCTCTGCTTCGGCTTTTCCGGTCTTGCCGCCTTCGTCTGGCTCGTGGCGTCGGGCAAGGGACTGGCGTCCCTGAAGCAGCCGCCGAAGGTCTGGCTTCTCGGCACCGTGGGGCTCTTCGGCTTTCACGCGCTCTATTTCACCGCGATCCGCAATGCGCCGCCGGTCGAGGCCAATCTCATCAACTACCTTTGGCCGCTGCTGATCGTCCTCTTCTCCGGATTTCTGCCCGGCGAGAAGCTGAGGTGGCACCACCTGACCGGCGTTGCCATCGGTTTCGTCGGCGCCGCGATCCTGATCACGCGCGGCGGCGGCCTCTCGCTCTCGGGGCAATATGCCTTCGGCTACGGCGCGGCGATCGCCTCCGCGCTGACATGGTCGTCCTATTCGGTGCTCTCGCGCCGGGTCGCCAGCGTTCCGACCGAGGCCGTCACCGGCTTCTGCCTCGCGACCGCCGCCCTCAGCCTTCTCTGCCACTGGCTCTTCGAGGCGACCGTCTGGCCCGAAACGCCTTTCCAGTGGTCGATGGTGCTGGCGCTGGCCGCCTTTCCGGTCGGCCTCGCCTTCTTCGTCTGGGACCATGGCGTCAAGCGCGGCGATATCCAGGTGCTCGGCGCCTCGGCCTATGCCGCGCCGGTGCTCTCGACGCTCTCTCTGATCCTCACCGGCTTTGGACAATTCTCCTGGGAAGTCCTGATCGCCTGCCTGCTGGTCTCCGGCGGCGCACTGCTGGCCGCCAAGGATTTGTTTCTTCGCCAGAGGTAGCCAGACCGGTCGGGACGGATGTCATGCCGCCCTCTCCCGCGCTATGATCGGGCATCATGACTACCCTGCCGCTCTATCCCAAGCCTCTCGGCTCCGCCCTTCGCCGCTGGCGCACGCTCAACCGCGTCAAGCAGGCGGCACTGGCCGAAACGCTCGGCGTTTCCCAGACGACGGTCTGCCGCTGGGAAAGCGGCGCCGTCATGCCATCCCCGCAGCAGGTCCGCCATCTCTCCAAGCTGTTGACCGCGCGCCCCGAGGCCGCAGCCGACAAGGCGCTACTCGACCTCGTCGCCATGGCCCATGAGCCGGTTCATCTCGTCTGCGACCTCACCCACCGGCTGCTGGCCGCCTCGCCGGCGCGCATGGCCACCTGGCGGATTCCACTGGCCGATTTGCTCGGGGTGTCGCTGTGGCGCTTTGCCTCCGAGGGCATTCGAGCCGGCGAGACGCGACTGGAAGAGGCGGGCTGGTACAAGCCGGTCGCCCCGGCGCTGACCATCATGACCGAACGGGCGGAGTTTCCCGAACTCACGATCCGCGCGGGAGAGATTCGCCTCGCACGCATCCCTCTCTCCGATGGCAGCTACGCCCGGCTCGTCCGAGACGGCGCCCGCATCGGCCCTGAATAAATTATGCGGCCTGTTGCGATGTGCCGGCTCACGTCGATAGCCTTCCCGTCGATCTGCGACGGACTTGAGGCAAGGAACGAGCCCTCTCATGAACGCCCACGACACACCGGAAAAAGCCCGGATTGCCGGCATTCTCGACTTCATTCAGGCGGCCGAAAACCTCAAGAACACGCTGCGCAGCGGAACGACCTCGAATGGGCGGGCCGAAAGCACCGCCGAGCATAGCTGGCGCCTGTGCCTGCTGGTGCTGATGTTCGACCGCGACCTTGGCGACTGCGACCGGCTGAAGCTTCTGAAGCTGTGCATCGTCCACGATCTCGGCGAGGCGATTTCCGGCGATGTGCCCCCCATCCTTCAAGTTGAAGGCGACGGCAGGGCCGAACGCGAGCGCGCCGACCTCGAAACGCTCTGCGCGCCGCTGCCGCAGGATCTGAGGGACGATATTCTGGCGCTCTGGGACGACTACAACACGGCGTCCTCGCCCGAAGCCGTGCTCGCCAAGGGCTTCGACAAGTTGGAGACCATGCTGCAGCACAACGTCGGCAAGAACCCGGCCGACTTCGACTACGAATTCAACCTCGGCTATGGCGTGAAGCAGACCGACGCCCATCCGCTGCTGCGGGCCATCCGCACGCTCGTGGACGAGGAAACGCGTCGTCGGGCTGGCTAGATCCGGCAAGAGTCGGAGCGGCCTGCCCGCTCCCCGCCGATCATCCCGGCGTCCAGCCGGGCGGCGCCATCTCGAAGCCAGCAAACCGGAAACCCGGCGCGACCGTGCAGCCGACCAGCGTCCAGTCGCCGAGGCACTCCGCGCCCTGCCAGACACCCGTCGGCACGATCACCTGCGGCGCCTCGCCCGAAAGAACGTCGGGGCCGAGCGTCACGGTCGTCGTCGTGACGCCATCCTCCGAAAGCCCGAGCGCCAGCGGCGATCCGGCATAGAAATGCCAGACCTCGGCCGCATCGACCCTGTGCCAGTGCGACCGCTCGCCCGCTTTCAGCAGATAGTAGATCGCCGTGGAGAACGCCCGCCCGCTCTCGCCCGCCCGATCTTCGAAGGTCTGGCGATAGTAACCGCCCTCGGGATGCGGCTGGAGGCCAAGACGCTCGATGATGGCGTCGGCGGAAGCGGTCGGAGCCATGGCTCAGAAGCTGTCCTTGCGCCGGCGCAGTTCCGCGAAGACCTCGACCTCCGGCTTGCCCACCATGCCGAGCCGCTCGGCGATCGCCGGATCGTCGGCCCTCATGAAGGGATTGGTGGCAAGCTCGTCGCCGATGGTGGTCGGGATCGTCGCCTCGCCCTTCATGTGCTGGGTCATGACCTTGCGCACGCGCTGCTCCAGCGCCTTGTTGTGCGGATCGACCGTGACGGCGAAGCGGGCGTTCGAAAGCGTGTATTCATGGCCGCAGAAGACGGTCGTCTCGGGCGGCAGCGCGGCGAGCTTCTTCAGCGACTCCCACATGATCTGCGGCGTACCCTCGAAGATACGCCCGCAACCGAGCGCAAAGAGCGTATCCGCGGTGAAGACGACGCCCATCTTCGGGAACCAGTAGGAGACGTGCCCGCTGGTGTGGCCGGGCGTTGCGATCACCTTCACCTCAAGGCCGCTGGCATTCACCTCGTCGCCGTCGGCAACGAGGACGTCGAGGCCCGGAATGCGGTCCTTGTCGAGCGCCGGCCCGACGACGGTCGCGTTGGAGGCCGCCTTCAGCATCATCAGACCGTCGATGTGGTCCGAATGATGATGGGTGATGAGAATGCAGGTCAGTTTCCAGTTGTTCTGCGTCAGCACCTGCGCGATCGGCTGGGCGTCGGGCGCATCGACCAGGATGGTGGCTCCCGTTGCCGGCACATGCATCAGCACCGCGTAATTGTCGGTCAGGCAGGGCACGAGGGCGATCTGGACGTCTTCCATCAGGTTTCCTTGTCGTATTCCGGTCCCAAGTCCAGGCTCTGGCGGGCAAAAACCATGCGCCGCAGGCCTTACGGTTGGCCGACCGTAACGGATCGGGTCTTGGACTTGAATGCCGGTCTCGCCATTTATTTACTCCTGATGGTCAACACTGTTTGCGCACGCGGCGCCCGGTGTGGAAAACCTGTCGCAACGACGGCTACCGGCCATCTCTCGAACCCGAATGGGATGCGATGTATCTCGACGTCATCGATCTGCGCGACTTCTACGCCGAGGAACTGGGCGCGACGGTTCGCCAGATTCTGCGCCAGCGGGTCCATCACATCTGGCCGACCGTGCGCGGCGACCGCATTCTCGGGCTCGGCTACGCGACCCCCTATCTGGACGGCTTCGAGACGGAGGCCGAACGGGTCGTGGCCTTCATGCCGGCCGCGCAGGGCGTCGTGAACTGGCCCCCGACCGGCCCGTCCGCGGCCGCCCTCGTCAACGACGACATGCTGCCCCTGCCGGACGCCTCGGTCGACCGCGTCCTCCTCGTCCATATGCTCGAGATGGCCAACGATCCGCGCGAGGTGCTGCGGGAACTCTGGCGCGTCCTCTCCCCCGGCGGCCGCATCCTCGTGGTCGTGCCCAACCGGCGTGGTCTCTGGGCCCGGCTCGACACGTCGCCCTTCGGTTATGGCCGGCCGTTTTCGCGCGGCCAGATGACGACGCTCCTGCGCGAAAGCCAGTTCTCGCCGGTCATGTGGACCGAGGCGCTGCACATGCTCCCCGTCAAGCGGCGCCGGGTCCGCCGCCCCTCCTCCCCCTGGGAGGCGATCGGCCAGAAATTCTGGCCGGCCTTTGCCGGCGTCATCATCGTCGAGGCGACGAAGCTCCTCTATCAGGGCCTGCCCGTGAAGGAGAAGGTGCGACTGAAACCCGCCTTCCGCCCATCCCTCATTCCGGCTGGCGCGAGCCCCATGGGCCGGGAAGACGCCACCGCTGCGGCTCCCCTGGCGGACGCCGGCCTTCTGCAGCATTCCTCCTTTCCGGCGACGGATCGGGCATAGGCTCCGGCCAGTTCCTCAGGCAGCGACAGTTCGCGACGGCGCCGTCCTTGGCGCGCTCCATCGCATTCGCGCTTTTTCGATGACATTTGCATTCGGACCACCTATGTTCGTTTTCATTGAAAGCGAACATTGCATTGGGCCGAATCGCGCATGCTCATTCCCCGGCAAACGGAAATCCTGGATCTGGCCCGCCGCGTCGGGCGCGTCGGCGTGGATGAACTCGCCACGCGCTTCGACGTCACGCCCCAGACGATCCGGCGCGATCTCAATGAACTCTGCGACCGCAAGCTCCTGATGCGCGTTCACGGCGGCGCGGTCAGCCAGTCCGGCGTGGAAAACATGGAATACGGCGCCCGGCGGTCGATCGCCGCCGATGAAAAGGCGACGATCGGCGCCTGCGCGGCAAAGCTCATTCCCGACGAAGCCTCGCTCTTCATCAACATCGGCACCACGACCGAAGCCGTGGCGCATGCCCTGCTACAGCATCGCGGCCTGATGATCATCACCAATAACATCAATGTTGCCAATGTGATGCGCGTTCACGCCGGCTTCGAGGTGGTGATCGCCGGCGGCGTCGTGCGCCAGGCCGATGGCGGTATCGTCGGCGAAGCCGCGGTCGACTTCATCCGCCAGTTCAAGGTCGACTACGCCATCATCGGCACCTCCGCCATCGACGACGACGGCGCCCTGCTCGACTACGATTTTCGCGAGGTGAAGGTTGCGCAGGCGATCATCGCCAACGCCCGCCACGTGATTCTGGTCGCCGATTCCACCAAGTTCGAGCGCACCGCGCCCGTGCGCATCGGCCACCTGTCGCAGGTCGATACGTTCGTCACGGATCGCTGCAGCGCACGCACGATCCGCCGCATCGCGCAAGAAAATGACGTGGCCCTGATCGAGGCCAGCCTGCCTCGCGAACAGTCCGTCGGCGACTGATCCTCATCCCCACAGCCTGTCGCAATGACGCCAGCCGCGCCTTGACCAAACGGTAAGGCTCGGAACCCGTTTGCATTTTCGCCATCGGGACGCGCTCCCGGGTTCACATTGCCGCCGCATTTTCGATTTTTTTCTATTGACCTTCGATATTTTTTCGAATTAGGCTCAGAACCATCGACGATCCATTCGCAATTGTTGCATTGCGAAACAAAAATGACGGATCGCGCCGCGCGTCGCATCGGGGGACGACGTCTCCGCTTTCGACACGCCAAGGGAGGTTGGATTGGTCTACGACATCTTCGTCATAGGCGGAGGCATCAATGGCTGCGGCATCGCAAGGGATGCCGCCGGCCGCGGATATTCCGTTTGCCTCGCCGAGACGAAGGATTTCGCCAGCGGCACCTCCTCCGGCTCGACCAAGCTCATTCACGGCGGCCTGCGTTATCTGGAGCATTACGAGTTCCGGCTTGTGCGCGAAGCGCTGATGGAGCGCGAGGTGCTCTGGCGCCAGGCCCCGCATATCATCTGGCCGCTGCGCTTTGTGCTGCCACACCACAAGGGCCTGCGCCCGGCCTGGTTCCTGCGCCTCGGCCTTTTCCTCTACGACCATATCGGCGGCCGCAAGCTGCTGCCGGCGACCCGGACGCTGGATCTCACCACGGATCGGGCCGGCAAGCCGCTGAAGACGCTCTTCTCCAAGGCGTTCGAATATTCCGACTGCTGGGTGAACGATGCCCGCTTCGTTGTGCTGAACGCGCGTGACGCGGCCGATCGCGGCGCTCACATCATGGCCCGCCACACGGTGGTGTCTGCCCGTCGCGATGGCGGCAAATGGTCCATCACGCTGCGCGACGAGACGTCGGGCGCCATCGAGACGGTCGCGGCGCGCCTCATCGTCAACGCGGCCGGCCCCTGGGTCGACAAGGTGCTCTCCTCGGCCATCGGCCAGAACGACGCGCACAATGTCCGCCTCGTGCAGGGCAGCCACATCGTCGTGAAGAAGCTCTACGACCACGACCGCAGCTACATCTTCCAGAATGCCGACGGGCGCATCATCTTCGCGATCCCCTACGAGACCGACTTCACGCTGATCGGCACCACCGACCGCGACTATGAGGGCGACCTGCGCGACGTTGCGATCACCGAAGGCGAAATCGACTACCTCTGCGCGGCCGCCAGCGAATATTTCGTCAAGCCGATCGTGCGCGACGATGTGGTCTGGACCTATTCCGGCGTCCGCCCGCTTTACGACGACGGCGCCAGCAAGGCACAGGAAGCGACCCGCGACTATGTGCTGAAGGTCGACGGTAGCGACGGCGCCCCCCTCGTCAACATCTTCGGCGGCAAGATCACCACTTATCGCCGCCTCGCCGAGGCGATGCTGGACAAGATCGCCGGCCTCATCGGCGCCAAGGGCGCACCGTGGACGGCTTCTTCCACCCTGCCGGGCGGCGATTTCGCCACCGATGGCTACGAGACGCTTGTCGCCCGCCTTCGCGGCGACCACCCCTTTCTGGCCGAGCGCCATGCCCGCCGCCTGGCCCGCCTCTATGGCACCCGCGCCTTTGCCATCCTGCAGTCCACGGCCTCGGTTGCCGATCTCGGCACCCATTTCGGCGCCGATCTCTACGAGCGCGAGGTCGTCTTCCTGATGACGCATGAATGGGCGGCAAGCGCCGAGGACGTGCTCTGGCGGCGCACCAAGCTCGGGCTTTCGATGTCCGGGGCCGAGGCCGAGGCGCTGGACAACTGGATGAAGGCAAACGCGGCAAGCTACGTGACCGCGCGCGCCGCGGAATAGACGAGAGCCGGAGGCCGCCCCTGTCGGCGGGTCCGGAAGAACGGTTCAGACGGGACGCCGGCAAAAGGTTGAGGAGCCTTGCGGCGCACCGTTTTGGGAGGGGACATGCTGGAACTGAGGAACGTGACCAAGACCGTCGGACGCGAGACGCATATCGCCGACGTGTCGATGCGTCTCGAAAAGGGCACGCTCAACGTGCTGCTCGGCCCGACGCTGTCGGGCAAGACCAGCCTGATGCGCCTGATGGCCGGCCTCGACGCGCCGACCTCCGGCGACATCCTGATGCGCGAGGTCAGCGTGGTCGGCATCCCCGTGCGCAAGCGCAACGTGGCGATGGTCTACCAGCAGTTCATCAACTACCCCTCGCTCACCGTCTACGAGAACATCGCTTCGCCGCTGCGCCTGCAGGGCGACGACAAGGCGACGATCGATGCCAAGGTGAAGAAGGCGGCCGACCTCCTGCGGCTCACACCCTATCTCGACCGCACGCCGCTCAACCTCTCCGGCGGCCAGCAGCAGCGCACGGCCCTTGCCCGCGCCGTGGTCAAGGGCGCCGAACTCGTCCTCCTCGACGAACCGCTCGCCAATCTCGACTACAAACTGCGCGAGGAACTGCGCGAGGAGCTTCCGAAGATCTTCGCCGAGACCGGCGCGATCTTCGTCTATGCGACGACCGAGCCGTCCGAGGCCCTGCTGCTCGGCGGCAACACGGCAACGCTGTCGGAAGGCCGCGTGACCCAGTTCGGCCCCACCATCGATGTCTTCAACCGGCCGGCCGACCTCATCACCGCCGAGACCTTCTCCGATCCGCCGCTCAACAGCCTCGAGATCCGCAAGTCCGGCCAGGACTTCATTCTCGGCGAGGGTGTGCAGGTGACCGCGCCGAAGGCCGCGGCGAGCCTCGGCGAAGGCAGCTACACCATCGGCTTCCGCCCGCATCACCTTTATCTCGACCGGCCGCACGACAAGGCCATCGCGATCGAGGTTCCGGTCGCCGTCACCGAGATCTCGGGCTCGGAGAGTTTCGTCCACGTCGACTTCGCCGACGCCCGCTGGGTGGCGCTTGCCCACGGCGTGCGCGGCATCCAGGTCGACCAGCGCATTCCGGTCTATCTCGATCCGGAGCGCTTCTTCGTCTTCACCCCCGACGGCCGGCTCGTTGCCGCGCCCGGCGCCACCACCAACTGAGGGAGGCGATCATGGCCCGTCTGGTTCTCGACCACATCGCCCACTCCTATTACGCCAACCCGAGCAAGGCCTCGGACTTCGCGCTGAAGGAAGTCCATCAGACCTGGGAGGACGGCAGCGCCTACGCCCTCCTCGGCCCGTCAGGCTGCGGCAAGACCACCCTTCTCAACATCATCTCCGGCCTGCTCACCCCGTCCCATGGCCACGTGCTCTTCGGCGACAAGGACGTGACGCTGCTGCCGACGGAAGACCGCAATATCGCGCAGGTGTTCCAGTTCCCGGTCATCTACGACACCATGACGGTGGCCGAGAACCTCGCCTTTCCCCTGAAGAACCGGGGCGTTCCCGCCCCCGACATCAAGCGCCGCGTCGCCGAGACGATCGAGATGCTGGGGCTTGCCGACCAGGCGAACCGCAAGGCGCGCGGCCTCACCGCCGACGAGAAGCAGAAGATCTCGCTCGGGCGCGGCCTCGTGCGCCACGATGTCAACGCGATCCTCTTCGACGAGCCGCTCACGGTCATCGATCCGCACATGAAGTGGCAGTTGCGCTCGCAGCTGAAGCATCTCCACCGCCGCTTCGGCTTCACCATGATCTACGTCACCCACGACCAGACCGAGGCGCTCACCTTCGCCGACAAGGTGGTGGTGATGTACGAGGGTGAGGTGGTGCAGGTCGGCACGCCCGCCGAACTCTTCGAAAGGCCGCGTCACACCTTCGTCGGCTATTTCATCGGCTCGCCGGGCATGAACGTGCTGCCGGCCGAGATCGCCGGCAACGTCGCCCGCGTCGGCGGCGACGAAATCCGTCTTCCCGCGAGCTACGCCCCTGTCTCCGGCAAGTCCGAGATCGGCATCCGGCCCGAATTCGTGCACCTGTCCGACGATGCCTCGGGTCTTCCGATCACCGTGCGCGGGGTCGACGACATCGGCCGCTACCGCATCCTGCGCGGCCAGCTCGGCGCGCACACGCTCAACGCCATCGTGCCCGAGGGCCGGTCGATCCCGGAAAGCCCGCGCGTCCACTTCGATGCCGACCGCCTCAATGTCTACGCCGACGCCCATCTCGTCGAACCGGCAAGCCGGGGAGCCTGATCCATGAACAAGACGCTCAACAACAAGGCCTGGTTCATGGTCCTGCCGGTGCTGCTGCTGGTGGCGTTCTCGGCCGTGATCCCGCTGATGACCGTGGTGAACTATTCGGTCCAGGACACCTTCGGCAACAACGAGTTCTTCTGGGCCGGGACCGAATGGTTCGAGGAACTGCTCGGCTCCCAGCGCTTCTACGACGCGCTGGGGCGCAACCTGATCTTCTCGCTGGTGATCCTCGCCATCGAGGTGCCGCTCGGCATCGTCATCGCGCTTTCCATGCCGAAGAAGGGCTGGGGCGTTCCGGTCTGCCTCGTCACCATGGCGCTGCCGCTGCTCATTCCGTGGAACGTCGTCGGCACCATCTGGCAGATCTTCGGCCGCGTCGACATCGGCCTTCTCGGCCACACGCTCGCGCGCTTCGGCATCGACTACAACTACACCCAGGAGCCGGTCGCCGCCTGGATCACCGTCATCGTCATGGATGTCTGGCACTGGACGAGCCTCGTCGTCCTGCTTTGCTACGCCGGTCTCGTCTCGATCCCCGAGGCCTACTACCAGGCCGCCAGGATCGACGGCGCCTCGCGCTGGTCCGTCTTCCGCTACATCCAGCTGCCGAAGATGCACCGGGTCCTGCTGATCGCCATCCTCCTGCGCTTCATGGACAGCTTCATGATCTACACCGAACCCTTCGTCGTCACCGGCGGCGGCCCGGGCAACTCGACGACTTTCCTGTCGATCGATCTCGTCAAGATGGCCATCGGCCAGTTCGACCTCGGCCCGGCTGCGGCCATGTCGATCGTCTACTTCCTGATCATCATGGCGCTGTCCTGGGTCTTCTACACGGTCATGACCAACTACGGGCAGGGAGAAGGCTGATGTCCGACGTTACCACCAGCTCCGTCACCCGCGCACCCGACCGGGTTCCCGCCCGGGCCTCCGTGGTCGGCAAGGCGCGAGGATCGGCCCGTTTCGCGCCATTGATCCCGGTCGTCTACATCCTCTTCCTGGCGTTGCCGATCTACTGGCTCGTCAACATGAGCTTGAAGACGAACGAGGAAATCCTGTCCAGCTTCACGCTCTGGCCGCAGAACATCACCTTCAAGAACTACATGGTGATCTTCACCGATCCGTCCTGGTATTCCGGCTACATCAACTCGATCATCTACGTGGTGATGAACACCGTGATCTCGGTGGCGGCGGCCTTGCCGGCAGCCTACGCCTTCTCGCGCTACCGCTTCCTTGGCGACAAGCATCTCTTTTTCTGGCTGCTGACCAACCGCATGGCCCCGCCGGCGGTCTTCGCCCTGCCCTTCTTCCAGCTCTATTCGGCCTTTGGCCTCATCGACACCCATATCGCCGTGGCGCTCGCCCACTGCCTCTTCAACGTGCCGCTGGCGGTCTGGATCCTGGAAGGCTTCATGTCGGGCGTGCCGAAGGAGATCGACGAAACGGCCTATATCGACGGCTATACCTTCCCGCGCTTCTTCGTGAAGATCTTCATGCCGCTCATCGCGTCCGGCATCGGCGTCGCCTGCTTCTTCTGCTTCATGTTCTCGTGGGTGGAACTCCTGATCGCGCGGACGCTCACCACCACCGACGCCAAGCCGATCGCCGCCACCATGACCCGCACGGTCTCCGCCTCCGGCATGGACTGGGGCGTTCTCGCCGCCGCCGGCGTGCTGACCATCATCCCCGGCGCGCTCGTGATCTGGTTCGTCCGCAACTACATCGCCAAGGGCTTTGCCCTGGGGAGGGTATGATGAGGCGCGACGGAGAGGCGATATCTCTTGAGGAAATCAAGAACGCGTCAGTCGCCCTTCTGACAAGAATGCAGATGGCGGGCCTGAGCGAAGTGAAAGTGGCAGGAGACCAGGCACACTATTGGAAGGTGTTCCCCTCGGAAATCTTCAGCCCATCAGAGCCGTCGCCTGTAAAGGGCGGGGTGTCCGACGATCTGGGCGATCTTCGCAAGGAAATGGAGCAGAGGGACTCGGCTTATTCGCTTGGCTCTTTCTGGCATGCCTTGAATCACCTCTCCGGCATCCTGTCCGTCCTTGCTGCGAAGGACCTTGCCGGCGACTTCGATGAGACGCTGGACCAGATGGACTCTGACGTCTTTGAAGTCTCTCCGTCCACGGGCACTGATCGAGGAGTTTCATGATGGATTTTTCCTGGATGGCCTGGACGGCCCCGACCGCCGTCTTCTTCCTCGTCATCTTTTCGCTGATCGCGCTGATGGGTGTGTGGGAATATGTCTCGCCCGGCGGCGCGCCCCGTGTCGGCCTCCTGCGCTTCGAGACGACGCGCGGCGACCGCCTCTTCATTTCGCTGCTCGGCAGCGCCTTCATCTGCCTTTTCTGGCTCGGGCTCGTCGGCCCGAACCTTTGGTGGGCCGTGGCCCTCTCGCTGGTCTACGCCGTCGGCGTCTTCCGGCTGGTCTGAGAGGGGCACCACAGCATCGCGCCGAAAAGCGGAAACCGGTTTTCGGACAACGCGATGCGAAAACGAATACTTGGAGCGCCACGCTGATCGAGGAGTTCGGCAGGCGCGACAGGAACTTTCGGCGGGAAAAAGCCGCCGACGGCAACGCCGGAACGAATTCGACCGGCAACGATAAAGGGAGGACAACATGCGTAGACATTTGCTGATCACGGCCGGGGTGGCCGCGATGCTGGCAAGCGGAAGCCCCGCCTTCGCCGGCATGGACGAGGCCAAGGCCTTCCTGGACAGCGAGATCGGCGATCTCTCGACGCTCTCGCGCGCCGATCAGGAAAAGGAGATGCAGTGGTTCGTTGACGCCGCCAAGCCGTTCGCCGGCATGGAAATCAAGGTCGTCTCCGAAACGATCACCACCCACGAGTATGAATCGAAAGTGCTCGCACCGGCCTTTTCCGCCATCACCGGCATCAAGATCACCCACGACCTGATCGGCGAAGGCGACGTCGTGGAAAAGCTGCAGACGCAGATGCAGTCGGGTGAGAACATCTACGACGCCTACATCAACGACAGCGACCTCATTGGCACGCATTGGCGCTATCAGCAGGCGCGCAACCTGACGGACTGGATGAGCGACGAAGGCAAGGACGTCACCGACCCGATGCTGGACGTCGACGACTTCATCGGCACCTCCTTCACGACGGCACCTGACGGCAAGCTCTATCAGCTTCCCGACCAGCAGTTCGCGAACCTCTACTGGTTCCGCTACGACTGGTTCAACGACGAGAAGACTAAGGCCGACTTCAAGGCAAAATACGGCTACGACCTCGGCGTCCCGGTGAACTGGACGGCCTATCAGGACATCGCCGAGTTCTTCACCGGCCGCGACATGTCCTACATGGGCGGCCCGACCAAGGTCTATGGCAACATGGACTACGGCAAGAAGGATCCCTCGCTCGGCTGGCGCTACACCGACGCCTGGATGTCGATGGCCGGCATGGGCGACAAGGGCGAGCCGAACGGCCTGCCCGTCGACGAATGGGGCATCCGCGTCAACGAGAAGTCGCAACCCGTGGGCTCGTGCGTCGCCCGTGGCGGCGCGACGAACGGCCCCGCGGCCGTCTATGCCGTGACCAAGGCAATCGACTGGCTGAACAAGTATTCGCCGCCGGCTGCGGCGGGCATGACCTTTGGCGAGGCCGGTCCGGTTCCCGCCCAGGGCGAGATCGCCCAGCAGATGTTCTGGTACACCGCCTTCACCGCCGACATGGTCAAGGCCGGCTTGCCGGTGATGAACGACGACGGCACCCCGAAGTGGCGCATGGCCCCCTCGCCCCACGGCGCCTACTGGTCTGAAGGCACCAAGATCGGCTATCAGGACGCCGGTTCCTGGACGCTGATGAAGTCGACCCCGGTCGACCGTGCCAAGGCGGCCTGGCTCTATGCCCAGTTCGTCGTGTCCAAGACTGTCGACCTCAAGAAGTCGGACGTGGGTCTGACCTTCATCCGCCAGTCGACCATCAACTCCGACCACTTCACCGACCGCGCGCCCAAGCTCGGCGGCTTGATCGAGTTCTACCGCTCGCCGGCCCGCCTGCAATGGTCGCCGACCGGTACCAACGTGCCGGACTATCCGAAGCTGGCCCAGCTCTGGTGGCAGAACATCGGCGATGCCATGTCGGGTGCCAAGACCCCGCAGGAAGCGCTCGACTCGCTCTGTGCCGACCAGGAAAAGGTGCTCTCCCGTCTGGAGCGCGCCGGCGTCCAGGGCGACATCGGTCCGAAGCTCAACGAAGAACAGGATCCGTCCTACTGGCTGAGCCAGCCGGGTTCGCCCAAGGCCAAGCTCGAGAACGAGGAAGAAAAGCCGGTCACCGTCTCCTATGACGAACTGATCAAGTCCTGGCAGAACTGATCGTCAGGGATCCCTGATCCACCGGGGAGATTGATCCCCCTCCCCGGCCGGCGCCAGCAAGCGTCGGCCGGGCCGTTTGACGAAGCCCAAAGCCTGTACGACAACGATCGACCGCGCTCGCCGGATGGCGGCGTGGACAACCGAATTCACGCTGGAACCTTCCATGACGCACATCCTCGCCATCGACCAGGGAACCACGTCCACGCGGTCCATCGTCTTCGACGGGGCCCAGAAGATCGTCGGCAGCGCCCAGCAGGAATTCACCCAGCACTATCCCCATCCAGGCTGGGTCGAGCACGACCCGGCAGACCTCGTCCGCACCACCATCGAGACGATGAAGGGCGCGATCGCCGATGCGGGCCTTGAGGCCGCCGACATCGCCGCGATCGGCATCACCAACCAGCGCGAGACGACGCTCGTCTGGGATCGAAAGACCGGCGAGCCTCTCAACAACGCCATCGTCTGGCAGGACAGGCGCACCTCGGATATGTGTGCGGCACTCAAGTCAAAGGGACTTGAGGAGACCTTCACCGCCAGGACCGGACTGCTGCTCGATCCCTATTTTTCCGGCACCAAGGTCGCCTGGATTCTGGAGCATGTCGAGGGCGCCCGCGCCATGGCCGAGGCCGGAGAACTCTGCTTCGGAACCGTCGACAGTTGGCTGATCTGGAACCTGACCGGCGGCGGCATTCATGTCACCGACGCGACCAACGCGGCCCGCACGCTGCTCTTCGACATTCGCGCCAACGACTGGGACGACGACCTCCTCGCCGCGCTCAACGTGCCGCGCGCGATGCTGCCCGAGGTCAAGGATTGCGCCGCCGACTTCGGCATGCTCGATCCGGCAATCCTCGGGCATGCGATCCCGATCCTCGGCGTCGCCGGCGACCAGCATGCGGCGACCGTCGGCCAGGCCTGTTTCGAGCCCGGCATGCTGAAATCCACCTACGGCACGGGCTGCTTCGCCGTCCTCAACACCGGCGAGGAATTCGTCGCCTCGAACAACCGTCTCCTGACGACCATTGCCTATCGTCTCGACGGCAAGACGACCTACGCTCTCGAAGGCTCGATCTTCATCGCCGGCGCGGCCGTGCAGTGGCTGCGCGACGGCCTGAAGATGATCGACAAGGCCGCCAAGAGCGGCGAACTGGCAGCCGCCTCCGATCCCGAACAGGCGATCTACCTCGTCCCGGCGTTTGTCGGCCTCGGCGCCCCCTATTGGGACGCGGAGGCGCGCGGCGCCATCTTCGGCCTGACACGCAACACCGGTCCGGCGGAGTTCGCCCGCGCCGCGCTGGAGGCCGTCTGCTTCCAGACCGCCGACCTCGTCGAGGCGATGCACCGCGACTGGGCCGCCTCGGCGGAAACGATCCTGCGCGTCGACGGCGGCATGGTGGCAAGCGACTGGACCATGCAGTGCCTTGCCGACCTCCTTGACGCCCCGGTCGACCGGCCTGAAATCCTCGAGACGACCGCCCTCGGCGCCGCCTGGCTGGCGGGCCGCAAGGCCGGTTTGTGGCCGGACGAGGCGGGTTTCGCCGCGACATGGAAATGCGAGCATCGCTTCGCGCCGAAGATGGACGACGCAACGCGCGAGAAGAAGAAGGCCGGATGGCGGGACGCCATTGCCCGGACCCTTTCCCGTCAGAAAAACTGAAGCCCAAAACATCGCCATTTCAGCGGCAAGACTTGGGGTTAAATTCAATGACAACGTTGACAAGGTACAAGAAGCGATGAAACTGTCGGCTTGACCATTGCGCCTCGCCGCACCACCATACGGAGAACTCGCCAACAACGATCCGCAAAGGACGACAGCAGGACCGGAATGGCCGGCACGGATTTCGAAGGAAGCCGGGACCGCCACCAGGACCAAGCCGATGACCATCCGGCCATAAAAGATAAAGAACGAACGGCCAAAAGGCCGACGCCAACAGGGAGGTCCATCGATGACGTTTTCAGCACCATTGCGGGCATGCGCCGCCGCGGGCGTACTCATCCTCGGCATGCAGGCAAACGCCGCCCATGCCGAAAAGCTTTCCATCGTGTCCGGCGCGGTCGGGCAGGATCTGGAAGAGTTCCGGCTGCAACTGGCCGACTACACGGCCAAGACCGGCAATGAGGTCGACATTGTCTCCATGCCGGCCTCGACCACCGACCAGTTCGGCCAGTACCGGCTGTGGCTTTCCGCGCAGAACGCCGACATCGATATCTACCGCACGGACGTCATCTGGGCGCCGCAGCTCGCCAACCACTTCGTCGACCTGACGGAGGCGACCAAGGACGTCATCGGCGAGCATTTCGACGCCATCGTCGAGAGCCAGACCGTCGACGGCAAGCTCGTCGCCCTGCCGATGTTCACCGACGCCCCGGCGCTCTTCTACCGCAAGGATCTGCTGGAAAAATACGGCAAGGAGCCGCCGAAGACCTGGGCCGAGATGGCGGCGACCGCCAAGGAAATCCAGGACAAGGAGCGCGCGGCCGGCAATGCCAACATGTGGGGCTTCGTCTTTCAGGGCGCCGCCTACGAGGGCCTGACCTGCGACGCGCTGGAATGGATCAAGTCCTTCGGCGGCGGCCAGATCGTGGAGGCCGACGGCACCATCTCGGTCAACAACCCGCAGGCGATCAAGGCGCTTGAAACCGCCAAGAGCTGGATCGGCACCATCTCGCCCGAGGGCGTGCTCGCCTACAAGGAAGAGGACAGCCGCGGCGTCTGGCAGACCGGCAATGCCGTCTTCATGCGCAACTGGCCCTATGCCTTCGCACTCGGCAACTCGGCGGACAGCGCCGTGAAGGACAAGTTCGACGTCGCCCCCCTGCCCATGGGCGACGGCGAGAATGCCCGCTCCGCCGCAACGCTCGGCGGCTGGAACCTCGCCGTTTCCAAATATTCCAAGCACCAGGAAGCCGCGATCGGCCTCGTCAAATATCTCTCCTCGCCCGAGGCGCAGAAATTCCGCGCCGTCGGCTTCTCCAAGCTGCCCACCATCAAGGCGCTCTACGACGACAAGGAAATCGCCGAAAAGCAGCCGGTGATCCCGCGCTGGAAGGACATCTTCCTCAACGCCGTGCCGCGTCCCTCGGCCCCGACGAAGGGCGCCTATAACGAGGTCTCGTCGAAGTTCTGGACGGCGGTCCACAACTCGCTCTCCGGCGATGGAACGGCGGCGGACAATCTCGCCGAACTGGAAATCGACCTCGCCGACATGATGGGCGGCGGCTGGAACTGACCCTTCAGACGGCGGGGGCATCGTCCCCCGCCCTCTTCCTTCAAAAAGGGACAAGGGAGACGGGTGCTCCGCCCCTTCCTCCAATAAACGGCACCAACGAGCCGCATGAAGCGGCCGGCTTTCAGGGAGGGTTTCGGCCATGGCGGGAGGCGTCAACACCGGCTCCGAGCTTGGACGGCAACGCATCCGTTCCGCGTGGCTGTTCCTTGCCCCGATGCTCCTGATCCTGGCGCTCGTCGCCGGCTGGCCGCTGCTCAAGACGATCTGGTTCGGCTTCACCGATGCCAAGCTCGACACCGTCGATACGGCAAGCTTCGTCGGCTTCGACAACTACCTGCGGGTGCTCCACCTGCCGAGCGGGCGCACCGTCTACCGGGGCCTGCTGGTCGATCAGGCCTGGTGGCACGCGGTCTGGAACACGGTGCGTTTCGCATTTCTGTCCGTCTTCTTCGAGACCATCTTCGGCACCATCATCGCCCTGGTGCTCAACGCCGAGTTCAAGGGGCGCGGCATCGTGCGCGCCGCCGTCCTGATCCCCTGGGCGATCCCGACCATCGTCTCGGCCAAGCTCTGGGCCTGGATGATGCACGACCAGTTCGGCATCCTGAACGACATGTTCATGCGGCTGCACCTGATCGACGCGCCGATCGCCTGGACCGCCTCGCCCGACACGGCGATGGTCGCCGTCCTCATCGTCGACATCTGGAAGACGACCCCCTTCATGGCGCTGCTGATCCTCGCCGGCCTGCAGATGCTCCCCGGCGACATCTACGAGGCGGCGAAGATCGACGGCGTCCACCCGGTGAAGGTCTTTTTCAAGGTGACGCTGCCGCTGGTGCGCCCGGCGATCATGGTCGCGGTCATCTTCCGCGCCCTCGATGCCCTGCGCGTCTTCGATCTCATCTACGTCCTGACGCCGAACAACGACCAGACCCAGACCATGTCGGTCTTCGCCCAGGAAAACCTCTTCCAGTTCGACAAGTTCGCCTACGGTTCGGCGGCCTCGACGCTGCTCTTCCTCGTCATCGCGCTGATCACGATCCTCTACATCAAGCTCGGCCGGCTGAACCTTTCGGGAGGCGACTGAGATGAAGACGCTGAAATCCGTCGGCTTCTATGCCCTCGTCGCCATCATCGTCTTCCAGGCGGTCTTCCCCTTCTATTATGCGATCGTCACGAGCTTCAAATCGGGAACGTCGCTCTTCGAGGTCGACTATCTGCCCAAGGACTTCTCGCCGGCCAACTACATCGCCGTGCTGACGACGGGCTATTTCCCGCGCAACGTCCTCAACTCGCTGATCGTCTCCTTCGTCGTGGTGGCGATCTCGCTCTTCCTCGCGGTCACGGCGGCCTTCGCGCTGGCCCGTATCCGCTTCCGGGGCCGGGGATTGCTCCTGCTGACGGTGCTCTCGGTCTCGATGTTCCCGCAGATCGCCGTGCTTGCCGGCCTGTTCGAGATGGTCCGCGCGGCGGGGCTCTACAACTCGCTCTTCTCGCTCATCTTCGCCTACATGATCTTCACCCTGCCCTTCACGGTCTGGGTGCTGACCACCTTCATGCGCGACCTGCCGATCGAGATCGAGGAAGCGGCCATCGTCGACGGCGCAACGCCCTTCACCATCATCGTCAAGGTCTTCCTGCCGCTGATGTGGCCGGCGCTGGTAACGACGGGCCTCCTCGCCTTCATCGCCGCCTGGAACGAGTTCCTCTTCGCTCTGACCTTCATTTCCAACAACGACCAGCGAACGGTTCCAGTCGCGATCGCGTTGCTGTCGGGTGCGACGGAATTCGAGATTCCGTGGGGCATCATCATGGCCGCCTCGGTCATCGTGACCGCGCCGCTCATCGTTCTGGTGCTGATCTTCCAGCGCAAGATCATCTCCGGCCTCACCGCCGGCGGCGTGAAAGGATGACCATGACGCGGCGGACCACATCGCAAGTTTGAGAAAGACACGCCAGATGGACACCAAAGCCATGAGCAGAGGCGCAACGCAGATTGCCGCGAGCGATCCGGACTGGTGGCGCGGCGCGGTGATCTACCAGATCTATCCGCGCAGCTTTCAGGATTCCAACGGCGACGGCATTGGCGATCTCAAGGGCATCACCTCGCGCCTCGGCTACATCGCCGACCTCGGCGCGGATGCGATCTGGCTTTCGCCCTTCTTCACCTCGCCCATGAAGGATTTCGGCTACGACGTCGCCGACTACCGTGACGTCGATCCGATGTTCGGCACGCTCGCCGATTTCGACGACCTTGTCGCCGAAGCTCATCGGCTCGGCCTCAAGGTGATGATCGACCAGGTGCTCTCGCACACCTCCGACGTTCACGCGTGGTTCATGGAAAGCCGCTCCTCGCGCGACAACGCCAAATCCGACTGGTACGTCTGGGCCGATCCCAACCCGGACGGCACCTGCCCCAACAATTGGCTCTCGGTCTTCGGCGGCTCCTCGTGGGAGTGGGACACCCGCCGCTGCCAGTATTACCTGCACAATTTCCTCGTCTCTCAGCCGGACCTCAACTTCCACAACCGGGAGGTCCAGGACGCGATCCTCGGCGAGGTCCGCTTCTGGCTCGACCGGGGCGTCGACGGCTTCCGCCTCGACACCGCCAACTTCTATTTCCATGACGCCCGTCTGCGCGACAACCCGCCAACGGGAAAGAAGTCGGAAATCCCCGAGGTGAACCCCTACGGCTTTCAGGACCATGTCTACGACAAGAACCGGCCGGAAAACCTCAAGTTCCTGAAGCGATTCCGCGCGCTGCTCGACGAATATCCGGGCTCCACAGCGGTCGGCGAGATCGGCGAGGCCGGCAAGGCGATCGAACTGATGGCCGCCTACACCTCCGGCGGCGACAAGCTGCACATGTGCTACACCTTCGACTTCCTCGGCTACGGCTACGGCCGCGAGTTCATCACCTCGACGGTCAGGCGCTTCGAGGCGGGCTCGGCCGGCGGCTGGCCCTGCTGGGCCTTTTCCAACCACGACGTCGTCCGCCCCGCGACGCGCTTTCGCGACAAGAGCACCGACCCCGTCCGGCTCGCCAAGGTGATGGGCTCGCTGCTGCTTTCGCTGCGCGGCTCGGTCTGTCTCTATCAGGGCGAGGAACTGGGGCTCACCGAAGCCGAGATCGCCTTCGAGGATCTTCAGGACCCCTACGGCATCACCTTCTGGCCCGAGTTCAAGGGCCGCGACGGCTGCCGCACACCGATGGTCTGGAGCGAGAGCGAGCCGAACGGCGGCTTTTCGAAAGCCAGGCCGTGGCTGCCGGTGCCGGCCGAGCACCTGCCGATGGCCGTCTCGCGCCAGAGCACGGACCCGGCGTCCGTCATGGCGCACTTCCGGACCTTCCTCGCCTTCCGACGCCAGACCCCGATCCTCGTCAAGGGCGACGTCCAGTTCATCGAGGCCGAGCAGGAAACGATCGCCTTCGTGCGCCGTCACGAAGGCCGCGAAATGCTGTGCCTCTTCAATCTGGCGGAAAGCCCGGCGGACTTCATCCTGCCGAAGGAGATGCGCGTCGAGCCCGTCGCCGGTCTCGGCTTCGAGGGCACGGTGAAGGGCGATACCGTCACGCTCAACCACATCGACGCATTCTTTGCCTGGATCAGGTGAGCAAGGGCAGCGGACAAGAAAAAGAGTGAAATGGAGGAACCCCGATGGCCGACCTGAAGCTCTCGAACGTGAAGAAGGCCTATGGCCACATCGAGGTCATCCACGGCATCGACCTCGACATCAGGTCGGGCGAGTTCATCGTCTTCGTCGGCCCGTCCGGTTGCGGCAAGTCCACGCTCCTGCGCCTCATCGCCGGGCTCGAGGACATCACCTCGGGGACCTTCACCATCGACGGCAAGGTCGTGAATGCCCTGCCGCCAGCCAAGCGCGGCATCGCCATGGTGTTCCAGTCCTATGCGCTCTATCCGCACATGACCGTCTACGACAACATGGCCTTCGGCCTGAAGCTCGCCAAGGCCGAGCCGGGCGAGCTTGACCGGCGCGTCAGGAAAGCCGCCGAGATGCTGCAGATCACCGACTATCTCGACCGACTGCCCAAGCAGCTTTCCGGCGGCCAGCGCCAGCGCGTCGCCATCGGCCGGGCGATCGTGCGCGATCCGAAGGTCTTCCTCTTCGACGAACCGCTCTCCAACCTCGACGCGGCGCTGCGTGTCGCGACCCGCATCGAGATCGCCGGCCTGCACGAGCGCATGGCCCAGACGACGATGATCTACGTGACCCACGACCAGGTGGAGGCGATGACGCTCGCCGACCGCATCGTGGTGCTCAACTCGGGCCGCATCGAGCAGGTCGGCACGCCGATGGAGCTTTACCACACGCCCGCCAACCTCTTCGTCGCCCGCTTCATCGGCTCTCCGGCGATGAACATCGTCACGGCGAAGGTGGAAAAGGCCGGCGCCAATGCGATCGTCGCGCCGCAAGGCGGGCTCAAGGTGGCGACCAGCTTCGACCTGCCGCCCGGCATCGAGGGCTCGACGGTCCATTTCGGCGTGCGGCCGGAGGACCTTCGAGCCGCGCCCCACGACGATGCCTTCTTCGCCGGGACGGTGACGCTCGTCGAAAAGCTCGGCGAGGTGACGATGGTCTATGTCGACATCGGCGAGGACGAACCGCTGATCGTCAAGCTGGCCGGCGACGCCAGGATCAGGAAGGGCGAAAGGCTTTCCGTCAGTGCGCCGGACGAGTGCCTGCATCTCTTCGATGCGAACGGCAAGGCCTACCGGCGCCTTCCCGCCGTCGCGGCCGCCTGACAGCCCGATCGCTCGAACGGAGCGCCAGCGGCCCATCACGGACCGCACGGCGAAACGCGATCCATCAATGCGTGGTCTTGACCTCGGACGGCCTGTTCTTCCGCGCGGTCTTGTAGAGCAGCATGATCTGCTCGGCCTCGGAGAGCCCGTCGGCCATCGCCGCATCGGCCGCATCGGTCGGCGCCATGACGAGGTTGGAGTCTCCCGGCTGGAAGACGGGCACTTTCTGGGGAAAGCCTCTCAGCGTCCGCTCCCCGAGCGAGTCCCATTCGCCGCCGCTGTAGTTGGCGAAGATCTGGCTCGCGACGATCGGCGCACCATCCGTCTTGGCCAGTTCCTGCAGGCGTTGCACCTGATTGACCGCAGCCCCGAAGACGGAGAAGGTCAGCCGGTCGCGCAGGCCCACGTTGCCGAACATCACGTTGCCGACATGCAGGCCCATCCCGAAGCGGATTTCCGCCTCGCCTCGCCCCCGCCGCTCGACGTTGAGATCGACCATGCGCGCCTTCGCCTTGCGCACCGCCGCCATGGCGGCCTTGGCCGCCTGGATCGAGGGTTCTCGGTGACGGCTGCACGGATAGATCGCCAGAAAGCCGTCGCCGATGAAGCTCAGGATCTCGCCGCCATTGTGGGTGAAGGGCGTCGCCGTCGCATCGAAGAACTCGTTGAGCGTGTCGATATAGGCCTGCCTGCCCTCGCGCTCGGCCATCACGGTCGACTGGCGCATGTCGACCATCACCAGCGCTGCCCGGATGGTTTCGCCGTCGCCGCGCCGGATCTGCCCCGAGCGCACCCGCTTGCCGGCGCTGGAGCCGAGATAGGTGAGCAGCATGTTGTCGGCGAGCTTGCCGAGAACGGACATCTTGGCCGCAACCGCAAGGCTCTTCTGGATCTTCAGAAGCGCCTCGATCACGTCGTCGCTGAAACCGCCCGGCACGTCCGTCGCCCAGGAGCCGAACATGCTCTGGTCCACGCCCTCCCCGAAGGGCTGGACGAAGGCGAGGTAGTCGGTCACGCCCTCGGCCTTCAGATCCTCGAAAATCGGAAATTCCGACGGGGTCAAAGGATCGATCCGCCGGCGCAGGTGGTCGAGGTCGTTCTGCAGCAAATAGAAATAGGGGCTTTGAAGGAAGCGCTCGTTGAGGCTGTGTTCCTTCTTCAGCTGAAAGCTGACCGTCTTCACTCCCTTGCCCCGGCCCCAGGTGAAGCCGAGGGCGTCGTAGAGCGGATGGAGCACGGAAAAGCTGAGGTGAATGCGGCTCATCGGCATGCCGGCCGCGGCCAGGCGCTCGCAGAAACCGGAGACCAGTTTCTCCAGTTCCTTGCCCTCAAGGGCGGACGTCTTGAGCCAGATCGAAACCTGCTCGATCAGAATGCTGGAAACGCCGGAAGTGTGTGTGCTCATGAAAAGGGGGTATCCGGAAAGGAACGCCGGCGCGGGTCATGTCCTGCTTGGGGATGAGGAGGACAGATCGCAGGCTGATGGTCTTGAAAGATCGATACTATGCGACAGTTGCTTCATATAGTGAGCCGCCTCCGCAAAACCAGACGTCGAACGGTATGTTCACCCCACGTCGCATTTCTCATCGTAAACGTTCAATGATGGCGAATTAATTGTCATGCTCACACCCTGAGCAACCGGGCCGGCACTGGTGGCAGAGCCATGACGGGCGAGCACCATTACCTTCCGCCCGTCCGGCTTGACGCCACCGATCTTTCCGACCATGTGTGAGTCCCTTGCCTCACAGAGACCGCTCACGTTGAACGTCATGCCCGATACGGCCGAACGACTTCTGTCGGCCCTTCAATCCCGCGCCGCTCAGGTTGGTGTCATCGGCCTCGGCTATGTCGGGCTGCCGCTCGCCATGGCGATTGCCCGTGGCGGCTTCCGCGTCGTCGGCTTCGACATCGATCCGGCCAAGATCGTCGCGCTCGACCGGCACGAATCCTATATCGGAGCGGTAACGGACGCCGAGCTGCGCAGGCAGACCGAGGCCGGTCTTTTCCGTTCGACCACCGATTTTTCCGGCCTCGCCCAGTGTGACGTCATCGTCATCTGCGTCCCGACGCCGCTCTCCAAGCACCGCGATCCGGATCTGAGCTTCGTGACGCGGACCGGAGAGACGATCGCCGAATACCTGCGGTCCGGCCAACTGGTGGCGCTGGAATCGACCACCTATCCCGGCACCACGCGGGATGTCGTCGGCCCCATTCTGGAACGCACCGGCCTTCGCTCCGGCATCGATTTCTTCCTCGGCTTCTCGCCGGAGCGGGAAGACCCCGGCAACACCGATTTCGAGACGACGACGATCCCGAAGATCGTGGCCGGCGACGACCAGGCAACGTCGCGGCTGATGCAGGCCTTCTACGGCGCCGTGGTGAAATCGGCGATCCCGGTCTCCTCCACCGCGACCGCCGAGGCGGTGAAGCTCACCGAGAACATCTTCCGCGCCGTCAACATCGCCCTCGTCAACGAGATGAAGGTCCTCTACGACGCCATGGGCATCGACGTTTGGGAAGTGATCGACGCGGCCAAGACCAAGCCCTTCGGCTACATGCCCTTCTATCCGGGACCGGGGCTCGGCGGCCACTGCATTCCGATCGACCCCTTCTATCTCACCTGGAAGTCGCGCGAATACGAACTGCCGACGCGCTTTATCGAGCTTGCCGGCGAGATCAACTCCGCCATGCCGCGCCATGTGGTCGGCCGCCTCGCCGAGGCGCTGGACATCCACTCCGGCAAGGCGCTGAGCCGCTCGCGCATTCTCGTCATCGGGCTTGCCTACAAGAAGAACGTCAGCGACATCCGGGAAAGCCCGTCGCTGAAGCTGATCGAGCTGATCGAGGAACGCAAGGGCAGCGCCGCCTTCCACGACCCCCATGTCGACGAAATCCCGAGGACGCGGGAATACATGGACCTCATGGGCCGCCGCTCGGTGCCGCTCGACGAGGAAACCGTGCGCGGTTTCGATGCGGTCCTGATCGCGACGGATCACGACGGCATCGACTATGCGGCACTGGCAAAATGGGCGCCGCTCATTGTCGACACCCGCAACGTCTTCGGCAAGCTCGGCCTCTCCGGACCACAGATCGTGAAGGCCTGACGGGTCGGTCCCTACCAGGATTTCCAGGCGAGAAGCAGCCCGGCGCCGTCCGGCGGCAGGCGTTCGCACCACGCCTCGACCTCCGAAAGCGACGTCTTTCGGGCAACGGAACCGGCCACGAGATCGGGGCTTGCCAGCGTCACAGGACCGGCGCGGCAGACCACCGTGAAAATCAGCGGACCCGTCGACCACCAGGCCGGCGCGCCTTTCAGGGCCTCGTCGACCGTCTCCAGCACGCCGAGAAGTTTTGTCATCGCCGGGTGCGCCGGGGGCACTGCGATGAAGGAATTGGCCAGAAGCAGGCTGCCCGCGTGGGTCAGGCGCGGAATGTCTTCCGAAAGCGCCACGAGACCGATGAGCGGCATCAGATCGTGAAAGCTGAAGCGGTCGCTTGCCGGGTACCAGTCGCAGTCGAGATAGATCCCCCCTTCCGTCTCCAGCACCAGATAGCGGGCAACATCGACGGCGCCGGGAAAGTCTCCTTCGGCGAGCCTTTGCTGGAAGATCGGATGCTCCGAGGCACCGATGGAGGCAAGATCGTCTTCGCGCCAAAGCCGGTAGTCGTAGCCGTGACGCCGGGCGTGCCGGGCCCAGGCATCGGTGGACGGCGGCGGCGGGGCATCGCCGATCCAGATCTGGTGCAGGACGCGAGGCACGGGCTCTCTGGCGGCCGCGGCGGCGCGCTGCCGCTCCTCCACCGAAAAATGCCCATGCGGCGCAAGGATCGCAGGATCCGGTACGAGGGTCGCCTGCAGGCCGACGCGGTCGAGATGACGCCCTTCCGCCCGCTTGGCCAGCTTCAGGCGGGCCGCATGCAGCTTGCGGGGCATGCCGAGCGCTGTCATCGGGCCGAGGGAACCATCATCGGGTTTGCCGGCAATCGCCTCCAGGCAGTCTTCGGCCTCTCGAATCCGGCCCGTCTCGATCAACGCGATCGCCTGTTTGAGCTGCGATCGAAGGTCCCCTCGGTCCGTCATGCTCGTCCTTGTTCCGGGCCATCGCCATCGGCGGACCGGCCTTTGCCGGTCGATCAGGCCGCAATGGCCTTCAGCCCCCGCGAAGCCGACGTATACCCGCCGTCGCCGCCGTCGACAAAGTGAACATGCAGTCCCGTCGTCACCGACGAGACGAGGCAGGTGATGAGAGCCGTCTCCGAGGTGTGGAGACCATAGGCCAGTTCGCCGGCCGCCCGGCGCCGCTCCAGCATCGTCCGCAATTCGTCGATCGTCTGGGGCGAGCAGTCGAGCACGAGGCCGAAGGTGTCGTCATGGCTGCAGAAGTCGGTGTTCGTCACCGTGTCGTCGAGATAGGCGGAGGGCTTGAAGCCGCCGACAGTGATGTTCCACCGGATCAGCAGCAACGTGAAAAGTGAAATCGCCATGATTTCCAGAGCTTTGACCGCCACAGGCAGACGTCCGCGCGTCGTCCGCGCCTCGACGAGAAGAGCCCGTGGCGGCCAGTGCGGCTTCAGATTGGCCCGCTGGACCGCGCGCGGGTCCCCGTCCCGGCCCGTGATCCTCAAGACGTCGGCATAGGCCGCACCGAGATCGTCCTTCGATCGGACGAGCAGAGAGACGATCTTCCCGCGCGTCGAGTGCAGCGGATCCCAGCGACAGGACAGACCGGTGAGGTCGATCGCCTCGCCATCGTCCAGGCTTTCGTCGATCTGCATTGCCGCGCCAAGGTCCGGCGCCGCCCTGCCCTTCAGCGCGGCCTCCATCAATTCGGCGCCATCACCCCGGAAGACGGCGAAATTGTTGCCCGGCGTCGGCTCGTAGCGGGCAATCGAAACGTCAACGCCATGCTGGCGAAGACGTGAGACCGGCAGGATGCCGACCCTCAGCTCCAGCTGGAACTCCCGGCGCGCCAGCCCCCGCAACCGCGCGAGCAGGGCCATTGCCGCCTCGCGGCGATCGTCGGGAATGAGGACGGTGACGCCGTCGCCGCCGAACTGGAACGGCAGGGTGATCCGGTCGTGGAGATTGCGCAACGCGGCGATGGTCGCAACGGCGATGAAATTGATCGTCCGCTGCATGCCCCCTGCCGTGGCGGACGTGGAGTCTCGCACATCGGTCTGAACCATCAGCCAGTCGTCCGGCGCGGACCGAAAGCGCGACAGGTCGAAGGTCGAGGCCGGATTGGCCACGCTCGGGATCGCGGCAAAGAACGAGGTGTCGCGATTGTCCGGTTCCATTGGTCAAGCCCTGAAAGTCGTCGCCCGAAAGCAGGATTCGCCTTCGGAAGAAACGCATGCGTCGATAAGGATCGGCAAGGCGAATCGCACACGCCATTCGAATGCGAAAGCCCCTGATCCGCGATCAAGATAGACAGGAAATCGGATCGATCCAGTGAGGGACAGCAACGTTGCCAAAGAAGTGACGAGGATGTGTCGAGGACGAGCGCCCCGGGATGGTTCGGACGGCAGGCTGGCGCGGGATCGATCAGTCGTCCTTACCGACCAGCATCTCCTCCTGATGCCTGCGGGCCTTCGCGCGCTCCTCGCTCAGTTCCATGGACGTGACGCTCAGGCGATTGGCCAGCTCCCGGATCACCTCGATCGTGATTTCGGGATAGTCCTTCATCAGGTTGAGGAAATGTTCCTTGTTGATCCTGAGGGCATCGAGATCGGTCATGGCCCGGACCGTCGCCGTGCGCGCCACGTCGCACAGAATGGCGATCTCCCCGACGATCGCATCCTCGCGGACTTCGGCGACCTTGATCGGCCCCGCGGGGCTTTCGATCAGCACCTCCGCGATCCCGGACAGGATGACATAGGCCGCGTCCCCCATGTCGCCCTGCCGGAACAGAACGCCTCCGGGAGCATAGCGCAGCCGATCGGACGTGAACGCGAGCAGCTTCAGCTTCGTCGGCTCCACACCGGCGAAAAGCGGCAGCCGCCGCAAGATTTTGACTTCATCCTTAAGAAGCATCGTCTCAGTCTGCCCTCTGGATCTGATACGCGAAACTCCAGCCGTCCGGATGCTCGCCCTTCATTCACTGCCGCCTTGAGCGCGGGGCACACGCCCCACCTTACGCCTGATCGGTTAGCCGGCCAAATCGTCCGGACCAGACAGCCCCGTCCGGGCAGGCCGACCATGCCGAGACCGGAGCGCATGGCCCCTGATTTCGGCAAGTCCTAGTTCACCAGAACCTTGAACGCCGGGTTCTCCTCGGCGAGTTCGCTCTCGGTCCCCTCTCCGACCAGATGGCCCCGGTCAAAGACAATCACACGATCGAAAAGTCCTGCAAGCGAGGAATTGGTCAAAACCCAGATAATCGCCGCATCCTTCCGGATGCCGTGCACGTGGGCGATCACATTCCTCACGATCTGCTCCTGCAGGCGCTGATCGACCCCGGCGAATGCGCGATTGAGGATATAGAAATCCGACTCTCGCAGAAGGGCTCGGGCAAGATTGAGCTTCAGGCGCTGAACCTGCGTCAACCTGCGTCCCGCCGTGCCGAGATTGAAGTCGAGCCCGACTTCCAGCACCTGTGCCTGAAGCCCTTGCGCATCGAGAAGGTGGCGCACGACAGACTGCACCTTCTGCGCGGCATCCGCATGACGGTGGCTGATCCGCCCGAACAGGATGTTGTCCATGAGAGTGGCGGAGCTCATGTACTTGTCGGGCGCATAAAGATCGAAGGCGCCTCTCATGTCTTCCGGCAGGTCGGCGTGGAATTGCTGGCGCACGTCCACGATCCTGGCCATCAGGTCGTCGGTCAGAAGACCGAAACGATGGCGCGGCTCGACATAGGCGAAGCTGAGACGGATGAGCGTCGACCGGTCGGCGTCGTTGACCTCGTCGTAGTCCTTGCCGGCGATCCGCTGCAGGAGAGCCTGATATTCGGGAAGGCTCTCCGGCGACATCAGCGTGAGCTGCTGGAAGAACGGGTGGTCGGGCTCCAGGCCCGAGAAAAGCTCCAGCGCGTTCTCGGCAATCTCGCGGCCCATGGAAAAGAGCACCTTGTGCAGGCCGTTCCGCATGACGATCTGGCGGAAATAGCCCCCCTCACCCATCGCCCGCTGCATGACCTCGGCATCGGTCGCGCTGCCGAACAGGAGGTTTTCGCCGACGGTCATTTCCGAGTTGTAGGCATCGGGCTGGAAGAAAATGACCAGATGGCTCAGCCCCTTCTCGTCGAGAAGGTCGCGCAGCTTCTGGCGCAACTCGACAACGCCCTCCACCAGATCGGGATGGCTCATGGGAAGGATGGTCGACCGCAGCGCGAGATCGCGGATGTCGTCCATCAGGCACACCGCCTCGAGAACGGCCATGATGCGCCCGGAAATGTCGTCGGGACCGCTGGCGCCGGCCGACGCATAGTCGATCCAGTCCGATTCCAGATCGAAGTCCGGATTGCCCGCCGAGCGGGCTTCCTCGATCGCCCAGATGCGCGCCTGCTCCTGATCGCGATCGAGAACCGGTTCGCGCAACGGGGCATGCTTCAGGCCATAGAGCAGGTTGTCGCGCAGGCTGCCGAAGAAGAAATAGGCATCGGCGGCGACATAGGTGATGCGCCGTCCGGCCACCGCCTCCTGCAGTTCCAGAAGGTCCTTGCCGCCGACCAGGATCCGGCCGCTGTCGGGCCAGATCAGGCGGCCAAGCGCTTCGGCCAGCGCATCGCCGCCCGCCGCCGTCGACCCCACGAAGGCACAGACTTCGCCCGGCTTGATCTGAAGCGTGACATGCTCCAGCAGCTGCGATCCGCTGTCGTCCGACAGGGAGACATTGGCGATCGAAAGCGCGCCCATGATCGGCCCCGGATCGCTTTTCTCGACGGCCTGAATTTCCGGCTCGATCAGCTGGTCGACTTTGAACTGCTCCACCACCTGGGCGTATTTGATCTGCACGTCCTGGCGGGCCTGGTCCCAGTCGATCAGGTCCTTCAACGGGCCGGGCAAGTCCTTGTAGGCGCCGATGACGGCCACGAGCTGGCCAATGTCCAGCCGTCCCTGCAGGGCAAGGTAGCCGCCGATGCTGTAGAAGAGGAACGGCGTCACGGACGCGAGGAAGTTGTTGAGGAACTTGACGAAGAACTTCCACTGATAGAGGTCGTACCGGATCTTGAAGATCCGCCCGAGACGCGAGACGATGTCGGCGCGTTCGTAATTCGACGTGTCATAGGCATGGATCGTCCCAACGCCCTCGATAATCTCGCCGACACGTCCGGCAAGCTGGCGCGCCGAGAGCTGCCGCTCGCGGCCGAGAATGAGCAGCCGGCGGCGCATGCGCGGAATGAACGTCGCCTGGATGACGACGATGAATCCGGCGATCAGGCCGAGCCAGACGTTCTGCACGATGATGAAGAAGAGCGCCGTCAAGGCCTGCCCGCCGAGGAGGGCCGGAGACACGAAGGCATCCCCCGTGAAGCCGCCGAGCGGCTCGACCTCGTCCTTGATCATGCTGGCGACTTCAGCGCCCTTCAGACGCTTGAAGTGAGCCGGCGGGAATCGCAGCACCCGGTCGATCAGCTCATAGCGGATACGCCGCAGCAGGCGCTCGCCGAGGCGCCCCTTGTAGGTGTTGATGTAGAGCTTGAAGAGGCCGTTCACGACGACGAGCAGCAGGAACACCATGCTGAGGGCGAGCAGCATCTGGAGCCGGGTCAGTTCGACGCCGGGGAAGAGGAGAGCCTTTCCGATGATTGGCCAGTCGACCTCGATGCGCATGAAGAGCTGCGTCGCGTCCGGCGTATCGAACCCGTCCCCCTGAATCGGTCCGTTGACGATCTGCTTGGGCAGATCGAAAGACATGAAATAGGGGATCATCGACATGGCGACGACCAGCAGAATCCACAGCTGCTGCTTGCGCGTATGGGTCCAGATATATCGAGCCAGGCCTTGTTCCATGGTACTTTCTTCGTTTTGGACCGGCAATGGATGCCATCAGGAGGATGGCACTCGCAGAGGGCGAGGGTCTGTTCAAATCCTGATGAAGGCAAGCTTAGAGCGGCGAATGCGCTGAATCATGTGTAACTGTCCCCCCACCCTGCAAACAGCGGTAATCTATACCATGCGGGCTCGGACGAGGACGGAAAATCAGGCGAAAGACACTCAAAGTCGGACTGGTTTCTCTCGACGATCGGCCTTGCTCCCGTCAAAGCGCTCCTGTCAATGCCCGGGCACGAGCCCCTGCCGGTCGCCCTCGTCCTGCAGCAGGTCGCGCAGGATGGCGGCCGTCCGGCGCGCACCGTCAAGATCGAGGCCGATCGGCTGCCGGGTTGGTGCGGAAAGCATTGCCCCGACCGCCTCGGCAAGCGTCTGTGCCGTCAGTGCCTCCTCGGTGATCACTCTTGCCAGCCCAAGACGCTCCAGGCGCTCGGCACGGGCTGTCTGCTCCGTCTCGCCGCCCGCGGCGAAGGGGACAAGCAGCGCGGGACAGTCGGCCCGCAAGAGATCGCAGACCGTGTTGTAGCCGGCCTGGGACACGGAAAGCCGCGCGCCCCGAACGAGGCTCGGGAAATCCTTGCGGAAGCGGACAGCAACGACATTGTCCGGCGTGTCGGCGACAAGGGCGGCGAACTCGGCCTCGGGCAGATTCGGCCCCGCGATCAGGCACCAGCGCAGTGCCGGATCGAGCGCGACCGCCGCGTCCCGCGCAGCGCGGACGAGGCTCGCACCGACGGCGCCGCCGCCTGCCGAGACGACGACATCGTAGCGCTCCTCCGGCAACTCCGGCAGAGGCGGCGCGACAAGACCGGTGTAGACGACCCGCTCCGCGATCCGGCCAGCCAGCGGAAAGGTGTCGTCGAGGCGCACGAAGGCCGGATCGCCGTGAACCAGCACCCGGTCGAAATGGCGCTCGACGAGATCGACGCTCTCCTCGTCACGGCCGGGCTTGGCGCGTTCCTGAAGAATGTCGCGCAGGGACGTGAGCACGAGCGGCCGTTTCGGCTCGGCCGCAATCGCCTCCAGCAGCGGCAGCAGTTCGAAACGCACCTGTCGCCGCCCGAAGGGAAAGGCTTCGATGACGACGGCATCCGGCCGAATATCCCGGTAAGCCGCCAGCAGAAGGTCGCGGCGCCGTGCCTTGAAGGCATCGTCGACCGGATTGCGGTTCTCGTCGGTGATGCCGGAAAAGCCGCTGTCACCTGCAAGAATCGCCGGCAGCGCCAAGTGTCTCACGCCCGGGCCGGGAAATCCGGGAACGGGCGCGCCGCCGGTCACCATGGTGACATCGAAGCCGTCGTCGACGAGCGCGCCGGCGATCCGGCTCGCGCGCGCAAGATGGCCGATGCCGAGAAGATGCTGGACGTAGAAGAGGACGCGCGGCGCGCCTCCCCTTGCCCCTGCCCTCGTGTCTTCCGTGCTCATGCGGCCTTCCAGCCATCCTCGAACAGCGCCCGCAATTGCCGGATGCTCGTGTGGTGGTCGAAGTCCGCCCGAACGCGCTGCTCGGCCGCCGCTCCGAGCCGCAAGCGCAGCGCCGGATCGCGGATCAGCCGTTCGAGTGCTGCCGAAAACGCCGCCGGATCCTCGGGCGGAACGATGAAGCCGTTCTCGCCGTCGCTCAGAAGTTCCGGCACGCCGGAGACATCGGTGGACACGCAGACAAGCCCCTGGCTCGAGGCCTCGACGAGCACATTGGGAAGCCCGTCCCGGTCGCCGTCCGCCGTCACCCGGCAGGCAAGCGCGAAGATGTCGGAACTACGGTAGCGGGCGAGCACATCCTGCTGGTCGAGCGCCCCCTCGAAGGTCACGCGGTCGCTAATCCCGAGCGAGAGGGTGAGCCGCTTCAGGTCCGAGAGCTTGGCGCCGCCGCCGATATGGATGAAGCGCCAGTGCAGCTCCGCCGGAAGCTGCGCCAGCGCCTTCAGGAGGACGTCGTAGCCCTTTTTCTCCACCGCCCGGCCGACGCTGAGGATCGTCACCGGCCGCTCGGCCGACGAACCGTCCCCACCCGAGCGCAGGCCGTCAAAGGGCGCGAAGCGGGCAAGGTCGAGGCCGTGGTAGCTGAGGTGGACGCCGCCCCTGCCGGCGGTAAGACCCTTGAGGCGGTCGAAACCGGAAAGATTGCAGGTCACCGTCCAGCGCGATGCCGCCAGCTTGCCCGCAAGGTCCCAGTCCGGCGACGTCCAGATATCCTTGGCATGCGCCGAACAGGACCACGGGATGCCTGAGATCAGGCTCGCATAGGCGGCGACGGAGGCCGGCGTATGGATGAAATGGGCGTGGATCCAGTCCGCCCCCTCCGGCCATTCGGCGCACAGAACCGCAGCCTGCCCGAAACGGCGCACCCGGTTCGGGGTCGGATCGCGCAGGAGATCCTTGAGGAAGGTCCGGAAGGCCTGGCCGAACCCCGGTTTGCCCTTCGACGTCCAGAGCGCCTTCAGGACACGCAGCGGCTCCTGATAGAGATATTCGGGCAGGTAGGTGACCGGCGCGCGGATTTCGTCATGGACGGGATGGCGCTTCTTGTCCGTCGGCCGCCGCATCGAGATGATCGAGAGATCGAACCCCGCCTTCTCCAGCCCCAGAAGCTCCTGGGCGATGAATGTTTCGGAAAGGCGGGGATAGCCCTTCAGCACGACCGCAATCTTGCGCATGGAAAAGGCCACGCCTCACAGTTTCACCAGAGAGAGATGACTTCCCCTCTTCACATCGAGAATGTCACCGACGATCCGTGAGATATGGGGAAGTCCCTCCAACCGCAAGGACTGCTTGCTCTGCGAGGGCGCCGGTCGCTTCGGCAGGTTCTTGAGCGCGGCCGCCATGCGGGCCGGGTCCCTCGCCTCTTCCGGCTCCAGCATCTCCACGAGACCGAGTTCGCTGGCGCGTCTCGCGCGGATCAGCTGCTCCTCGCGCGGATTGACGCGCGGCACGATCAGGGCCGGCTTGTCGAAGGAGAGAATCTCGCAATAGGTGTTGTAGCCACCCATCGAGACGACGGAGGTCGCCCCCGCGATGAGTTCCTCCATGCGGTTGTCGAACTCGATCACCTCGATATAGGGGATCTTCGCGCTCTTGCGCAAAAGCTTGCGCCGTTGATCCGTCGGCATATAGGGGCCCAGCACGACGAGCGCCTTGTGGGTGAGCGAGGGGTCGTGCTTGTAGGCGTGAACGACATCGTGGATGAGATCGGCGCCGTCGCCGCCGCCGCCGGTCGTCACGAGGATATAGTCCCCCGCCTTCCGGCTCTCGCGCGAGGGATCGGGCGTCACACTGCGCTGCAGGAAGCCGACGAAATCCATCTTCGCCCGCATCGACGCCGGAACGTCGAGCCCCTGCAGCGGATCGTAGAATTCCGGCGGACCATAGACCCAGATCCGGTCGTAGAACTGCCCGATCTTGCGCAGGACGTCGTTGCGCTGCCACTCCGCCTCCAGCAGATGCGGCGCGTCCATGACGTCGCGCAGGCCGAGGACCAGTGTCGTGCCGCGGGTCTTGAGGTAGGTCAGCGTTTCTTCCACCTCGCCGCGCAGACCCATCGGCTCCTTGTCGACGATGAAGATGTCCGGCTGGAAGCTTTCCGCCGTGTGGCGGATGATCGACTGGCGCATCTTCAGCGTTTCCTGGAGATCGATATGGCTCTCCATGGACGTGTATTCGCCGCTGCGCAGCTTGATCACGCTCGGAATCTTGATGAAATCCACCCGGGTCCGGTAGTCGAACGCCCCCGCGATGGTCGACCCGGAGATGATCAGCACGCTGAGCCCCCGATGCTCCTCCACGAGGGCATGGGCGATCGTACGGCAACGGCGCAGATGTCCCAGCCCGAACGTGTCGTGGCTGTACATCAGAATGCGGGCGTCTTCGAAACGGCTCATGAGTTCTCGAATTCCCTTGGATGCTGCGGGCGCAGCCACCAGATGGCACAAAGCCCGGTCACCTTGCCGACGGAAGAAGCGCGTTCTTGGTCGATCGGCCACGAATTTGGATCCCCGAATGGCGGCGAATCTCGCAACGCCGATACCGGGGTAAAGCGGATGGGAAGGTCAGCCGCGAAGGCCGACACGGATCGGCGGACGTATGGGAATACCGGCAGGATGCTGCGGATCTGCTTTCCTGTGCGAAACCATCGCCTGCCTCCTCTGACTGGGGGTGCTGTTCTCGGCACCGCCTTGCCGAACGTTCAACACCGCCTCCATGGGATCATCGATAGGGATCGGCCGCGTCGCGCAACCCGTCCCCCAGGAAATTGAACGCCAGGATCACCAGAATGACCGGCACCACCGGCAGCAGCAACCAAGGGTAAAACACGATGACGCTGACGTCACGTGCCTCTGTCAGGAGAATGCCCCAACTCGTGATCGGGGGTCTCAGACCAAGTCCAAGGAAGCTGAGGGCCGTCTCGCCGAGGATCATGCCGGGAACCGCAACGGTCGCCGACGCGATCAGGTGGGACATGAAACCGGGAACCAGATGTCGCCCGATGATGCGCGCGCTGCCCGCCCCCATCACCTGCGCTGCCACGACATAATCCTCCTCGCGAAGAGCCAGAAGCTTCGACCGGACGGCCCGGGCAAGGCCGGTCCAGTGAATGAGGCCCAAAATCATCGTGATCCCGAAATAGACAAAGATCGGGCTCCAGGTCACCGGCATGATCGCGGCCAGCGACATCCACAGGGGAATGCTCGGCAGCGACTGAAGGACCTCGATAAGACGCTGTACGACATGATCGACGAGGCCGCCATGGTAACCGGCAAGGCCGCCGATGACAATGCCGAGCACGAAGCTGACGACGATGCCGATCAGGCCGATCGTCAGGGAAATCCGGGCCCCGTAGATGATGCGCGAGAGGACATCGCGCCCGAGCCGGTCGGTTCCGAGAAGAAAGAACTCTCCGCCCTTGGCCGGGCAGACGAGGTGACGCCGCGCCTCGAACAGGCCCCAGAAGCGATAGGCATCGCCTTCGCAGAAGAAGCGGATCGGCTCGACCCGGTCCGGCTGCGGAACATAGACGCGGCGCAGGGTATCCATGTCGAGCGCCATCTCCGTCCCGTAGACGAAGGGCCCGACGAACCGCCCCTGGTCGAAGAGATGCACGCTCTGCGGCGGCGCGTAGATGTGGTTCATGTGCCGGCTGTGCAGATTGTAGGGGGCAAGGAACTCCGCGAAGGCGATCATCAGGTAGAGCGCGAGGAGGAAGATGCCCGAGGCAACGGCCAGCCGGTGCCGGCAGAACTTCCAGAAGATCAGCCTGAGCTGCGAGGCCTGCTGGAGACCGGAGAGCTTCGAGCCGGCCATCTCGACCGACATGACGTCGAAGGGCTCCTTGGAGACGAAATGAGCGAGCGGCGCGCCGGGTTCGGGCAAGGGACCTTGCATCACTTCACCCTCCCGCCTTCAAGCCGGATGCGCGGATCGAGCAGCGCAAGCGCGATGTCCGAGACCAGCACGCCGATCACGGTGAGGAAGGCGAGGAACATCAGGAAGGAGCCGGCAAGATACATGTCTTGGCTTTGCAGCGAGCGGATCAGCATTGGGCCCGTCGTTTCCAGCGACAGCACGATGGCCGTCACTTCGGCGCCGGAAATGATCGACGGCAGGATCGACCCGATATCGGAAATGAAGAAATTGAGCGACATGCGCAGGGGATACTTCATCAGCGCGCGGAAGGGATGCATGCCCTTCGCCCGCGCCGTCATCACATACTGCTTCTGAAGCTCGTCGAGGAGGTTGGCGCGCAGGCGCCGGATCATGCCAGCGGTTCCCCCGGTGCCGATGATGATGACCGGGATCCACAGGTGCTCCAGGATGGACTTCGCCTTGTCCCAGCTCATAGGCTGGCCGAGATACTGCGGGTCCATCAGGTGGCCGACCGACGTGCCGAACCAGATGTTGGCGAAATACATCAGGATCAGCGCGAGGATGAAGTTCGGTGTCGCAAGCCCGATCAGGCCGACGAGGGTGAGGCCGTAGTCGCTCCAGCTGTACTGGTGCGTCGCCGAATAGATGCCGATGGGAAAGGCGATCAGCCACGTGAAGATGATGGTCACGGTGGAAACGAGAATGGTCAGCCAGAGGCGGTCGCCCACCACCTCGCTCACCGGCAGCCGGTATTCGAAGGAATAGCCGAAGTCGCCGTGCAGCATGCCGCCCACCCAGTGCAGGTAGCGGATCGGCGCGGGCTCGTCGAAGCCGTAGCGATGGCGAAGCTGCTCGATCTCGGCAAGGTCCGCGCTCTCGCCCATGGCGCGCAGTTCGGAGACATAGCTTTCGAAATAATCGCCCGGCGGCAATTCGATGATCGTGAAGACCAGCACGGAAATGAGCAGCAGCGTCGGGATCATGACGACGAGACGCCAGAGGATGTATCGCAGCATCGTCAGGCGTCCTCGTCGAACCAGAAGGTGTCGGGCATGTAGATGCCGAGATAGCAGGTCGGGTCGAACCCGTAGAGCCCCTCTTCGGGCACGTTGCGCAGACGTTTCGAGCGCACGATCGGCTGCCTCGACCCGTTGACGATGCCGATCGAAAAGACCTGGTCGCTGTAGATGCCGAGCATCTCCGTCCAGATGGCGCGCCGTTCCTCGGTGCTGGCCGAGCGCGTCCAGTCATTCAGGAGCTGCACCAGCCGTTCGGCTTCCGGCAGGTCGGGCGCCGAGCCCTGCTTGCCCATGGAGAGATAATTGATGCCCCACTGCGGCCACTGCATCTGGTCGTCCGACGAGGGCGCAAGCTGGTAGGGCGGCATGTCCGGCGTGGCGACGGCGTTGTCGAGCCCCATCCAGACCGACATGATCACTGAGCCGGCCATCGCGCGCTTGCGAAAGATGTCGCGCTGCGAGGTGCGGATGAACAGCGACAGGCCGATCTGCCGCCAGTGATCGGTCACGAGTTCGAGGACGTCGGTCTCAAGCGTGCTCTCGCCGGCCGTCTCCACGATGATCTGGGCCGGCCGCCCGTCGGGCAGCAGCCGGACGCCGTCCTCGTCGCGCTCGGTCAGCCCGATCTCGTCGAGCAACCGGTTCGCCTCATCCGGATCGTAGGTCGCCCACGCCGTCCGGTATTCCGGCTTGTAGAGCGGACTTTCCGGCAGCATCGTGTCGGCGCTTTCCTGGCAAAGTCCGAAGAACAGCGCGAGGTTGATCTCGTGCCGGTCGATGCCGAGCGACAGCGCCCGCCGCATCCGCACATCCTGGAACAGCGTGCGCCAGACCTCGTCGGAGCAGTTGAGGTTGGGCAGAAGCGCGACGCGGGATCCCTGGATCTGCTTCCAGAGGCTGACCTTGATCGGGTAACGCTTCTCGGCATCCTTCAGGAACGTGTAGTCGGTGAACTGCAGCCCGTTGACCTGAAGGTCGCTTTCGCCCGCGCCGGTCTTTGCCGAAATGATCGCCGAGGAACTGACGTTCAGCACGAAGCGGTCGATATAGGGCAGTTGCCGCCCGTGCTCGTCGACCCGGTGATAGAACGGGTTCCGCTCGAAGACGAACTGTTCGGCCGGCGGGGCGATCGTATTGCGCCAGGGGTCGAGCGTCGGCAGGTCGGGATTCTCCGGACGATAGGTCCGCGACATCTTCGTATGAAGGTCGGTCCACTCCTCGACCCGCTCCTGGCGGACGAGCGCCCCGAGACGGACCGCATCCTGATATTTCCGGTGGAAACGGCGCATGTAATGCGACGGCAGCAGGATCGGCAGCGGCTGCGGCGCCGCCAGCCGCGGCAGGAACTCCGGGTTGGGCGTGTCCCAGCTGTAGCGGACGGTGAACTCGTCAACAATCTCGAACACCGGCGGCTTGCCCCCGGACATCATGCTCGGCGGCGGACCGCCCGGCTTCAACTCCTTGTCGAGAAGCACGTCTTCCCAGTAGTAGCGGAAATCCTCGGCGGTCAGCGGGTGGCCGTCCGACCACCGGTGACCGGCGCGGAGACGGAAGGTGAAGACACGATCCTCGACCTGCTCGAAGCTTTGCAGCACGTCCGGCTGAAGCTGCAGCGTCTCGTCATAGCCGACGAGACGCGTGTAGCCGTTGATCGTCATCAGGCGGATGTCCTTCTGGCCGCCGATGGTCATGCGGACCGTTCCGCCATGGCGGCCGGGCTTGCGCCCCATCGCGCCAAGATTGACGAGCCGCGGCACGTTGGGCAGGCGGTCGTCGAGAGGGGGCAATTCGCCCGCCGCGAGCTTCGAACCGAGGTAGCCGGGTTCGAGCGTCTCTTCCGCCCGCACCTGCAACGGCGCAAGGCTGGAAGCCAGCAGTCCGAGGAAGGTTCGCCGCCGCATCGACGTCATGGCCGCAACTCCCGCGCGTCGGCATTGCGGCGCGCCAGGACGAGATGGCCGTCGCCGAGGTCGAGCGGCACCAGACCGTCCTCGCCCTCGTCCTGGCGGAAGGCCTTCCCCCAGGTCTTCATTTCGCTGATGCCGCCACGCTTGAGATTGGCGAAATCGAGCGGCCGGTCGAGATCGGGAAACGGCACCGCGCCGAGCAGCGTCCGGGTATAGGGGTGCACCGGCGCGCGCATCAGCGCCTCGCGCGGGGCAAGTTCGACGATCCGTCCGCCGCACATGACCGCGATCCGGTCTGCCATGTAGTCGACGACCGCAAGATTGTGCGAGATGAAGAGATAGGTGAGCCCCAGCTCGGACTGCAAATCCTTGAGAAGATTGAGAATTTGGGCCTGAACGGAGACATCGAGCGCGGACACCGGCTCGTCGCAGATGAGCAGCTCGGGACCAAGGGCGAGTGCGCGGGCAATACCGATCCGCTGGCGCTGGCCGCCCGAGAAGCTGTGCGGATAGCGATTGAGGGCATCCCGGCCAAGACCGATCATGTCCATCAGCTTTGCCGCCATCTCCCGCTGCGAGGCCTTGTCGCCGCGCTCGTGAATTTCCAGCGGTTCGCAAAGGATGCTCTGCACCGTCATGCGCGGCGACAGCGACGAGACGGGATCCTGGAACACCATCTGCATCTTCGTGCGCATGGTCCGGAACTCGTTCCCTTGCGCGTTCAGGACATCGATCGTGCCGTCCCGTCCGTTGAACGTGACGCTCCCCTCGTCGGCGCTGAGCGCCCGCATCAGCATCTTGCTGACCGTCGTCTTGCCACAGCCGCTTTCGCCGACGAGGCCCAGGCACTCGCCGCGCCGGACATCGAAGTTCACGTTGTCGACGGCCTTGACCACGTGGCCCTCGGACTTGCGCATGAAACCGGACTTGCGCGTGGAGAACGACTTGCTCAGGCCGCGGACGGAAAGAAGAACGTCCGGCCCGCGGGACTTCGTCGCATAGGCGCTGCCCAGCAGATCCGTTGCATTGACGCTGATTTCGCGAAGCGGCTTGAGACGTTCGCCCTGCTTCATGTCGAAATGCGGCACCGCGGCCATCAGCGCCTTGAGATAGGGATGGGAGGGACGGCGGAAGATGTCGTCGACTGGCCCGGCCTCCACGATCTGCCCGTGGTAGATCACGGTCACCTCGTCGGCGAGGTTGGCGACGACGCCGAGATCGTGGGTGATCAGCAGCATCGCCATTCCGAGCTTCTGCTGAAGATCCTTGAGCAGCAACAGGATCTGCGCCTGGATCGTCACGTCGAGCGCCGTCGTCGGCTCGTCGGCGATCAAGAGCGAGGGTCGGCAGATCAGCGCCATCGCGATCATCGCGCGCTGGCGCATGCCGCCCGACAGTTCAAAGGGGTACATGTCGAAATTGCGCGAGGGGTTCGGGAAGCCGACCTGCGCCAGCATGTCCTCGGTCCGCTCGCGCATCTCGGCCCGGGAAGCCCCCTCGTGGATGGACAGAACCTCGCCGATCTGGTCGCCGATCGTGTGCAGCGGCGACAACGACGTCATCGGTTCCTGGAAGATCTTGCCGATCTGGCGGCCGCGAATGGCGCGGATTCTGGGTCCATCCGGAGGAAGACCGACGATATCCACCGGTTGCCCGGAGCCCTCGTCGAAGAGGATCTTGCCGGTCGCCCGGCCCGCCGCCGGAAGAATGCCCATCGCCGCCTGGCTGATGACGGACTTGCCGGAGCCGGATTCACCCACGAGAGCCGTCACCTTGCCGGGCAGGACCCTGAGGCTGGCACCCCTGACGGCATCAAGACGCCCGCCGAAAAGCGAAAACGAAATATGCAGATTTTCGATACGCAGAAGATCCGTATCAGGTACCATTCGGATGAGGCCCCACCCCTACGCTCGACGGCTTGTCGATGCCCCGCCAAAAGAGATTAACGAAGCCGTTTGACCCTGTCCATGTCAGGACCTTTTGTTATCGGGGGACTAACCGGCTCCCGTGACAAGGACACGACAAGGGCAAAGACCAGATCTTTTGCTTGCCCCGCGAATGAATATCTGGATGCTGGAGGTTGACAATCGCGCTACTGTCAGCGTCTGAAGAGGATTGGCAGGCATGAATATGCTGGAGTTGCCGCCGAGAAGCCTGATGAAGACGGATTTATCCGACGGAGGAAGCGCCATCTGGAGCGCATCCGAAACATTGTACGTACGTGCCTGGGGCACGCGCGGCAGCGTGCCGGTGTCCGGACCGTCCTTCCAGCGCTATGGCGGCAACACGGTCTGCGTCGAGATGCGCTGCGGCGACAGCGTCCTGATCTTCGACGCCGGGTCCGGCATCGTTCCGGCAGGCAAAGTGCTGAAGGCCGAAGGCTGCAAGCAGGTCCAGCTCCTGTTTTCGCACTGCCACTACGACCACATCATCGGCCTGCCCTACTTCGCTCCGATCTATGACCCCGAGGCAACGGTCACGATCTCGTCCGGGCATCTTGCCGGCAAGATGTCAACGAGCGAAATGATCGACCAGTTCATGCAGCCGCCGTGGTTCCCGGTGACGCCGAAGACCTGCCGCAGCCAGATAAACTACAGGGATTTCCGCGCAGGCGACGTGCTGGCGCCCTGTCCGGACGTGGTGGTCAAGACCTGCCAGCTCGACCATCCGGGCGGTGCGATCGGCTACCGGGTCGAATGGGGCGGACGCATCGTGGCCTTCATCACCGACACCGAACACACGCCCGGCACGCTCGACCCCAACGTCCTTGCGCTCATCGAGAACGCCGATGTCTTCCTCTATGACGCGTCCTACACGGACGAGGAAATGGAGAAATACAAGGGCTTCGGTCATTCCAGCTGGCAGCAGGGCATCCGCCTCGCCAGGGCCGCCAATGCCAAGAGCGTCGGCTTCCTGCACCACTCTCCCTGGCGCACGGATCATGAACTCGACAAGATGGGCCGGGCGGCGTCGGAGGAATTCGCCGGCGCCTTCGTGGCCCGCGACGGCCAGACCATGCGCTTTCAGGCCATCTGAGCCGCCACGATCGTCGAAAGACGTGCCCATTGGCAGGCGAGATGGCGCGACGTGAGCGCGAATAGCCGCTCCAGAAAAGTCCACACGGCATCGTCATGCACGAGGTGATGGGTCAGCAGCCCCATGCTGCCGCCCGACGCGCGCATGACCGCAAGGCGCGCCGCGATCTCCCCGACCAGAACGTCCGTTTCCCGCCCGCCGCGGGTTCCGTGCCAGTCCATCACGTCGACATGCGTGTTGACCTGAAGGGCCGGTGACGGCCGCTCCATGCCGAAAACCGAGACGGCCTTGTAACCAAGCCCCGGAAGGTGAGCGAGGAGTTCGGCATCGATCCGGTTCCACGGCGGCACGAGCACCGGCACCAGATCCTTGCCGAACAGACGGTCCAGCCGGCCAAGACCATCCGCCAGTTCCCGGAGCGCCATGTCCTGCGGCCGGTCTGGCCCGAGTTCCCGCTTCTTGACGCCCGCCGGGGCATGGTTCGCATGCGACCAGCCGTGCACGGCCACCTCGACGTCCTTTGCGTCCTGCAGTCGCCGGCTCAGGCGCTCGTCCGCAAAGGCCGGAATGACCGCGAGCGTCACGGGAACGGCAAAAGCCCCGGCAAGCTCCAGAAGCCGGTCGAGAGCCGGTGTCGGTTCGACGGCGTCGTCGTCGCGCAGCCAGAAAAGAGCCGTGGCGCCCGCCTCGCTCCATCGACCGAGTTCTTCCACGAGCGGTTGCCAGTCCGGATCGTCAGTCACGCCAAGGATGCTCCCTGCTGTCATGGAGAATGGTGTCGAGGCGGGACGCCGCCGCCTCGATCGAATGGTCCTCGGCCGCGACCCGCCGCGCCGAAGCGGCCATGGACTGTCTCAGGCCGTCGTCACCGAGCAGCCGGTCGATCGCGGCGGCATAGGCGGCGATGTCCCCCGGCGGCGTCAACAGGCCCGTCACACCGTCCCGCACGACCTCCGGAACGCCCGCGATCGCCTGGGCGACGGCCGGCACGCCGGCTGCCGCAGCTTCCAGATAGGCCAGCCCGTAGGCCTCGCCGCAGCCCGGCCAGACGTAGAGCGCGCTGCGCGCCAGCAGCCCTGCCACGGCCTCGCTCGAACACTCGCCAAGCCATTCGATCCGCGCCGCCGGAAGCCCGGCAAAACAGGCCTCGACCTCGCCCTGCAAGGGACCGTCGCCGGCGATCGACAGCCGCCAGGACGGATGAGTCACGCGCGACAGCGCCCTGCCCAGCATGGCGTAGCTGTCCATCTTGTCGCCGGGCCGCATCATCGCGACCGCCGCCAGACGCCCCGCTTCCGGTGCCGGATCGCGAAGCCGGAAGGGCGCCGGATCGATGAAGGGCCGCAACAGGGCACAACGCGCATCCGGGACGGTTTCGGCGATCCCCCGGCGGTCGCGCTCCGTCATGCAGATGTTGACGGCCGCATGGGAGAGTGCCTCGCGAAGGCCCGCCTGCGACACCTGCCAGTGCCCCCGGTTGCGCCGGTTGGAATAGGAGGCCTCGGCGGTCACGTAAGGAAGCGCGAACCGTCGCGCCAGCGCCGGACCGATCAGGTCAGGCGCCTTGTAGTAGGGATGGTAGCAGAACCAGACATCGGCCGGCCCCTCGTCGGCCCACCCGGAGGCGATGCGCTCCACCTCGTGGGCGGCCGCCTCGCGAAGGGCCCCGAAGTCATCGCCGACGGGTTCGCGCAGGAAGGCTCGCAACTCGGAGACGACGTCCACCCGGTGGCCCTTTCGGCGCAGCGCCTCGATCAGGAGACGAGCCATCAACCGGTCGCCCGAGGGAACCGGATGATGGGGGGATTTCAGCGGGGAATAGAACGCAATCTTCATCCAACCCGGCCTCACACGATCCGGTCCGCAAGCCGCCACCGGACGGCGAGGGCCGGTGCCATCGCTCCGATTTCCGGTATCCGGCGCAAAAATACCGACCGCCGACGTATCGGAAAGCCGCAATTGGAGCAATCGCTCTGGAAATCACGGGAACATCGACTAGGCTGTCACCCGTTAGAGCCCGATTTGCCCTCGAACCTGAAGAGCCAAGACATGACCGCTTCCAGGACGATCGCAGCAGCCCTTGTCCTCCTTGCAGCCATGGCCCCCGTCGGCGTCATTCCCGCCTCCGCCGAAGACACGGCCAAGCTCAAGCTCGTCGACGGATTTGACGGCGCCGATTTTGCCCCCTCTGGCGGTCTATATTACCGCGAGAACAGGGAACAGAGCGCCGGAACGGCCGAGTTCCAGGACGAGGTGAAGCGGACCGGAAAAGGCGCCCTCGAACTCAGCGTCCGGTCCCTCTGCGCGCCCGAAAATCTTGAGTGCAGCGAACGGGCCGAAATCTGGGAAAAAACGAAACTGCGCGTGCCCTATTCGGAAGGCGTCTGGTACGGCTTCGCCGTCAAGTTCGCCGACCCCATCCCCTCCGACGACCATCGCTATCTGATCGCGCAGTGGAAACGAGAAATCGGCCCGACGGCTAAGGGCGACTTTTCTCCCTTCCTGGCCATCCGCCTCGACAAGGGAAAGCTCTTCATGACGGTGGAGAGCAACTACCAGCCCGGCGAGCCGGCCAAAATCGTCGACGGGGTTGCGACCTGCCCGGATGGCCTGACGCCGGTCTGGCTGCGTCCTGAAACCAACCAGATGCGCTCGCTCATCGCCCACGATGCCGATTGGTCGCCGAAGAACGGCGACGGGCAGGAATTCAGGAGTTGCACCGACAAGCTCGCCCTCACGGACCATGGCCATCCGCTGCCCCTTCCGGATAGCGGCTGGATCGACTTTGCCATCTATTCCAAGCCCGGTCCGGACGGCTCCGGCCACATCGAGGTCTTTGCCAACGACAAGTGGATCGTCACCGCGAAGGGCTATGTCGGCCACAACGACAAAGGGCTCGGCAAGAACCAGTATTTCAAGTTCGGCCCCTACCGGGCCGGCGCCTCGGACCTCTGGACGCTCTACTACGACGATTTCCGGCGGTCGGCGGACTGTGTGGATGCGCTCTCCGACAAGAAGGCCTGCGAGGCCGTCCGCAAGGAAACGGCGTCGGCCGTCTTGTGCGGAGCAGAGTCAGCCGAAGGAACCTGCTGACCGTCAGCCCCCGGCCCTCTCGCCGTCGCTTACCGGGATTGGACGGCAGGCGACGGCATGACGGGCCGCGAGCCCGGAACGGCTGCTATCGTGATGCGCGGCAGGCAAGGCCGACATCGTGCCGTCGCGCACGACCTGAGGAAAAGCAGCACAAACGCATGCTGGAACCCGGCGATTGCCCCTTTGCCTTTGCCCCAAAGTCCGCTATAGGGAGGTCCGTTGGCGGCTTTTGAGGTCGTCGATATTGCGCCGCAAGGCCATCAAAGCACCCGTAGCTCAGCTGGATAGAGTGCTGCCCTCCGAAGGCAGAGGTCACAGGTTCGAATCCTGTCGGGTGCGCCATTATCTTATTGAATTTCAAGAAAAATACCCTGTCATCGTCTTGTGATGCATTCTAGTGCCAAGCAACGGCTACAAACGAGCTACCATTTAAAGTTTCTGGCGGACAGACCTCCCAATCTGTCGGCGTGATTTCTGCCCCCAACTAATCGGATGAGTCAGATGGCCGGAGCGCGCTATGCAGTTACAGCATCAACTCGCCAGACTGTTTGAGAACGCACCGCAGGCCGCGGTCACGATACAAATACGCGAGATGAAACCGCCGAACGATCTCTCCTGTTCACCTTATGGCGTAAGGTGTCGGTCGGTTGTAACCATTGCTTGCCGAGCGGCGCCATTGCAGCTAATAAATGAGTCGGCTTACAGGCAGATTTGTCGTCGTGTTTCGCGACGTATGAAGCAATACTACTTAGAGTTGCTTCCCTATGAACCCTTATTGCTATTTGACCACTTAATGGCAAATGCACTTGCGATCGCATAGGAGTGCCTGTAAGCCCCTCAACTGAGGCGACGGGGGCATTTTGTCTATACTCAAAAGCCTGAAAGCTGCGGAAGACGTTGATGATCTGGCTGTGTTACTCGGATACAAGCCGAAGAGCCTCACCTACATTCTCTATAAGCTGCCTGATGCTGCCAAATATACAACCTTCAAAATTCCAAAGAAGACCGGCGGTGAGCGAGAAATATGCGCGCCCACGGATCAGTTGAGGTTACTTCAGCGGCGGTTAGCTAACATTCTTTACACGTGCCGGGATGAAATAGATCACGAGAGTGGAAAAGGATCGCTTTCGCACGGCTTCCGCCGCGGCCACTCCATTGTCACGAATGCAAAGCCGCATCACAGGCGGCGCTTCGTTCTGAACCTAGACCTGAAAGACTTCTTCCCCAGTTTCAACTTCGGACGAGTTCGTGGCTTCTTCATCAAGAGCAAGGCCTTCGAGCTGAATGAAAAGGTGGCGACGCTCATCGCGCAGATAGCCTGCCACCAAAATGCGCTACCTCAGGGAAGCCCTTGTTCGCCGATAATCTCAGATCTGCTGGCCCATCTTCTTGATACCCGGTTGGCTAAGATGGCCAAGAAGGAAGGTGTCACGTACTCGCGCTATGCTGACGATCTGACGTTCTCCACGAACAAGAGAGTATTTCCGACCGCGCTCGCGATCCAGAATGGAGACAATGCCAAGCTATGGGAACTCGGCGAAGAGCTCACCTCCCGGATTGCAGACACAGGCTTCACCATCAATCCTGACAAGACGCGAATGCAATGCCGGATGTCTCGTCAACTCGTCACCAGCCTGACTGTCAACGCAAAGGTCAACGTCCGGATGGAGTACTACAAGCGCACGCGGGCCATGTGCGACACTCTTTTCAAGACAGGACTATACTCAGACATTCCCTTCAACAAATCCTTGGCACGTCGTCGCGACAACGCGCTCGCGGTAGCAGGTAGCGAGAAAGACAAAGACGGTGTGAAAGCCGCCAAGACGAGCATCACGTCCCTTGGCCCCCTCAGCGGGCGTCTGGCACACATCCATCATGTTAAGGACAGAATCGATACTCGGGAGGAGTGGGAGAAGCGGAAGCACAAGACGACGTTTCGCATGCTTTACTGCCGCTTCCTTTTCTACAGAAATTTTGCGGCACTCGATAAGCCGCTAATACTTACAGAGGGCAAGACTGACAATGTCTACTTATCGCTCGCCGTAAAAAACTCACCTAAATTTCACCCAAAGCTCGGCCAGTTAACGGCAAAAGGGTTCCAGAGCAACCTGCGTTACTTCAATCACCTCAACGAAACGCATAAAATAATGGAACTTGATGGTGGATCAGGTAATTTCAAGTTCTTCATTATTCGATACAAAGAAATTATGGATTCGTTCAAGCATAAACCTATGCTACATCCGGTCGTACTGGTTGTCGACAACGATGGTGGCGCGAAGGACATTTTCGCAACAATCAAGACAAACTACGGCATTTCGATTAATCACGACGGTAAACACGGATTTTACCATGTTACGCACAACCTTTATCTTGTAAAGACGCCTCACGTCGGAAAAAAGCAACAAACATGTATAGAGGATATGTTCGAGCCTGCACTGCTCAAAGAAGAGTTGGGCGGCAAGAAGCTGAATTTAGGCAAACTTGATCCAGCGAAGGAGTATGGCAAACACCTCTTTGCTGAAAAAGTGGTCCGACCCAAGGCCTCGACCCTGAAATGGGATGGGTTCGAGCCATTGTTACAGCGTGTTGTAGAGGTGCTTGACCACTACAAACCGCCGACTTAGTCGCGGAAACGTGCGCCAGTGCTAGTCAGCAGCTTCAGTATTGTGGAGATATCGATCAACAGCGAACTGGGGCACTAACCAGTCAAGTAATCTATCAGATTGGTTGGTCCAGGCCCTAATGGGCAAAACTGCCAATCAGCACCTCCAACGAACAGGTAATCTGCGCATCAATTCGATCGTACTCAATTCTTGCGCGCCATTTTCTTCCAAATAGCCAATAGTCTTCGAAATGCCGGTTCTGGCGGCGATGACGTGTGTTCTCGTCTCGCCTTCACCTCAGCCTCGACGCAACCGACTCCTCGGCCATGTATTCAGGAAGAACGTCCGCGCCCTCTGGCAACGGGTCGTGCTCAGGTCCAAAGTCGGAGCAGATCAGGCGCGGGCAAGGCCGCCAGATCCGGCAGCAGCCGGTCGGCGGCAGAGAAATCCTCGCCACACGTATAGATCGACGGCGTCACGATGACGCGAAGGCCTGCGGCCTTGGCCGAACGCAGGCCATTCAGGCTGTCCTCGAAGGCGATCGCTTCCGACGCTGCAAGTCCCAGTCTTTCAAGCGCCAGCAGAAAGACGTCCGGCGCCGGCTTCTTTGCGGAAACCTCATCGCCCGCCGCGACGACGTCGAAAACCTGATCGGACAAGAGGCCCCAGCAGGCGCGGCAAAGCGCATCGACGTTCGGTCGACTGGTGGTCGTCGCCACGGCGAGCTTAAGGCCGCCATCGCGCGCGGCCGCCACAAGATCCTGAACGCCGGGGCGTAGCGTCAGGCCGCCGCCGTGGAGGATGTCCGCATAGCGGATGGTCTTGCGCTGGTGCAGATCCGCGATGGTCTCGTCGCAGGGCTCGCGCGCGCCGATGTCATCGCGGTGACGACGCATCCGCTCCTTGCCGCCGGTCGTAGCGAGCAGACGCCGGTAGTCCGCGACGGTCCAGTGCCACCCGAGGCTAGCGGCGGCGAAGGTCTCGTTGAAGGCGAGCCGATGCGCCTCCTCCGTTTCCGCCAGCGTTCCGTCAACGTCGAAGATGAGCGCCCGGAGCGTCATGCGGCCTCGGTCAGAAGGGTTTCAATGAGGCCCGGCAGTTGATCGAAATTGGCGAAGACGGCCGTTGCGAGCATTTCCTCGATCGAGGCCTTTCGATAGCCCGCGCCGTAGAGCAGGAACGGAACCCTCGCGCGCATGGCCGTCTCGGCGTCGACTTCGCTGTCGCCGACATAGAAGAGAGCCGTTTCGCCCAGCGCGTTGAAGGCCGCATGCAGCGGCGCGGGATCCGGCTTGTGCGCGGCCATGCTGTCGCCGCCAAGGACCGTCTCGAAAAAGCGGTCGAGTTCGAGATGCGCGAGGACGGCCATAGCCGGGCGATGCGGCTTGTTGGTGCAAACGCCAAGCCGGTGCCCCGATGCCCGAAGCGTGGCAAGAGCCTGCGGCACGCCCGGATAGGGCTCGGTCAGGTGAACCGCCGTGTCGTATCGCGCCATGAACGCCGCAAAAAGGCGCGCCTGCTCGCTGTCTGGAATCCCGCGGGCCTGTCGCATGCGCTGGACGAGGACTGCCGCGCCGTTGCCGATGAAGCGGCGCGTCTCGTCCAACGTGATCGGGTCCCTGCCCTCGCCGGCAAGCAGCGCATTGGCGACGGCGTGGATGTCGGGCGCGCTGTCGATCAGCGTGCCATCAAGATCGAAGACGATGGCGGCCATCCGGTTTCCCCTTTTTTATCGTGATGACGGCGAAGGGCGAGGCCGCCCAGGGCACCGCGCCTTTCGTCAGGCGGCGTTCGTCGCCGCTGTCGCCGCGCCGCGGATCGCACGGATGTTCTGGCCGTAGATCTCGGCCTTGTCGACCGATCCGCCGCGAAAGACGGCAGAGCCCGCGACCAGAACGTCCGCCCCGGCGTCCACCACGACAGGCGCCGTTGCCGGATCCACCCCGCCATCGACTTCGATATGCACCGGGCGGTCGCCGATCATCGCGCGCAGGGTGCGGATCTTCGCTGTCATATCGATGAACGTCTGCCCGCCGAAGCCGGGATTGACGGTCATCACGCAGACGAGGCCGGCAAGATCGAGGAGATGGGCGACCGCCTCGGCCGGCGTGCCGGGGTTCAATGCAACACCGGCCTTCATGCCGGCGCCCCGGATCGCCTGCAGCGTGCGGTGGATATGGGGCCCGGCCTCGACATGAGCTGTCAGAATATCGGCGCCGGCCTCCGCATAGGCCTCGATGAAGGGATCCACCGGCGCGATCATCAGGTGAACATCCATCACCGTTTTGACGTGGCGCCGGAAGGCCTTCACCGCCGGCGGTCCGAAGGTGAGGTTCGGAACGAAATGCCCGTCCATCACGTCGACATGGACCCAATCCGCCCCCTGCCCCTCGATCGCACGGATTTCCGCGCCGAAATTGGCGAAGTCCGCCGAGAGGATCGAAGGGGCAATCTTGACGGAACGGTCGAAGGTCATGGGCATTGGGACTGTCCTTCCTGATGAAGCCGCATCAACCGGCGGCGGCCGGGACGATGCGATCGACGTCGAGCCCGCCCTGGAAGACACGGCTCTTGCGGATATCGGGCTCGCATATCGTGGAAAGCGCGGCGGCATCGAGCGGCCCCCGCGCCTCGGAGAAGAGCCGGTTGGCCTGGCGAAGACGGGCCCGGTCGAGCGCGTTGCGGATGGAGCGGGCGTTGGCGAAATGCGGCTGACGGCGGCGCAGGCCGATATATTCGGTCATGGCCGCCTCCGCCTCGGCGTCGAAGGCATAATTCTGGTTTTCCAGCATCGTATTAGCGATCTTCAGCAACTCTTCGTCGGTGTAGTCGGGAAAATCGATGTGATGGGCGATCCGGGAGCGGAAGCCGGGGTTGGCGGAGAAGAAGCGGTCCATCTTGTCGGCATAGCCGGCCATGATGACGACGAGGTCGTCGCGGTTGTTCTCCATCACCTGCAGGAGGATTTCGATGGCCTCCTGGCCATAGTCGCGTTCGTTGTCGGGCTTGTAGAGGTAATAGGCCTCGTCGATGAAGAGGACGCCGCCCATGGCCTTCTTGAGCACCTCCTTCGTCTTCGGCGCCGTATGGCCGATATACTGGCCGACGAGATCGTCGCGGGTCACGGAGACGAGGTGCCCCTTGCGGACATAGCCGAGCCGATGCAGGAGGCCCGACATCATCCGTGCGACCGTCGTCTTGCCGGTCCCAGGATTGCCGGTGAAGCTCATGTGCAGGGTCGGCGTTTCCTGCGCCAGTCCCATGTCGCGGCGGGCCTTGTCGACCAGCAACAGCGCGGCCGTCTCGCGGATGCGTTGCTTGACGGGCGCAAGACCGGTCAGTTGCGTGTCGAGGTCGCGCAGGACGTCTGCGACCCCCGACGCCTCGTATTGCGCGGCGAGATCGACCGATGTGGGCCGGTTCGCCTCTGTCGTATCGGTCATGGCAGATGCCTTCATTGAGGATCGTCGTCTCCCCGCCCCGCCCGGAGGCGGGACGCGGAGCATCGCAGCGTCGTTGTCAGGGCCGCGCATCCCAGGCGTAGGTCTGGGTGCGGCTTTCAAGGTTCGTGCGCTGCATGTGGAGCTTCGGCTCATGGGGAGGCCGGTTGACGATGAAGGACATCATCACCGTCTCCCAGCCGCGCGTCGCATCGAAGGCCTGGACGCGGATATAGGCCTCCGGGTGCGCCTTGCGGCACTCGTCGAGCTCCATCATCACGCCCTTGGCGTCGCGCAGGTCGAACATGGGATTGCCCCACATGTCCCAGTAGGTGTTCCGCGGGTGCGGGTCGTAGCTGTATTCGAGGCTGACGGCCCAGTCCCGGCCGAGGATATACTCGATCTGTGCGGTGATCTGCTCGTCGGTCAGGTCGGGCAGAAAGGAAAAGCAACCTTGGGTGATGCGCATGTCGTCCTCCTCACATGGCGGGCGTTGCCGTCGGCACGAAGTCCGACGTGTCGGTCGAGGCATAGTTGAAGGTGATGTTGCCCCAGGTATCGAGGGCCGCTTCCAGGGGCTTGCACCACTTGGCGGCCTCGCGAAGAATCTCCGGGCCCTCGATCTTGATGTCCCGGCCCTCATTGCGGGCAAGGACCATCGCCTCGAGCGCGACGCGATTCGCCGTCGCTCCCGCCTGGATGCCCATCGGATGGCCGATCGTGCCGCCGCCGAACTGCAGCACCACGTCGTCGCCGAAGAGATCGAGGAGCTGGTGCATCTGGCCGGCATGGATACCGCCAGAGGCGACCGGCATCACCTTCTTGATGTCGGCCCAGTCCTGCTCGAAGAAGATACCCCGGGGCAGGTCGACCGCGTTCACACTCTCGCGGCAGACGTTGTAGTAGCCCTGCACGGTGAGCGGATCGCCTTCGAGCTTGCCGACAGCGGTGCCCGTGTGGAGGTGGTCGACGCCGGCAAGGCGCAGCCACTTGGCGATGACGCGGAAGCTGATGCCGTGGTTCTTCTGGCGGGTGTAGGTGCCGTGGCCGGCGCGGTGCATGTGCAGGATCATGTCGTTCTGCCGGCACCACTCGCTGATCGACTGGATCGCGGTCCAGCCGATGATGAGGTCGACCATGACGACGACGCTGCCGAGTTCCTTGGCAAGCTCCGCGCGGCGGTACATCTCCTCCATCGTGCCGGCGGTGATGTTGAGGTAGTGCCCCTTGACCTCGCCGGTATCGGCCGAGGCCTTGTTGACGGCCTCCATGCAGTAGAGGAAGCGGTCGCGCCAGTGCATGAAGGGCTGCGAGTTGATGTTCTCGTCGTCCTTCATGAAGTCGAGGCCGCCCTTGAGACCCTCGTAGACGACGCGGCCGTAGTTCTTGCCGGACAGGCCGAGCTTCGGCTTGGTCGTCGCACCGAGCAGCGGCCGGCCGAACTTGTCGAGCCGCTCGCGCTCCACGACGAGGCCGGTCGGCGGCCCCTTGAAGGTCTTGCAGTAGGCGACCGGCAGGCGCATGTCCTCAAGGCGCGCCGCCTTCAGGGGCTTGAACGAGAAGACGTTGCCGATGATCGAGGCGGTGAGGTTGGCGATCGAGCCTTCCTCGAAAAGCACCAGGTCGTAGGCGATGTAGGCGAAATACTGGCCCGGATTGTTCGGCACCGGCTCCACCCGGTAGGCCTTGGCGCGATAGGTGTCGCAGGCCGTCAAGCGGTCGGTCCAGACCACGGTCCAGGTGGCGGTCGAACTTTCGCCGGCGACAGCGGCGGCGGCCTCAATGGGGTCGACACCGTCCTGCGGCGTGATGCGGAAGAGCGCCAGCAGATCGGTGTCCTTGGGTTCGTAGTCACCGTCCCAGTAGCCCATCTGCGCATATTTCAGGACACCGGCGGCATAGCGCTTCTTCTGGTCCCGGATTTCCTGCGGATTGCTCATGTCATTCATTGTTCGAGCTCCTGTTCGGCTTCACGCCGCTTTTGCGGCGGCAAGTTCGGGGTCAAGCGCGCCGGATGCGTAGCGCCTGGCCATGTCGTCCATCGATATCGGCTTGATCTTTCCGGAGCGTCCGGCCGTCCCGAACTGTTCGAACCGCTCGCGGCAGAGCTTTTCGAGCTCCGCCATGGCCGGAACCATGAACTTGCGCGGATCGAATTCCTTCGGATGCTCCGCCGCGACCTTGCGGAAGGCGCCCGTCATCGCCATGCGGCAGTCAGTGTCGATGTTGACCTTGCGCACGCCCATCCGGATGCCGCGCACGATCTCCTCCACCGGCACGCCCCAGGTCTGGGGCATCTCACCGCCGTGGCTGTTGATGAGGTCCTGCAGGTATTGCGGCACCGACGACGAGCCGTGCATCACCAGATGCGTGTTCGGCAGCTTCTCGTGGATCGCGGCGATGGTCGCCATCGAGAGGATGTCGCCGTCCGGCTGGCGCGAGAACTTGTAGGCGCCATGGCTGGTGCCGCAGGCGATCGCCAACGCGTCGCACTTCGTTGCCATCACGAAGTCGACGGCCTGGTCCGGGTCGGTCAGCAACTGGTCGTGGCTGAGCTTGCCTTCCGCCCCAGATCCATCCTCCTCGCCCGCCTCGCCGGTTTCCAGCGAGCCGAGGACGCCGAGTTCACCTTCCACCGATGCGCCGACCGCATGCGCGGCCTTCGTCACCCGGCCGGTGATCTCGACGTTGTAGTCGTAGGAAGCTGGAGTCTTCATGTCCTCCTTGAGCGAGCCGTCCATCATGACGGAGGTGAAGCCGTGCCGGATCGCCGAGAGGCATGTTGCGTCGTTGTTGCCGTGGTCCTGATGAAGGACGATGTGATTGCCGGGGAACATCTCGGCCAGCGCCTCGACCATCTTGCGCAGCATGATGTCGCCGGCATAGGCCCGTGCCCCGCGGGAGGCCTGCAGGATGACCGGCGCGTCACAGGCTTCGGCCGCACGCAGGATGGCGAGGCCCTGCTCCATGTCGTTGATGTTGAAGGCCGGGACGCCGTAGCCGTGCTCGGCGGCGTCATCCAGCAATTGCCGTAGTGTGATCAGTGCCATCGATATGCTCCCTCACGCTGCTTCCGCGGCCGGCAGCAGGGCCGCGATGCCGGGGAGCGTCCTGCCCTCCAGCCATTCCAGGAACGCTCCGCCAGCGGTGGAGACGTAGGTGAAGTCGTCAGCCACCTTCGCGGCATTGAGCGCCGCGACCGTGTCGCCGCCGCCGGCGACCGTGACGGCCCTGCCCTGCCGCGTTAGCTCTGCGGCGGTCTCGGCGAGCCGCATGGTCGCCTCGTCGAAAGGCTGTATCTCGAAGGCGCCAAGCGGCCCGTTCCAGAGGATCGTGCGGCAGTCGGCCAGGACCTTGCGAAAGGCCTCGACGGCCCTTGGCCCCGCATCGAGGATCATGCCGCCTTCAGGGCAATCCCGGGCGCCGACGACATGGCTCGGCGCATGCGCCGCGAAGGCCTCGGCGACGACGACGTCTTCCGGCAGGTGCAGGGTGCAGCCCGAGGCCCTCGCAAGCGCGGCAATCTCGTGCACGGTTTCGATCTGGTCGGCCTCGTGGAGCGACCGGCCCATGGGCGCCCCCTCGGCAAAGAGGAAGGTGTTGGCCATGCCGCCGCCGATGATCACGTGGTCGAGCTTGCCGACGAGGTTCTTCAGCACCGCGATCTTGGTGGAGACCTTCGATCCGCCGACGATGGCGACCGACGGGCGCTTCGGCGCATCGAGCGCAGCCGACAGCGCGGCGATTTCCTCCAGAAGCAGCGGACCGCCATAGGCCGGCATCAGGTGCGCGATCGCCTCGGTGGAGGCATGCGCACGGTGGGCGCAGGAGAAGGCATCGTTGACGTAGAGATCGCCAAGGCGTGCGAGTTCGGCGGCAAAAGACGCGTCATTGGCCGTCTCGCCCGCGTTGAAGCGCACGTTTTCGCAAAGGAGCACCTCGCCGTTCTTCAGGCTCCTGCTCAGCCCCACCGCTGCGTCGCCCGTGCAGACATCGGCAAATGTCGCCGCAACGCCGAGAGCTTTCGAAAGCGCCGGGCAAAGCTTGGCAACGGAGAAGGTGGGGTCCGGCACATCCGGCTTCGGGCGGCCGAAATGCGTGATGATGACGAGCCGGGCACCCCTTGCCAGCAATGGCTTCATGCCGGCGGCGAAGCGCTCTATCCGCGTCGCGTCCGTGACAGCGCCCTGGTCCACGGGGACGTTGAGGTCGGCCCGCACCAGCACGCGCCGGCCAGCGACATCGATGTCCATGATCGAGGGGATGTTCATCAGAGCAGCCTCCCCATGGCGACGGCGGTGTCCGCCATCCGGTTCGAGAAGCCCCACTCGTTGTCGTACCAGGAGAGGATGCGGCACATCGTGCCGTCCATCACCTTGGTCTGTTCCATGTGGAAGACCGAGGAGCGGGGATCGTGGTTGAAGTCGGCGGAGACGAGCTTGTCCTGCGTGAAGCCGAGAATGCCCTTCAGGCTGCCTTCGGCCGCCGCGCGGATCGCCTCGTTGATCTCGTCGACCGACGTTGTGCGCGAGGCCTCGAAGGTGAGATCGACGACCGAGACATTCGGCGTCGGCACCCGGATCGCGACGCCGTCGAGCTTGCCCTTCAGTTCCGGCAGCACGAGGCCGACCGCCTTGGCGGCGCCGGTCGAGGTCGGGATCATCGACAGGGCGGCGGCGCGGGCGCGGTAGAGATCCTTGTGCATGGTGTCCAGCGTCGGCTGGTCGCCGGTGTAGCTGTGGATCGTCGTCATGAAGCCGCGCCGGATGCCGATGGCATCGTTCAGCACCTTGGCGACCGGCGAGAGGCAATTGGTGGTGCAGGACGCATTCGAGACGACGACATCGTCCGTCGTCAGCGTCGCGTGATTGACGCCGAAGACGATGGTCTTGTCGGCATCTTCTCCGGGCGCGGAGATCAGAACCCGCCTGGCGTCGGTGCGAAGATGCGGCGCGCACCTTTCCTTCGACGTGAAGATGCCGGTGCATTCCATGATCACGTCGACGTCGGACCAGGGCAGGTCTGCCGGGTCGCGGATCGCGGTCACCCGGATGGGGCCGCGTCCGACGTCGATCGTGTCGCCGGCGACCGTGACGGTTCCGGGAAAGCGGCCATGGACGCTGTCGTAGCGCATGAGGTGCGCATTGGTCTCGACCGGCCCCAGGTCGTTGATCGCGACGACCTCGATGTCGGTCCGCCCGGATTCCACGATGGCACGCAGGACATTGCGGCCGATCCGCCCGAACCCGTTGATGGCAACGCGCGTTGTCATGCGTCTCAACCCTTCCTGACGAGGCTCTTCGCCATGGCCGTGACGGCTGCGGCGGTGATGTTGAAATGGCGGTAGAGGTCTTCGGCCGGGCCCGAGGCGCCGAAACCGGTCATGCCGACGAAGCCGTCGCCGCGTTCAAGGAAGAGCTCCCAGCCCTGACGGATGGCGGCCTCGATGCCGACGCGGGGCGCGGTGCCACGGACGGCTTCCTGGTAGTCCTCCGGCTGCGCGGCGAAGAGCTCGAAACAGGGGGCGGAGACAACCGCTGCCCGGATGCCTCCCGACGCAAGCATGTCGGCTGCGGCAAGCGCGATCTCGACCTCCGAGCCGGTCGCGATCAGCGTCACGTCGCGGCCGTCCGGCGCCTCACGGAGGACATAGGCCCCGCGCGCGGTGCGGTTTTCGTCCGTATGGACGCGCCGGACCGTCGGCAGGTTCTGGCGCGACAGGCACAGGACGGTGGGCATGGAGGCCGAACAGGCCGCGATCTGCCAGGCCTCGGCCGTTTCCACCGCATCCGCCGGGCGGATGACGGCAAGGTTGGGCATGGCGCGCAGCGACGCGATGGTCTCGACCGGCTGGTGCGTCGGGCCGTCCTCGCCAAGGCCGATCGAGTCATGGGTCATGACATAGGTCACCGGCACGCCCATCAGCGCCGACAGGCGGATCGACGGGCGGCAATAGTCGGCAAAGGCCAGGAAGGTGCCGCCGAAGGGCACGAAACCGCCATGCAACGCGATGCCGTTCATCGCGGCGGCCATGCCATGCTCGCGGATGCCGTAGTGGATATAGTCGCCCGAATAGTCGTTGCGGGTGACGGACCGCATGGCCTTCGTCCGGGTGTTGTTGGAGCCGGTGAGATCGGCCGAGCCTCCGACGAGGTTCGGCAGCACGGCGTCCAGCACCTCCAGCGCCATTTCCGAAGCCTTGCGGGTGGCAACGCTCGGTGCGTCCTTCGAAAGCTGCGCCTTGTGCACGGCCATCACCGCATCCAGAGCGCCACGGTCCGGTGCGGCAAGGGCCACCTCGAAATGCGCAGTCCGGGCGCTCTTCGCCTTGCGCTCCAGCCAGGCGGCGCGCGCAGCGGCACCTCGGGCGGCAATCCGGCGCCAGGAGGCACGGACCTCGCCCGGCACCTCGAACGGCGGAAGGGACCAGCCAAGCGCCTCGCGCGCGGCCGCCACTTCCTCGGCGCCGAGAGGCGCGCCGTGCACCTTGTGGCTGCCGGCCTTGTTGGGCGCGCCCTTGCCGATGATGGTGCGGCAGGCAATCAGCGACGGGCATCCCGTCTCGGCCCGCGCCCTTTCGATCGCGGCGGCGATGGCCTCCGGATCGTGGCCGTCGACGGCGTCGACCTGCCAGCCGGAGGCGCGGAAGCGGGCGGCCTGGTCGGTGGTTGTCGAGAGATCGGTCGCGCCGTCGATGGTGATCCCGTTGTCGTCCCAGAAGACGATGAGGCGGCCAAGGCCGAGATGACCGGCGAGATCGATCGCCTCCTGGCTGATGCCCTCCATCAGGCAGCCGTCGCCGGCGATGACATAGGTGAAGTGATCGACCAGATCGTCGCCGAAACGGGCATTCATCATGCGTTCGGCGAGCGCCATGCCGACGGCGGTCGAAATGCCCTGGCCGAGTGGCCCGGTCGTGGTCTCGATGCCCTTGGCGTGACCGTATTCCGGATGACCGGCCGTGCGCGCGCCGAGCTGGCGAAAATTGCGCAACTGATCGGCATCCATGTCGTCGTAGCCGATGAGATGATTGATCGCGTAGACCAGCATCGAGCCGTGGCCGGCGCTCATGACGAAGCGGTCGCGATCAGGCCATGTGTCGTCGGCGGGATCGATGGTGATGAAGCGGTTGAAAAGAACCGTCGCGACGTCGGCGAGGCCCATCGGCGCGCCCGGATGACCGGAATTGGCGGCCTGGACGGCGTCCATGGCGAGAACGCGGATGGCGTTGGCCATGACCGTCTCGTCGGCCTTGATGATGGATTGGACGTTCATCGGGGCTCTCCTCAGGCGCGCTTGGATTCGTGAACGAGCCGACGGATGATCGGCGTGAAGATGAGCTGCATCGCCAGATCCATCTTGCCGCCGGGGATCACCAGCGAATTGGCGCGGGTCATCCAGCTGTCGTGGATCATTGATGTCAGGTAGGGAAAGTCGAAGCCACGCGGGTTCTTGAAGCGGATCACAACAAGGCTTTCGTCCGGCGTCGGGATCCAGCGGGCAATGAAGGGGTTGGACGTATCCACCACCGGCACGCGCTGGAAGTTGATGTCGGTCTCGGAGAACTGCGGGCAGATGCAGTGAACATAGGCGTGCATGCGGCGCAGGATGGTGTCGGTCACCGCCTCGGTCGTGTAGCCCCGGTTGGCCTTGTCGCGATGGATCTTCTGGATCCATTCGAGGTTGATGACGGGCACGACGCCGATCTTGAGATCGGCCAGCGCCGCGAGATCGACCGTGTCGTTGACGACGGCGCCATGAAGCCCCTCGTAGAAGAGAAGGTCGGAATTCTTCCGGAAGGGCTCCCAGTCGGTAAAGGTGCCGGGGGCAGCGCCGTATCGCTCCGCCTCCTCCTCGTCATGAACGTAGTGCCGCGTCGACCCCTGCCCCGTTTCGCCGTAGGTCCGAAAGACCTCCTGGAGCTTGTCGAGTTCGTTGGCCTCGTAGGAGAAGTGGCTGAAGGTCTCCTCGCCCGATGCCTTGCGGGCGTCGAGTTCGGCCTTCATCGCCATGCGGTCATAGCGGTGGAATGCATCGCCCTCGATCGAGACGGCCGTCACGTTTTCGCGCCGGAAGATCTCGTCGAAGGTCTTCTTCACGGTCGTGGTGCCCGCGCCCGACGAGCCGGTCACCGAAATGATCGGATGTTTCTTGGACATGTCCGCTTCTTTCTGGTCAGGCCCGGAAGAGGCCGCGATTGCCGAAAAGGGCTGCGTCCTCCAGCTCCGGCAGGGCGTGGTAGTCGATGACTCTCCGGACCTTCTCGCTCGTGCCGAAGATCAGCGGCGTGCGGGCGTGGAGCGTTTCGGGCACCTGGTCGAGGACGGCAAGAAGCCCGGTCGTCGCCATGCCGCCGGCCTGCTCGACGAGGAACGCAATGGGCGCTGCCTCGTAGACGAGCCGCAGGCGTCCCTGCTCGTAGCCGGCCCGGTCGTCGCCGGGGTAAAGGAAGATGCCGCCGCGCGACATGATGCGGTGCGTTTCGGCCACCAGAGAGGCCACCCAGCGCATGTTGAAATTCTTGCCGCGCGGGCCGTCGATGCCGGCAAGGCAGTCGTCGATATAGGCGCGGATCGGTTTCGCCCAGTGACGATAATTCGAGGCGTTGATCGCGAATTCGCAAGCCTGCGAGGGGATCGACGGCGCGCTCTTTGTCTTGCGAAAGAGACGCGCCTCCCGGTCGAGAACGAACTGCTCGACGCCGTCGCCGAAGGTGACGACCAGCGACGTCTGGGGACCGTAGACAAAGTACCCGGACGCAACGAGATGCCGGCCTGAGCGCAGGAAGGTCGCCTCGCCGTCGTCCAACGCCGGCTGAAGGCTGAAGATGGTTCCGATCGAGACGTTGACGTCGATGTTCGACGACCCGTCCAGCGGATCGATGGCCAGCGCCCACGCCCCTCCCGCGTCGATCTGCGCGACATCCTGCCGTTCCTCGGAGGCGTACCAGCGCACACCGGTGCCTCTCAGGGCGGCCGCGAAGGCCTTGTCCGCAACGATGTCGAGCGCCTTTTGAACGTCGCCGTCCGTGTTGCTGCCGACGCTCGCGCCAAGGTTTCCGGCCAGCGGTCCGAGGGCGATCGTCCGGGACAGATCGGCCGCCACGTCGGCAAGAGCCGACAGGACCGGGTGCAGATTTTCGGGGATCGAGCTTGTCTCGATTCTGGGTTCGGATGACATCCGGAAGCCTCGCTGTCTCCTATGACCCCATTGATATCGCCTATGATGAATGATATTAAAATTTCGAATTTCTGACGAAAGTGTAAGAAAAACTTTGAATCCACTCGATCAGATCACACTGAGGCAACTCCGGGCCCTGCAGGCGGTCGTGTCGGAAGGCACGATCTCCGCCGCTGCCGCGCGCCTCGGACTGACCGGGCCGGCGATCCACAATCAATTGAAACTGCTTGAAGATTCCGTCGAGTCGGCACTGCTCGTGCGCGAAGGCCACGGACGTGGAACGCCAACGCCGCAGGGCGCGGCGCTGCTGACGGCCTATGAGGAGGCCCATACGGCTCTGGAACGCGCCGTCCAGACCATCCGGGCGCTCAATGCCGGCAAGATCGGCAGCGTCACGCTGGGCGTCGTCAGCACCGCCAAATATGTCGCACCCGGCATCGTCGCCCGGCTGAAGTCCGAGATGCCGGATGTCGAAGTCCGGTTGAAGGTCGCCAACCGCGCCGACACGATCGAGGCGCTGGGAAAAGGGGAATACGATCTTTGCATCATGGGGCGCCCGCCCCAGATGCCCAAGGTCGACGCAACGCCGCTGGTCGACCATCCGCACGTCATCATCGCCGCCGCCGATCATCCGCTCGCGGACAAGGACACCGTCACCGCGGACGACCTCGGCAAGGAGCTGTTCGTCACGCGCGAAACCGGCTCCGGCACGCGCATTCTGGCGGCTCACTATCTGAATGAAATCGGCAACGGGCGGGAATTCCAGACGATCGAGATGACGTCCAACGAGACGATCAAGCAGGCCGTCCTGAGCGGTTTGGGCATCGCCCTGATCTCGGCCCATACCGTGGCCGAGGAACTTCGCACCGGACGTCTCGTCTCGCTGCCCTGCGACGGTATGCCGATTATCCGCCGATGGTTTCTCTGCGCGCCGACCGAACGGCCGCCCGGCATGGCGGCGCTGAAGGTCCGGGAGTGGATTTCAGCCAATGCCGAAACGATTTTCCCCGCCTTCGACGTCATGAAGCGGGGCCGGGGCTGAACGCCCCATGGCCAGTGAGGCCCGAACCGGGAAAATGAAACAGCCGCGGCGTTTCCACCACGGCTGCATCCTGTCTCAAGAACCGCTCGCGATCAGGCGATGTCGAAGCGGTCGGCGTTCATGACCTTGGTCCAGGCGGCGACGAAGTCCTTGACGAACTTCTCTTCCGCGTCGTCCTGGGCATAGACCTCGGCATAGGCGCGCAGCATCGCATTCGAGCCGAACACCAGGTCCATGCGCGTCGCCGTCCACTTCCTGGCACCGGACTTGCGCTCGCAGATGTCATAGACGCCGCTGCCCGCCGGAACCCACTTGTAGGCCATGTCGGTCAGGTTGACGAAGAAGTCCGTCGTCAGCGCGCCTTCGCGGTCGGTGAAGATGCCATGCTTGGTGCCGCCATGGTTGGTGCCCATGGCGCGCATGCCGCCGACCAGAACGGTCATCTCATGCGCGGTCAGCCCCATCAACTGGGTCCGGTCGAGCATCAGCTCTTCCGGGCTGACGATATAGTCCTGCTTCAGCCAGTTGCGGTAACCGTCCGCAAGCGGCTCCAGAACGTCGAAGGACGACGCGTCGGTCATCTCGTCGGTCGCATCGCCACGGCCCGGCGCGAAGGGCACCGAGACGTCGTGACCGGCCGCCTTGGCGGCCTTCTCGATGCCGACGTTGCCGGCAAGCACGATGACGTCGGCGACGCTGGCGCCATACTGAGCGGCGATCGGCTCCAGAACGCCGAGCACCTTGGCAAGACGGGCCGGCTCGTTGCCTTCCCAGTCCTTCTGCGGCGCAAGGCGGATACGCGCACCGTTGGCACCGCCGCGCATGTCCGAACCGCGATAGGTGCGGGCGCTGTCCCAGGCGGTCGAGACCATCTCGGCGATGGAGAGGCCGGACGCGGCGATCTTCGACTTGATCGCGCCGATGTCGTAGTTGGTCGGACCTTCCGGGATCGGGTCCTGCCAGATCAGGTCTTCGGCGGGAACGTCAGGGCCGACGTAGCGCGCCTTCGGCCCCATGTCGCGGTGGGTCAGCTTGAACCAGGCGCGGGCGAAGGTGTCCTTGAAATACTCCGGATCGGCCATGAACTTCTGGCAGATCGCGTTGTAGATCGGGTCCATCTTCATCGCCATGTCGGCGTCGGTCATCATCGGGTTGTGACGGATCGACGGATCGCTGGCGTCAACCGGCTTGTCTTCGTCCTTGATGCTGACCGGCTCCCACTGGTTGGCGCCGGCCGGGCTCTTCGTCTGCTTCCATTCGTGGCCGAACAGCATGTCGAAGAAGCCCATGTCGAACACGGTCGGGTTCGTCGTCCAGGCGCCTTCGAGACCAGACGTGACCGCGCGGCTGGCAAGGCCATTCTGGTGCGGGTTGTCCCAGCCCATGCCCTGCATTTCCGGGCCGGCGGCTTCCGGCTCCGGGCCGAGCGCCTTGGCATCGCCATTGCCGTGGGTCTTGCCGACGGTGTGGCCGCCGGCGGTGAGCGCCACGGTTTCCTCGTCGTTCATCGCCATGCGGGCGAAGGTCTCGCGCACCTGGGCAGCCGTCTTCAGCGGATCCTGCGTGCCGTTGACGCCTTCCGGGTTGACGTAGATGAGGCCCATCTGGACCGCGGCCAACGGGTTTTCCATGGTGGCCGGGTTCGCGACATTCTCATAGCGCTCGTCCGACGGAGCGAGCCACTCCTTCTCGGCGCCCCAGTAGACGTCCTTTTCCGGATGCCAGATGTCCTCGCGGCCGAAGCCGAAGCCGAAGGTCTTCAGACCCATGGATTCATAGGCGATATTGCCGGCGAGGATCATCAGGTCGGCCCAGGAGACCTTGTTGCCGTACTTCTTCTTGATCGGCCAGAGAAGACGGCGGGCCTTATCGAGGCTGACGTTGTCCGGCCAGGAGTTCAGCGGGGCAAAACGCTGGTTGCCGGTGCCGCCGCCGCCACGGCCGTCGGCGAGGCGATAGGAACCGGCCGCATGCCAGGCCATGCGGATCATGAGACCGCCGTAGTGACCCCAGTCAGCCGGCCACCATTCCTGGCTGTCGGTCATCAGCGCATGCATGTCCTTCTTCAGCGCCTCGACGTCGAGCTTCTTCAACTCCTCGCGGTAGCTGAACTCCTTGCCCAACGGGTTGGTCTTGGTGTCGTGCTGGTGAAGGATGTCGAGGTTGAGGGCATTCGGCCACCAGTCCATGACCGATGTTCCGGAGTGCGTGATGCCGCCGTGCATGACGGGGCATTTCGCCGAACTGTCGTTGACCTCACTGAGTTTCGTGTCCATCTCTCTCTCCGATCATGGGTGGGTTGTTTGTGTCATTGATGTAGGAGCGCCGCCCGATCCCCGGAACCGCCGCCTGTCATCGTGATGGCGAAGCCAGAGGGCCTGTCGGGCGGGACGTGCGGGCGGAATGCCTCGATTCGCATGTTGTTCTTGCACTTGTTCATTCTGGATCGAGACCGGGGCGCCGGCGCCAGCTCTGGCCGTTCGGAAGTTCCTCTCCCGGCCATCGACAGCAGCCTCGACGCGAGGGCTTCCTAGGATTCGTCCCTCCAATCTTCTTGGCGGCGAACCTATCAAGCGCACCCGATCAGAGGAAGTTGGATTTACTGATTTTAGCGATAAGACATTCTTATCGACCGACGCCTGTCTCTCCAGTATTGCCGTTTTCGAACCTCGTCCGATCATGATCGTGTCGCCCCCGCAGTCGTGGCGAGCGGCTCGGCAGAAAGGGACGACGGGAGCAGGTTCCGGACGGTCGCATCCTCTCCTGCCGTGGCCTCGTCCCTGCCCGCCCGGCTCTCCTGACGTGCAAGGCTTGCCTGCGCCGCGGCAAGCCGGGCCGCGGGCACGCGAAACGGTGAGCAGGACACGTAATCGAGCCCGACCTGATCGAAGAAATCAATCGAGGCCGGATCCCCGCCATGCTCGCCGCAGATGCCGAGCTTGATGTCCGGCCGCCGCTTGCGGGCGCGCAAAATGGCAAGATCGACGAGTTCTCCGATGCCCTCCTGATCGATCGTCACGAAAGGATCGGCCAGGTAAATGCCCTTGTCCACATAGAGACGCAGGAAGCGTCCGGCATCGTCGCGGCTGATGCCGAGTGCCGTCTGGGTGAGATCGTTGGTCCCGAAGGAGAAGAACTCGGCGGTTTCGGCAATCTCGCCGGCACGGAGCGCGGCGCGCGGCAATTCGATCATGGTGCCGACCTGATAGACGATCCGGCGCCCTGTCTGCGCCATCACCGTCTCGGCCGTCGCATCGATCACACCGCGAACCACATCGAATTCCGCCCGCGTGGTGACGAGCGGCACCATGATCTCCGGCACGACCGGCCGGCCTGTCGTCGTCTCGGCCGCCAGTGCGCCTTCGAAGACGGCCCGTGCCTGCATTTCCGCGATTTCCGGAAAGGCGATGGCCAGGCGGCAGCCGCGAAATCCGAGCATCGGATTGTGTTCGCCAAGCTCCAGGGCCCGGGCCCTCAGCCGTTCGACCGGCATTTCCATCGCGGCGGCAAGCGCCTCGATCTCTGCCTCGCCATGAGGCAGGAACTCGTGCAGCGGCGGATCGAGAAGCCGGATCGTGACGGGAAGCCCGTCCATGATCTCGAACAACTGCTGAAAATCGGACCGCTGCATCTCCAGCAGCCTGGCAAGCGCAGCCCGGCGCCCGGTCTCGTCATCGGCAAGAATCATGGCCCGGACGCTTGCGATGCGCGCCTCGTCGAAGAACATGTGCTCGGTGCGGCAAAGTCCGATCCCTTCGGCGCCGAAGGCGCGCGCCTGCCGGGCATCCTCGGGCGTTTCGGCGTTGGCCCGGACCTTCATGCGCCGGACGGCATCGGCCCATTGCATCAGCGTCGCGAAATCCTCCGAGAGCACGGGCTGGCGCATTGCCACCTTGCCCGCATAGACCCGGCCGGACGATCCGTCGATCGTGATTGTCTCGCCGCGAAGGAAAACCCTTCCGCCCACCGTCATCCGGCCGGCCTTGGCATCGATCTCAAGGCCGCTGGCGCCGGAAACGCAGGTCTTGCCCCAGCCGCGCGCGACGACGGCCGCGTGCGAGGTCATCCCGCCGAGCCTTGTGAGGATGCCGTTGGCGGCAAGCATGCCCTTGATGTCTTCCGGGCTCGTCTCCTGCCGCACCAGGATGACGTCCCGACCGGCCATCCGCGCGACCTCGGCCTCTTCGGCGCTGAAGGCGATCTCGCCGCAGGCAGCACCGGGCGAAGCAGGAAGGCCGCGCGCCACCTCGATTTTCTCGGCCGCCGGATCGATGGAGGGATGCAGCAATTGGTCGAGCGAGGCCGGCTCGATACGGCGAACGGCGTCCGCGCGGCTGATCAGGCCCTCTCTGGCCATTTCGACCGCGATACGGACGGCGGCATGGGTGGTGCGCTTGCCCGAACGCGTCTGCAGCATCCAGAGCTTGCCGTCCTCGACCGTGAACTCGATGTCCTGCATGTCGCGGTAGTGCTGCTCCAGCCGCGTCGAAATGGCGGACAATTCCCGGAAGGCGTCCGGCATGACCGCTTCCATCGTGGATGGATCGGAAGCAGTCGCGGTCAGCGGCTGCGGTGTACGGATTCCCGCGACGACATCCTCGCCCTGGGCATTGACGAGATACTCGCCGAAGAAGGCATTCTCGCCGGTCGAGGGATTGCGGGTGAAGGCAACCCCGGTCGCCGACGTCTCGCCCCGGTTGCCGAAGACCATGGCCTGGACGTTGACCGCCGTTCCCCAGCTTGCCGGAATGCCGTGCAGGCTGCGATAGGTGATCGCCCGCTCGTTCATCCAGGACGAAAAGACGGCGCCGATCGCGCCCCAGAGCTGCTCCATCGGATCGTCGGGAAATGGACGGTGCAGGACATCGAGCACATGGCTCTTGTAGGCCGCGATGACGGCAAGCCAGTCTTCTGCGCGCAGATCCGTGTCGGCAAGGCGGCCGAGCCTCGTCTTGCAGTCGTGCAGGATGTCCTCGAAGGCGCCATGCTCCAGCCCGAGCACGACCTCCGCATACATGGAGATGAAGCGGCGATAGCTGTCATAGGCAAAGCGTGCGTCGCCGCTCGCGCGGGCCACCGCCTCGACCGCGATGTCGTTGAGGCCGAGGTTGAGCACGGTGTCCATCATCCCCGGCATTGAGGCGCGGGCGCCGGACCGGACCGAGACGAGCAGCGGATCGTCCGGATCGCCGAAGGACTTGCCGACGATGCTGCCTGTCTCGGCGAGCGCCTTGGCGACATCCTGCCGCAGCCCGTCCGGGAAGCGGCAATCGTGCTCATAAAAATGCGTGCAGACCGCCGTCGAGATCGTGAAGCCGGGCGGGACGGGAAGCCCGATGGCGGACATTTCGGCAAGATTCGCCCCCTTGCCACCCAGAAGATCGCGCATGTCGCGCGTGCCTTCCGCCATCCCGTTGCCGAAACGATAGACCCACTTCGTCACAGAACACCTATCAGGACCTGAAAACTCGGGAAGCTGGGCCGGAGGGCAGTCCCCTCCGGCCCAGACACCTGGAAACGCGGCGGCCAGAAGTTCATGATCTGCCGTAGGTTTCCTTGTTGCGCTGGACCAGACCGCGCTACGGCACGATGACCCCGCGCCCGGTAAAGCGCCGGTGCTTGAAGTCGTCGATCGCGGTGTTGATGTTGGCGAGATTGTACTCGGTGTAGTGCATCTTCACCTTGCCGTCGGCGTTGAGCTCCATCAGTTCGACGAGTTCGGTGTAGTTGCCGACCAGACTGCCACCGATATTGATCTCTTCGATGACAAGATGGACCGTCGGCACCTCGATCTTGCCGCCATAGCCGACGACGAACATCTGCCCGCCCTTGCGAGCCATCTTCCAGCAGATGTTTTCCACGCCCAGTTCGCCGACGAAGTCGATGACCACATGCGCGCCGCCGCCGGTGATCTCCTTGACCTCCTCGATGACATTCGGGCCGCCGTCGAGGACGAAGTCCGCGCCGAGATCCTTGGCAAGCTTCTGCGCCGCGGGTTCCCGGTCGACGGCGATGATCCGGCAGCCGGAGATGGCGTGCAGCGATTGGAGCGCGATATGACCGAGGCCGCCGATGCCGACCAGCACGCAATAGGAGCCGGGGCGCAACAGGCGGGCGGCCCGCTTGGCAGCCCGATAGGCCGTGATGCCGGCATCCGCGAGCGGCGCGACCTCGATGGGCATGATGCCCTTCTTCAGCTTGATGAGCGACCGCTCGCTGGTGACGAAATACTCGGCAAAGCCGCCGTTCATGCCGAGACCGGGAAAGGCGCCGTTGTCGCAGTACATGTCCTCGCCATGGCGGCAATTGAGGCAGACGCCGCAAGAGCGGAAGGGATGGCAGATGACGGCATCGCCTGGCTTCACCGACTTGACGCTGCTGCCGACATCCTCGACCCAGCCGGCGTTCTCGTGTCCCATGATGTAGGGCAGCAGCGTGCCGTTCGGATCCATCGTTGGCTTCCAGACGCCTTCGATGATGTGAAGATCGGTGCGGCAAAGGCCCGCCGCGCCGACCCGGACGATCACCTCGTCCGGCGCCGTGATCTCGGGCACCCTGACGTCCTCGATCTTGAGGTTCACGTTCACGGCGGGGTCGTATTCATAGAGCATGGCCGCTTTCATGGCCGCCTCCCTTCACGTCTTGTGGTCTTCTTCAATGGATTGCACCGCACCGCCGGACCTCAGGCCCGGCCGAGCAGCTCCGCGCCGCCGCCAAGCGCCGCCCCTGCGGTCGGATCGAAATGTTCGGGCAGATCGCCGACGAGGGTCTCGGTGGTCATGATGAGCGTCGCGACCGACGCCGCGTTCCTGAGCGCGGAGATCGTCACGCGAACAGGATCAATAATGCCTGCCTCATACATGTTGACAAAGGTGCCGCTCGCCGCGTCGAAGCCGTAGCCGCCGTTGACGCGGCTCACCTCGGTGACGATCGTGTCGGCGTCCTGGCCGGCGTTGGTGGCGATCCGCCACAGCGGACGCGTCAGCACCGAGCGCACGAGACCGACACCCTCGCGGACATCGCCCTCGACCGTCCCCTCCAGCGCGGCGAGGACAGGCCCCATCTGGGCGAGCGCCGAGCCGCCGCCGGCAACAACCCCCTCCTCGAAGGCCGCGCGGACGGCACTCAAGGAATCCTCGATAAGCTGGATGGTGCGCTTCTGCTCCACGGGGGTGACGCCGCCGGCATAGAGCACCGCCGTCCCGCCCGAGAGTTTGGCAAGGCGCTCGCGCAGCTTGTCCTGCTCGATATTCGGCGGCGCCGCCTCATACTGGCGCTGGACCTGGGCCCGGCGCGCGACGATCGCGTTCCGGTCGCCTTCGCCGCCGACGACGGTCGTATAGCTGGCGCTCGTGCGCACCCGCTCGGCCCCGCCAAGATCGTCCGCCGTCACCGCTTCCAGCGCCCCGCCGAGGTCGCGCGCGATGACGCGGCCGCCGGTGAGAATGGCGAGATCCTCCATCATCGCCTTGCGCCAATGGCCGTATTCCGGCGGATGGATCACGAGGTAGCGGCCGGGGCCCTCCTTGCCGAGCAGCGTGACCACCACTTCGGGCGACACCTCTTCGGCGATGATCAGCAGCGGCCGTCCGGCCTTGGCCGCGATCGCGCGGGCGGTATCGAGCGAGGCCGGGTCCTTGATCTTCAGGTCCGTCATCAGGATCAGGGGGCGCTCAAGAACAGCTTCCATCTTCTCCTGGTCGGTCACCATGTGGTGGGAGAGATAACCGCGGTCGAAGGACATGCCCTCGACCACATCCAGCCACGTCTCGGTGGTGACGCTGAAGTCGGTCGAGATCACGCCCTCGGCGCCGACGCTCTCGAAGGCATCGGCGACAAGCGCACCGAGCTTCGGGTCGGTCGCGGCGATATTGGCGACGGCCCGGAGCATGCCATTGCCCTGGGTTGCCCGCGCCGACAGCGACAGGGCCTTGGTGACCTCCTCGACGGCAAGATTGATGCCCTTGCACAGGTCGACGGCCTTGCTGCCGCGATCGGCCGCCGTGACTCCACTCTGGATCAGGGCGTTGGCAAGGACGATCGCGGTCGTCGTCCCGTCGCCGGCAATCTCGTTGGTCTGCATGGAGACCTCGCGGACGACCTGCGCCCCCATGTTTTCGAAGCGGTCCGACAGTTCGATCTCGCTGGCGATGCTGACACCGTCACGCGTGATCATCGGCGTGCCGATCGGCCTGTCGATCATGGCATTGAGGCCCTTCGGACCGAGCGTCGGCTCGACGGCGGCCGCAAGCTGGGCGACGCCCCGCGCCAGGGCTTTGCGGGCCGCGGAATTGTGAAGCAGCAATTTGGACATGAGATTCCTCCCGCGCCGCGACTGCGGCGCGCCACCCTGTTGTTCTGTTGTTGTCGAAAGGGTCCGCCGGCCAGGCCGGCGAACCGTCGTGCTAGCCTTCGGACGTCACCGCCCTGATCCCGCGCCGAGCGTCTCGCACGGCTGTCGCGGCGGGACGCGATCGAGAATGAAGTCGACGAGCGTCGGTTCGCCGTCGACCATCTCCATCTCCTTGTAGCGGGCGGACTTGAGCCCCCGGCAAAGCGCGCCGCTGAACTCCATGTTCACCCTGAGCCGGCGCAACTCGGAGAGATAGTCGTTGAGACCGTCCGCCGGGATGCTCTGCCCCTCCCAGGTCGGAAAGGCGGGGTCGCTCGGGTCAAGCTCGGCCCATCGGGAAAGAAGGGCGCTGCGATAGCGCGGCTTCTGGCTCGATGCTTCGCTGTCGCCCAGCGGAACGGCATCAAGGGTCCCGACGTCCATGCCGACGATCTCCTCGTCGGTGAAGCCCTCCAGCCGCAGTCCGCGCAGCACCGCCTCCTGGCGGCGCTTGTAGGCCTTCATCGCGAAGGTCGCGCGCAACTCGTCCAGTCCCTGATCCCCGGCAAGCTCCCCGAAGATGTCCTCGAAGGGCTTGCCTGCGGCGAGCCCCTCGTTGACCTCCTCGGCGAACATGTGGTCGTGCAGTTCGATGCTGAACGCCGGCGACCACGACAGTCCCCCGAGTGCCCGGCGAAGATCGTCGAGCATCAGGAAGGCGAAGTTCGGCGAACACCAGTAGGTCGGCAGCCGGAAGTCGACCTGGATGTTGCCCTGCCCGTCGACAACGGCCCGCTCGACGAACCCCATCGACGTGACCGACTCGTCGAGTTCGGGGTCGTTGACGCTATCGAGCGCGCGCCACATCTCGGCTTCCAGCCTTTGATGGTCTCTCGTCGACATCGTCATGGCCTCACTCCGCCGCGACGGCGACCGGGTCGCTGGCCAGTGCCTTCTTGCGGGCGGCGACATCGATGCCATAGAGGGCGGCCGCGTTGAGGCCGAGGATCTTCTCCTTGATCTCCGGCGTGAGATCCACGCCCCGCTCCTGCTTGATGTCTTCGGGCAGTTCGAAGGCCCAGAACTTCTCGACCAGCCAGCGCGGCGTCCAGATCGCATAGTCGGAGCCAAAAAGGATCTTGTCCGGCCCGACCCAGAACAGCAGCTCGGCGATCATCTCGGCGAAATAGCGCGGTCGCGAATGGATGAAAGGCAAGGCGACGGCAAGGCCGCCGTAGACATTGGTCTCCTGGACCGCGATCCAGCAGAAGTCGTCGAGACGCGGCAGGCCGACATGCTCCACGATCCAGTTGAGGTTCGGGAAGTCCGTCGCGGCATAGTCCACGTCATGGACGTCGAAGGCGTCCTTGTTGAGGGGGATGATCGTCGGCCCCTTGTGGACGTGGACATTCTTG